>JAFASF010000461.1 GCA_019244745.1 Solirubrobacterales bacterium | reverse complement strand
GGTCCGCGGCGCCCGTCACCCGGCCAGCTCGGCCACGGCTCGCAGCTGTTCGATCCGCTCCTCGGCGGTGAAGGCCATCGGCGTGATCATCAGCGTGCCGACGCCGGCGTCGCGATAAGCGGCCAGGCGGTCGCGGACGACATCGCGCGGACCGCACAGCGACACCATGTCGATCAGCTCGTCGGGAATCGCTTGGCCAGCGCGCTCCCTTTCGCCCGCCAGGTACAGATCCTGGACGTCCTCGGCGGCGGACTCGAACCCGTAGCGCCGCACGAGGTTGTTGTAGAAGTTCTGCTGACGCGAGCCCATTCCCCCGATGTAGAGCGCGAGCACCGGTCGCATGAGGTTGCGGGCGAGGTCCATGTCGTCCGAGATGCAGGCATTGACCGTCGGCGCGATGTCGAACCCGTCCAGGGATCGGCTCGCGCGCGCGGCGCCCTCCTCGAGGAGCGCGCGGAAATCCGAGACGTGCTCGGGCGAGAAGAACGTGGGGATCCAGCCGTCGGCGATCTCGCCGGCGAGCGCGGTGTTCTTGGGTCCGATCGCGGCCAGGTAGATCGGGATCGCCTCTTGGACCGGGGCGATGGTCAGCTTGAGCGCCTTGCCGGGTCCATCCGGCAGGGGCAGCCGGATCGTCTCACCGTGGAACTCGACCCGCTCCCGCGAGAGAGCCATGCGGACGACCGCGACGTATTCGCGCGTGCGCTGCAGCTGCCCCGCGAACCGCTGCCCGTGCCAGCCCTCGGCCACCTGCGGACCGGAGGAGCCGATGCCGAGCAGCATCCGACCGCCCGACAGCTCGTCGATCGTGGCCGCGGTCATGGCGGTCATCGCGGCGCTGCGCGCGGGCATCTGAAAGATCCCGGAGCCGAGCCTGATCTTGCTGGTTCCGGCCGCCAGCCAGGCGAGCACGGTGGCCGCGTCGGAGCCGTAGGCCTCCGCCGCCCACAGCGAGTCGTAGCCGAGGCGCTCCGCCTCCTGGACAACCTGGAGCTGGCCCCGGGGTCCCATTCCGAGGCCCCAATAGCCGAGGTAGACGCCGAGCTTCATTGCAGGGTTCCTTTCGCCTCTAGCACACCCAGCGCCCTCGAGCGTGGCCTGAGTCTGGCGGACACGATTGAAGCGGAATAGCTCGAGGCCGACGTTGTTGGGTGGGGCAGCGCGCGCGTCTGACGCATACTTGCTGCGTGGAGAAAGTGGCCGAGCCCCCAGCCCCCGAGGAAGTGGCCGAGCCCAGCGCTGACGGCCTTGACGAAGAGCACCGCACGACCCCGGTCGAACTTCTCTGGGACCTCGTTTATGTGTTCGCGGTGACGCAGGTCACGACGCTGATCTCGCGGAATCTCAGCTGGGGCGGCTTCGGGCGCGGAATGCTCGTGCTCGCTCTCATGTGGTGGGCCTGGTCGGCGTTCGTGTGGGCGGCGAACGCCGAGTCCGCCGGGTCGCCGGTTCTGCGCCTGTGCCTGCTCGCGGCGACGGTCCTGATCTTCATCGCCGGTCTCGCGGTCCCGCACGCCTTCGGCAACGAGGGCACGGTCTTCGCCGTCACCTACGCCGCCGTTCGTTTTCTCCATCTCGCCCTGTATGCCGACGCTTCGCGCAAGGGCAACGCGTCGTGGACGGCGATCTCCGGGTTCGCGGTCACGGTTGCCATCGGGATGGTCCTGCTGATCGTCGGCTCGTTCACCACCGGAGGCCTGCGCATCGGGCTGTGGGCGATCGCCTTGGCCATCGACTACGCCGGTCCGGCGTGGCTGACGCGCGAGCGACTACGAGGCCTCCAGCGCGTCGCCGTGGCGCACTTCGCCGAGCGCTACAGCCTGTTCGTGATCATCTGCCTGGGGGAGTCGATCGTGGCCATCGGCGTCGCGGCCACCGGCGCCGGCCGCCACCTCAGCGCGGAGCTGATCCTCGCCGTGACGTTGAGCCTGCTGATCACAATCGGCATGTGGTGGACGTACTTCGACCGCTTCGCGGCCGTTGCCGAGGCGCGCCTCCGCGGGCACGACGACCCGGTGCTGGCGGCGTCCGACGCGTACAGCTACGTGCACGTGGTGATCGTCGCCGGGATCATCACCTTCGCCGTCGGCGTCAGGGATCTGGTCAGAGTGCTGAGCTCCCCTCTGTATGGCCCGGCGAGGCTCGCGTTCTGCGCCGGGCTGGCGCTCTACCTGCTCGGGCACGTCGCGTTTCGGCTGCGTCTGACCAACGAGGTCGGATACGAGAAGGTGGTGGTCAGCGCCGCGCTGCTCCTCCTCTACGTGCTCGGCGGGAGCCTTCCCGCCTGGGCGATAGCGGCCACGGTCACCGCTCTGATGGCCGCTCTGTGCGCGATCGAGACCGCGCTCGACGGGGCCGCCCGGCGGTTTGCCCAGCCTGCTCCCGGGAAGGATGCCGGCACCGAAGAGCGCGTCCCGAGCCCCTCACGCCTGACATGACCACAGAGACCAACGTGGAACTGCGCGCCGCGGTGGACGCTCGCTATGAAGAGGTGCTCACCCCGGGCGCGATCGCGTTCGTGGCGACGCTACAGCGGGAATTCGGGCCACGCCGCCGCGACCTGCTCGAGGCTCGCGCCCGGCGCCGCGAGCGGCTGGCGGCCGGTGAACTGCTCGGTTTCCTCGATGGCACCCGCAAGATCCGGGACGGCGACTGGCGGGTGGAGCCGGTGCCCGACGACCTGCAGCAGCGATGGGTGGAAATCACCGGTCCCACGGATCGCAAGATGATGATCAACGCGCTCAACTCCGGCGCCGACGGGTTCATGGCCGACTTCGAGGACGCGAACTCCCCGACCTGGCGCAACATGGTGGAGGGGCACATCAACCTGCGCGACGCGATCGATGGCACGATCACCTACGACTCCTCGGACGGACGCCACTACGAGCTGGTCGAGGATCCCGCCACGCTGCTGGTGCGCCCCCGCGGCTGGCATCTCCCGGAGCGCCATCTGATCGTGGATTCCGAGCCCGCGTCGGCATCCCTGTTCGACTTCGGGCTGTATTTCTTTCACTGCACCGGGCGGCTGCTGCGTCGGGGGACCGCCCCCTACCTCTACCTGCCCAAGCTCGAGTCACACCTCGAGGCCCGTCTGTGGAACGACGTGTTCTCCTTCGCGGAAGACGAGTTCAGCTTGCCGCGGGGGACGATCAAAGCGACCGTGCTGATCGAAACGCTGCCGGCCGCGTTCAGGATGGACGAGATCCTCTACGAGCTGCGAGAGCACTCGGCGGGGCTCAACGCGGGCCGCTGGGACTACATCTTCTCCGCCATCAAGTGCTTTCCGAACCGGCGCGAGATGGTGCTGCCAGACCGAGGCGCGGTGACCATGACCGTCCCGTTCATGCGCGCCTACACCGAACTGCTGGCTGCGACCTGCCATCGCCGCGGGGCGCACGCGATGGGAGGGATGGCCGCGTTCATCCCGTCCCGCAAGGACGATGAGGCCAACCGCAAGGCGCTCGACGGAGTCCGCGAGGACAAGGAGCGCGAGGTCGGCCAGGGCTACGACGGGACCTGGGTCGCACATCCCGACCTGGTGCCGGTCGCGCGCGAGGTGTTCGAGCTCGGCCTGCACGGCGAGCCGAACCAGCTGAGCCGTCTGCGCGATGACGTTGACGTGAGCACCCAGGACCTCTTGGACTTGTCCTCGACGCCCGGCCAGATCACCGATGCCGGGCTGCGGACGAACGTCAACGTGGGCTTCCAGTACGTCTCGTTCTGGCTGACCGGCCGAGGCGCGGCGGCGATCAACTCGCTGATGGAGGACGCGGCCACCGCCGAGATCTCCCGCTCGCAGATCTGGCAGTGGGTGCACCACGAGGTACGGCTCGAGGATGGCCGTACGGTCACCCCCGAGCTGGTTCGCGAGGTGCTCGATGACGAGACTGCGAAGATCCGCGCGGCGGTCGGCGAGGAGACCTGGAGGGCAGGCCGCCCCGCCGAGACGCGCGAGATCTTCGATCGGGTGTCGCTGGCACGGCAGCTGCTCGAGTTCCTGACGCTCGAGGCCTACGAGTATCTCGACTAGGCGTGCGTGGCCACGGGAGCATCCGTGGCCTACGCCCGGGCCGCCCAGCCCGCGGGCGGGCGGCCCGGTGAGAAACGCCGGACGCGCCCCCCACCCAATGGCCCTGCCAGGACTCGAACCTGGGCGCGACCGGTTATGAGCCGGCTGCTCTACCGACTGAGCTACAGGGCCCGCGAATCGCGCGCGACGCTAGCACCGCGACCCCGTGCAACGGAGCGTACGTCCGGTCGTTTGAGGTACGCTGGACCTGACCAAATGCTCCTCTCCGCTGACGCTCTTGGCCAGACGCTTGCGCTCCTCGCGACGTTTCTCGGGATTGGGCTGCTGGTCAACGTTCTGATCGTCTACATAATCTTCGAAGTCCTGGCCGAGCGGAAGCAGAATCGCGAGCGGATGGAGCGCGTCCAGCGCAGCGGTTAGACGGCGGATTCGTTCACGGCCGAATCGGGGGTGCCTGAAGGAACGCCGCGGGCCCGCGTCGAATGAGTCGGCTGCCGATGAAGCCGTCCGCCAGCTCGACCGCAATCCAAGAAGCGCCGTACGGTCACCAGGCGCTGTCCGCCTACATCCGCTCGCGTTTCGAGGAGTTCTCGCGCTCCCAGAAGGACGTCGCCCAGTACATCGTCGACCATCTCGACGAAGCGGCCTTCCAGACGGCCGAGGAGCTGGCTCGCAGGGCTAGCACCTCCTCCAGCACGGTCGTGCGCTTCTCGCAGGCCCTCGGGTTCGAGGGTTTCCCGGAGCTCCAGCAGGCCGCTCGCGAGGAATACCGGCGTCGCCCCAGCGGCAGCTCGAACGGGATCGCGGCGGCCGCACCGCTGTTCTCGCTCGACCACACCGAGTTCGAGGCGGCGCTCGCCGCCGATCACGTGAATGTCGAGGACACCGCGCACAAGCTCTCGCGGGCGGGCGTCGAGGCCGCGATCGACGCCATCGCATCGGCCGAGAAGGTGCTGATCGCGGGCACCGATCAGATGGCCTTCTTCGCCAGCTATCTGCGCCACCTGCTGATGCTGCTGGACCTCCGCGCGGAGATCGTCGCCAGCCCGTCCCAGGAGGCGCTCGGACGTCTCAGCCGGATCGATGACCGGACGCTCGTGATCGGGCTGTCGGCCGGCCGCCCGCATCCGCTGATCACCCGGACCATGAAGCTCGCGCGCCACCGCAAGGCGCCGACGCTCGCGATCACCGATGCAACGCTCTCCGAGGTCGCACGGCTGGCGCGGATCCGGCTGTACTACTCGTCGAACACGCCGGCGTTCGTCCGCTCGCACACGGCGCTGCTGTCGCTCATCCAGGCGCTCGCGTACGGGGTGTATGCGCGCGACGCGCAGCAGTACGACGTGCGGATCAAGGCGTTTAGATTGAAGTAGTGCCGCTCGTTCACCACGAGCTGTGCTTCGGGTGTGGGCGCTCCAACCTGTTCGGCCTGCTGTGCGAGCTCGAGGAGCCGGCCCCTGGTGCCGTCAGCGGTCGCTGCTTCATCAAGCAGGACCATCAGGGGCCGCAGCCCGGCTACGCGCACGAGGGCGTGATCGCCGCCGCGCTGAGCGAGGCGATGGCGTTCGCTTGCGGCCCCCGGGCCCGCGCCCGCCGTATCGAGGTCGAGCTGATCGCGCCGACCGCGGTGGGGGCGTTCGTCGAGGTGGAGGCCGACGCGGACGGGCGCCGGGCACGCGCCACCGCCAGCGCGGACGGCACGCTCGTCGCCCGCGCGCAAGGCACGTACGACGGTTAGCGGCTGCCACGGTGTGGGAAGGTTCGCTATGTGGCCGCCAACCTGACCAAGCAGATCCTCGAGGAACATCTTGCGGAGGGGGAGCTGAAGCCCGGCGAGCCGATCTCGATCCACATGGACCAGGCGCTGCTTCAGGACGCCACCGGGACGATGGCGCTCATGCAGTTCGAGGAGCTCGAGGTGCCGCGCGCCAAGGTGCAGCGCGCCGTCCAGTACGTCGACCACAACGTCGTCCAGCTCGACTACAAGAACCCCGACGACCACCGGATGCTCCAGGCGCTCGCGCGCAAGTACGGCCTTCACTTCTCGCGGCCGGGCAACGGGATCAGCCACTACATCCACATGGAGCGCTTCGGCAAGCCCGGCCAGACCATGCTCGGCGCGGATTCCCACACCACCCAGGCGGGATGCCTGGGAATGGTCGCGATCGGCGCCGGCGGCCTCGACGTCGCGGTGGTGCTGGGCGGCCACCCGTACGAGATCCTCTGCCCCGAGGTCGTCGAGGTTCACCTGACCGGCGCGCTGAACCGTCCCTGGGTTCAAGCCAAGGACATCATCCTCGAGCTGCTGCGGCGCCTGAGCGCGAGCGGGGGCAAGAACAAGGTGCTCGAGTTCACCGGCCCGGGGACGGCGGATCTGAGCATCCCGGAGCGCGCGACGATCGCGAACATGGTCGCCGATCTGGGAGGCACTGCCGGCGTGTTCCCACCCGACGAGCGAACCCGGGACTGGCTCGAGCGCCAGGACCGCGGCGGCGATTTCGTCGATGTGGCGCCCGATCCCGAGGCCGAGTACGACGAGCGGATCGAGATCGACCTGAGCGAGCTCGGCCCGCTGGTCGCCAAGCCCCACAACCCGGACAACGTCGCCCCGGTCGAGGAGGTAGCCGGTACGCCGGTGGCGCAGGTGTGCATCGGATCGTCGGTCAACTCCGGCTATAACGACCTCGCGCTCCCGGGTGCCGTGCTCGCCGACCGCGGCGGCCAGATCGTCCATCCCGACGTCGCCGCTACGGCCACGCCGGGCTCGCGCCAGATCCTGACCGCGATCGCCGAGTCGGGCGTCTACCGCCAGCTCTCGGACGGCGGGGTCCGGATGCTCGAGCCGGTGTGCGGGCCCTGCGTGGGCATGGGGCAGGCTCCGCCGTCCGGGGCCAACTCGCTGCGGACGTTCAACCGCAATTTCCCCGGACGGTCGGGAACCCCCGAGGACTCCGTCTATTTGTGCTCGCCGGCGGTCGCGGCCGTGTCGCTCTTGAGCGGCAAGATCGAGGACCCGCGCGAGTACGGCCAACCGCCCGAGCTGTTGCCGATGCCCGAGCTCCGGCCGTACGTGGACGACGTCCACATCTTCGCCCCCGCCGAGGAAGGGGACGCCGAGCGGATCGAGATCCCGCGCGGGCCGAACATCAAGCGCCCGCCGAAGCACACCCCGATCGAGGATCGGATCGAGGCCAGGGTGGCGACCGTTCAACCGGACGACATCTCCACGGGCGACCTGGCGCCCGACGGGGTGGAGGTGATGGCCTACCGCTCCAACGTGCCGGCGATCGCCGAGTTCACGTTTCGCCACCGCGATCCCGAGTTCCGCGGGCGCCTGAAGGAATGGGGGAGCGGTCTCATCGTGGCGGGCCACAACTACGGCCAGGGCTCCTCGCGAGAGCACGCCGCGCTCGCGCCGCTGTACCTGGGGGTGAAGGCCGTGATCGCGAAGTCCTTCGCCCGGATCCACCGGCGGAACCTGATCGCCCAGGGCATCGTCGCGGTCACGTTCTCCGACGAGAGCGACTACGACGCGGCCGAGGTCGGGCAGACCTGGACGCTGCCCGCGATCAAACAGGAGCTCCAGGACGGCGCCGAGACGATCAGCGCGCGGATCGAGGACACCGGACAGGACCTGGCGCTCGCGCACGACCTCTCCGAGCACGAGCGCGCGATCCTTGTGGCCGGCGGCCTCCTGTCCTACCTGCGCAACCGCGAGCGCTAACGGCGGGCGACCAGGAGCGACTGCATCGCGCGCCCGACCCGGCCGCGCTGGTCATAGAGCGCGCTGTCCGAGATCGCAACTCCACCGGGGTTGATGCGGGTCACCGACCGCAGGCAGATCCACTCACCCACGGGCTCTCGCTCTACGTACAGCGTGAGGTCGGGATTGATGAAGACGTGTCCCTGCCACGTCACGACCGCGCTGATCCCGTTGCCGAAGTCACCCGCGGCCGCAAGGCGCTGGAGCGGCGAGGGCTCCTCCCCGGCCACCAGGGGCTGGCGCAAGCGAAACCAGGCGGTGGCCGGTCCCGGCGCGTAGAACGCTCCCTCGAGGAAGCGAATCTCCATCGCATCGACGGCGAACATCGACCCGTGCTCGGCGGAGGCGAAGTCGCTGGGACGCCCTTGTTCCGGCCCGGGCAGCTCGAGCGTCTCTTCGGGTACCACGTGAACCTCGGCGCGTCGCACCCGGAGCGCCTGGGCGCGCACGACCTCTGCTCCGCTCTTGGTTCGCAACGAGCCCTCGAGCCGCTGGGCGCGGCGGCCGGGATGGACCACCTCGGCCGAGACCTCCAGCTCGTCGAGCGGGGCGGGGCGGAGCAGCTCGTAGGTGACCCGGGATATCAGCAGCTCCGGATCTCCGGGCACGTTCTCGAACGCCCGCATCAGCAGGGCGGCTGGGGCGCCCCCGTGCTGGGCATTCGCATCCCAGGGTCCCCGGGCGAGGTCTGTGGGCCGAAACCGCTGTCCACTACGGACGAACACCGCGTCGGACATGGCTGTCTCGGACATGGCGGCACACGGTATCGCCCGGGTACACTCGGACCGATGGCAGAGGACATCGATACTCCGCGCGACGAGGCGACGTTCACCGTCAAGGCCGGGCTGGCCGAGATGCTCAAGGGCGGCGTGATCATGGACGTCGT
>JAFASF010000415.1 GCA_019244745.1 Solirubrobacterales bacterium | reverse complement strand
AGCCCCGGCCGAGACCGGCAGGGCCGCCCCAGCAAAACCCGCACCGAGCCCAGCCGGCGCCCAACTGATCAAGGGCTCCGCCGCGGCCCTCGCGCGCTACATGGACCAGAGCCGCTCGATCCCGACCGCGACCTCCTTCCGCACGCTCACGGTCTCCGAACTCGAACAGCGGCGCGCCCAGCTCAAGGATTCGGGCCATCGGGTCTCGTTCACGCACCTGATCGCCTACGCCGTCGCGGTCGCCGCCACCGAGGACCTACCGGTGATGGCCCACCACTTCGAGGAGATCGACGACAAGCCGCACCGCGTCGACGACGGCGCGGTCAACCTCGGCCTGGCGGTAGACGTGGAAAAGAAGGACGGCACCCGCACGCTGATGGTGCCGGTCATCCCAGACGCCGGCCGGCGCACGTTCCCGGAGTTCGTGACCGCGTACAACGACCTGGTCGAGAAGGCCCGCACGAACACGCTCACCGCGGACGATCTGCAGGGCGGGAATCTCACTCTGACCAACCCCGGCGGCATCGGCACGGTCGCCTCGGTCCCCAGATTGATGGTCGGGCAGGGCACGATCGTCGCGACCGGCGCCATCGGCTACCCGCCGGGGTTGGGCCGGATCGGCAAGGCGATCGGCGCCGAGAAGGTCATGACGATGACCTCGACGTACGACCACCGCCTCATCCAGGGTGCCGAGTCCGGCCGGTTCCTGCAGCGGATCGAGGCCTACCTGCACGGCGAGGACGGTTTCTACGAGAGGGTTTTCGCGGATCTCGGGGTAGAGCTGCCGGCGCTCGCAGAGCCTCCGACCGCGCCGGCGCAAGCCGCAACCGCTGCCCCGCCGGCGCCGGCCCCGGCCCCCACCGCCCCGCCCGACGAGGAGCTCCTCCAGGCCGTGCAGGCGGCCACCTCCCTCCTCAAGGCTCACCGAACCCACGGCCATCTCGCCGCCAAGCTCGACCCGCTGGGCCGGGAGCCCGAGGGCGACCCGGCACTAGACCCCGAGCCGCTCGGCCTCACGCCCGAGCTCATGTCCAAGATCCCCTCGCACATCCTGCGCATGTACGTCGAGGGGGACACGCTGCTGGACGCGCTCCCGCACCTGCGCGAGACCTACTGCGGACCGATCGCCTACGAGATCGAGCACATCTCCTCGCATCGGCAGCGGCTATGGCTGCGCGAGGCGATCGAGTCGGGCGCCTTCCGCGAGCCACTCGGGGCCGAGGAGAAGAAGGCGCTGCTCAAGCGCCTGACCGAGGTCGACGCGCTCGAGCGGTTCATGCACAAGGCCTACCTGGGCCAGAAGCAGTTCTCGATCGAGGGGCTCGACATGACCGTGCCAATGCTCGACGAGCTCATCCAGCTGTCGGCGACGCAGGGCGCGCGCGAGGTCGTCCTGGGGATGGCGCACCGGGGCCGCCTGAATGTGCTCGCGCACAACCTGGGCCGCGCGTACGACACGATCTTCGCCGAGTTCGAGGGGGCCTCCACGCTCGAGCCGATCACCACGATCCCCCAGGGTGGGACCGGCGACGTCAAGTACCACCACGGCGCCCAGGGCTCCTACCAGCTGCCGAGCGGGGAGTCGATCATCGTGCGGTTGGAGAGCAATCCGAGCCACCTCGAGTACGTGCACCCGGTCGCTGAGGGCGCCACCCGCGCCGCGCAAACCACGCGCCAGGGTCCCCACGCGCATCGCGACACGAACGCCGCGATCCCGATCATCATCCACGGCGACGCGGCGTTCCCGGGCCAGGGAGTGGTGGCCGAGACGCTCAACCTGCAGGCGCTCGATGGCTATACGGTCGGCGGGACGATCCACCTGATCCAGAACAACCAGGTCGGCTTCACCACCGACCCCGATGACGCGCGCTCGACGACCTGGGCTTCGGATCTGGCCAAGGGCTACGACGTCCCGATCATCCACGTCAACTCCGACGACGTGGCCGCGTGCGTATCGGCGGTGCGCCTGGCCTTCGCGTTCCGCCAGGAGTTCGGGCACGACGTGCTGATCGACCTGATCGGCTACCGGCGCTTCGGCCACAACGAGGCCGATGAGCCCGCCTACACCCAGCCCGAGATGTACCAGGTGATCCGCCACCATCCGCCCGTTCGCGAGCGGTTCGCCAAGGAGCTGATCACCGCGGGCGTGGTGTCCGAGCAGGAGTCGACGGAGATGACCGACGACGTCTGGGCGGTGCTGACCGAGGAGCACCGCAAGCTCAAGGAGCAGATCGCCGCGGCCAAGGAGGTCGAGCACGCCACCGGCGAGTACCAGCTCGATCGCACGCCCTCTCCGGAGGTCAAGACCGCCGTGTCGGCCGACCGCCTGCGCGTCCTCAACGAGGAGCTGCTGTCGGTGCCCGACGGGTTCACGATCCATCCGAAGCTCGTCAAGCAGTTCGAGCAGCGTCGCGCGGCGCTGGGTCCCGACGGCGGGATCGTGTGGGCGCACGCCGAGGAGCTCGCGTTCGCGTCACTGCTGACCGAGGGGATCCCGATCCGGCTCACCGGCCAGGACACCGAGCGGGGCACGTTCAGCCAGCGCCACCTCGTGCTCCACGACCCCACGACGGGCCAGGAGCACTGCGCGGTCCAGCACCTACCGGGCGCGCTCGCGCCGATGGAGCTCCACAACAGCCCGCTGTCGGAGATGGCGTGCGTCGGCTTCGAGTACGGCTACTCGCAGGAGGGCCCGGAGACGCTGGTGCTGTGGGAGGCGCAGTTCGGCGACTTCGTCAACGGCGCGCAGGTGATCCTCGACCAGTTCATCGTCTCGGGACTGGCCAAGTGGGGGCAGACCTCGCGGCTGACGCTGCTGCTGCCCCACGGCTACGAGGGATCGGGCCCCGAGCATTCCTCGGCGCGACTCGAGCGGTTCTTGCAGCTCGCGGCCGAGGGCAACATCCGCGTCGCCAACCCCACGACGCCAGCGCAGTACTTCCACCTCTTGCGCCGGCAGGCGCGGATCGCCAAGCAGCGGCCCCTGGTGATCATGACGCCCAAGAGCCTGCTTCGCCTGCAGCAGGCCACGAGCCAGGTCGATGAGCTCACGAACGGTCGCTTCCAACCGGTGCTCGCCGAGCCCGGCGTCGACCCGGAGCCGGTCACCAGGCTCATCCTGTGCAGCGGCAAGATGTACTACGACCTCGTCGGCCACGCCGAGCGCGCCGACCAGAAGCAGGTGGCGATCGGGCGGATCGAGCTGCTCTACCCGTTCCCGCAGTCGGAGATCCTCGAGCTGGTCGCAACGTACCCGCGACTCGAGGAAGTGGTCTGGGTCCAGGAGGAGCCGCGCAACATGGGCGCCCGGGCCCACATGTCCCCGCGGCTGTTGCAGATCCTGCCCGAGCACCTTCGTTTCGGCTACATCGGCCGCCCGGAGCGGGCGGCGTCCGGGGAGGGCTACCCGGTGGCGCATGCCGCCGAGCAGAACCGGATCGTCGCCACCGCACTCGATCTGCGCTCGCCCGTGTCTCAATACCCGCGCACGGAGCCGGGGGAGCGCTGAATCCCGACGTCGCGGGGCACCGGCCAGCGGCCCGGCGCCCTCGCGCGCCGTTGCGCGGGCCACGCTCACCGCGGCGAGGTCGCGATTCGCAGTAGCCGCACGGGGAGCGACTCCGGCGCTTGCCGCCACACGTTCCGATCGGCGTAGGACCACGCGTAGATCGGGCTGCCGTCCCGAATCAGGCTGCGTAGGTCGGGGATGTCAAGCTCTCGCGCCGACCAGTCGTAGAGCGCTTGGAGTCGTGGGGCGATCACGCCGTAGTCGAGTATCCGCCCGAGCCCGTGCTCGATCTTGAGGGTCGCCTCCAGATCGAGCCGGGCTGGGTAGTGGGCCGGAAGCACCCGGCCGAGCGAGAGGAACGCGCCGGCCATTCCCATCCGTGGGTCACCGAGTACCCGGGCGGCCGGCGCGAACCAACCGAGCGCCATCCGTGGCGCCGCGTTCAGCGCGTGCGCGTAGAGGACGCGGAGCAGCGCAACGTTGAGGAAGAAGCGCTCGGGCAGCGACTCCTGGTCGGCGAGATCGCGGTTCTCAAGATATGCGCGAACGATGCTGGCGTTGTGCGCTCGGTACCAGTTTCCGCCCGTCGGTGCGGCGATAAACGCCAGCCACGGCGCGATCGTGGGCGAGGAGGCCGGCCCCGGAAGCCCGCCTGAACGGGCCAAGGCCTCGCAGCCGTCCAGGAGCAGCCGATCGTTAACCGCCCGCCACCACGGGCTTCCGGGTGGGTTCTCGTCCAGCGGACGCAGCACGCCACGCTCGGCCTGCCAGCGCATGAACGACAAGGCGGCTCGTCGGAACGGCAGATGCCGCGGCGCCTTACCGAACGGTCCGTTGTACGCGTGCGACGTCAACGCCAACCGGCCCGCCGGATCGTCGCGCACGCGCTCGACTTGCGCTGCCGCCCACTCCGCGGCCGTCACCTCGCGGGTGATGCCCGCAACGTGCCACTGGTTGGCCTGCAAGAGGTGAGGGACGGGCGCGGTATCGCCGCCAGACGTCATCTGGGTTGCCGGTCGAGATTGACGGCCGCGCTGCTCATGCCTGTGCCTGTGTGGGTTGCACGCGGACCCCGTTTACGCTCTCAGGGTGTCTGCGTCTCGAGGCCGAGCAGGCGGGCGTGTGCTTGCTGAATCGCCCGGCCCGGGGTGATTCCGAGTTCCTGATCGAGAGTGGTGCGAGCCCGGTCGTAGATGCGCATCGCTTCGGCGACGTTGCCTTGGGCGGCGAGGGCGTCCATCAGGATGGCATAGCCGGTCTCTCGCAAGGGTGAGCGCTCGAGCAGGGTCCGGGCGGCGCGTTCGGCGCCGGGGAGCTCGGTGCCGCCGATGCCGAGGCAGCTGGCGGCGTAGGCTTCGAGCGCGCGGTCGTGCATGTCGTCGAGTCGCTGGCGCCATTGATCGAGCCAGGGCGTGTCGTGCTCGGGCAGCAGCCGCCGGCGGGCGATGAACTGGGCGCGCAGGGCTGGGCCCCATGCCCGCCTCCAGTCGCCCTGGGCGATCGCCGACTGTGCCTCGTGGACCGCCGCGAGCGCATCCTCGACGTCGATCCTGGCGTCCGCGGGCAGGTTCAGCCGAAGTTCGCTGCGCCCGCTCAGCACCTCGTTTCCTAACGCGGCACGGAGCTTGGAGACTAGGACGGTGAGCGCGGACGGGGCGGCTGCCGGCGCAGCATAGGGCCAGAGCGCGTCCACGAGTTCGTCGCGGGTCAGAGCCCGGTCGCGGTTGAGTGCCAGGTAAGCGAACAGCAGCCGGCCTTGGCGGCTGGGGAGCTGAGCTTCGATCCGTCGGGCGTCGAGTTCGACGACGAAGCGGCCGCAGAGCTGGATGCGTGGACGAGAGCCGGAAGGCACCGAACGTTCCAACCTTTCTCCAAGGTTGTTGGCAAGATATGAGAAAGGCTCGGCGCCGACAATCGCCGCGACAAGAACATGTCCAGGCAGATCAAATGCGAGTGCGGGTTCGTCGCCCGGGCCGAAACAGATGATGAGGTGGTCGCTCAGATCGAGGGCCACATCCGGAGCGATCATCCGAAGCTCTCGGAGACGATCACTCGCGACGAGATCGCCAGCTGGGTCGAGGTAGTCGACTAGCACACCGCGTCCCCGCTCCCGCTGCCTGGGCGGCGAGCAAGAACGGAGGCCGAGAATGGCAATCAGCGTGC
>JAFASF010000301.1 GCA_019244745.1 Solirubrobacterales bacterium | reverse complement strand
AAGGCCGGCGGTGACGCCCAGAAGAGCGGCGCATCCTCCAGTCACAGCGGGCGCTTCCTCGTTCGCATGCCGAGCACGCTCCACGAGCAGCTGGCGCGTGCTGCCGAGCGCGAGCACGTCAGCCTCAACCGGTTCGTGACCGACGTCCTCGCTGCATCGGTCTCCTCGGCTCCGCCGACCGACTCCGCGACCGAGAGCTCCCCCGTCGAGCCGGTGCCCGATCGTCCCAGGCACTCCCCGCGCGCCCTCCGGGTAGCGCTCGCGACCAATCTCGTCGTGGTCTTGCTAGCGGGTGTGCTCGCGGTGGCGCTGCTCGTGCTCGCGCTCCAGCGCGGCATCTGAACCGGCGACAGCGGCAATCCACTGCAACTCGACGTGCGAGGTGCAGGAGCGCTCGCCATGACCGCGAAACGGCGACCGTGCGCAACACGAACCTGCACGCACTCCTCGAGGCGTTCACCGCCGACGCAGCCGGTCAGCTGGCGGCCGAGACCGCCAAAGGGGCCGAGGTTCCGTTCGAGGTGATCGAGACCGAGGCCCGCCCGCGCACGCGCACGCCGCTTTATTGCTACCGGCCGCTGACCGGGGTGTTCATCCGTGAGCGCGGGGGCCTGCTCTCGGCCCTGCCGACCTACGCGCCGGCCGCCGGCGCGCTTTCCCACCTCGACGGGGTCGACGCGTATCTGCGCCAGCGCGGCGAGCAGCGGATTCCGGGAGAGCCGAGAGACCGGGCCGTGGCGGCCTTGCGGAGTTTCCTCTCGAAGGTGTTCGCGGAGCGCAGCCAGTTCGGCTTCGACCCGGCTCGGTTCGAAGCCGCCTACCTCGAGCTCGAGCGTGCGCTGTACGAGGGCCGCTGCGTCACAACCGTGGTCGCGCCGCTGCTGGGGATCGCGCTCGACCACGAGACCAACGAGATTCCGCTGGGGGAGGGCCTGTCTCTGTTCCGGGGCGACGAGTTCGCCGACGCGCCCCCGGAGGCGGTTTGGGGCGACGGCGATGAGCCGAACGTGCTCGTCGCACTGACCGTGGCCCAGGATCGATCGGCCCCCTCGCCCGTGTCTGCCGCTCGGGCGCGGTTCAGGCGCGTCCTCACCGCCCTTCGGCTGTTCGAGCGGGGCGGCTACGCGCTTGGGCCGGTGGCGTGGACGCGGACCGACTCCGGGCCCTGGCGCCCGGTGGCGCTCGGGACCAGCGGGCGTCCCCGGCTGGTGACGGTCATCCCGGTCACGCAGGAAGACGAGCTCCGGGCCTTCTGCAACCTGATCGCCCGCAGGACGCCCGCCGGGGGCGAGTTCGCCTGGGCGCTGGCGCGGTTCGAGATGGGGTGCGAGCGGTTGGCTCAGTTCGAGGCACTGACCGATTATCTGCTCGCGCTTCGCGCGCTGCTCGAGCCCGAAGGTCCGGCCAGCGGTCGGCTCGCGCAGCGACTGGCGGTCATCTGCGCGCGCCCCGAGGATCGGGCGGCGCTGGCCGAGCATACGGCGCACGCGATCTCGCTCGAGCGGGCCGTGATCGCCGGGCTGGCGCCGGCGGAGCAGGGAGCCGACGCGCTCGTCGGGGAGCTGGCCGAGCACCTTCGGGCGCTGCTCCGCGACGCGCTCTGCGGTCACCTCGACATGGATCTGCGCGCGGTCGCGGACGGGTTGCTTGCCGAGAGCCCAGCCGCGGCGTAGCCCTGCCGGCGCCCCAAGCGGTAGGCTTCAGTGAAGACCGCTCCCTACTCGGTCTCGGTTAGCCGGGGCCGGGAGTGTCTAGCCGCCAGGCGAAGACATGTAAGTCCTGGGCTCTATTGAAGTTAGGGGGAGCGCGATCTCACTCGAGCGGGCATGTCCCGCTCGAGCCCGTTAAAAGACAACCGACCCTCCCGCGCATGCCGTCGGGCGGCCCCTCTCCCACCGAGTTATGCTGCGTCGATGCCGGCTCCCGTCAAGGTTCCGAACGTGCACCCGCACTGCCTCAACGTGCCGCGCATTGGCGACCACGGCTTCGAGGAGTTGTGCCATCTGGTTACGTCGGAGGAGCCCGACACCGCGCTGTGCGGTAAGGACGTCACCGGCTATCCGTGGAACCCGCCCTGGCCTCCGTGCGAGGCGTGCCTTGCGGTCGCGCGCGGCGACATGAACTGAGCGAACCGGAGCGCGCACGTGGCGACCGGAACCTTGGACTGCGTCATCGAGATCCCGAAGGGGAGCCGCAACAAGTACGAGTACGACCCGGACCTCGGGGGGATCAAGCTCGACCGGTTCATATCCGCGTCGGTCGTCTATCCGACCGATTACGGCTACATCCCGGATACGCTCGCGCCGGACGGCGATCCGCTCGACGTGCTGGTCTGCGTGTCCGAGCCGACGTTCCCGGGGTGCATCGTCCCCGCCAAAGTGATCGGCCTGTTCATGATGGAGGACGAGAAAGGGCCCGACGACCACGTCGTGTGCGTGCCGTGCAACGATCCGGGCTGGAACGAGCTCGACGAGGTCGACGACCTGCCTCGGCTCCTGCGCCTCGAGATCGACCACTTCTTCTCGGTGTACAAAGACCTCGATCCGGACCGGCGCTCCGAGACCAAGGGCTGGGGCGATCGCGAGGCGGCGTGGGGGAGGATCGAGTGGGCGCGAGAGCAGTTTCGCGCCCACGCGGGCGCCACCTAGCCCGTCCCGCATAGGCGTGTTCCACGTCCAATTGCGGCAGTTCCCCCACGCGACGCGCGCGTTCAACCTGAGCCGCGAGGAGCTCGACTCGCGGATCCTCCGCGCGTGGGCCGCGGGGCGGGCGGTCGAACTCGACGAGCGCCGCTGGGAGCCCGACCGGGCACGGCTGACGATCATCGAGGGGCCCGCGCTCGCGCCGGAGGACATCGGGCTCGGCCGCGGCTGGGCGAACGCCATGCGCCGGGGGCGCGACGTGACCGCAGAGGTGCTGGCCCAGCTCGAGCGGATGCCGGGACTCGAAGAGCTCAAGCGCGAGCTCCTCTCGACGCTCGACGCCCGCGGGCGCCTCTCGCTACCGCGGGTGGTCGAGCTGGCCGGCGAGCGCCAGCTCCACTCGCGACCGAGCGAGCGGCTCGCGCTGTGCGAGCAGGCCGTGTGGGAGCTGCTTCATCAGCGCCGAGTGAAGATGTTCCGCGGCGAGCAGACGCTTAGACCCGACCAGTGGCAGCTGGTGCTGCTCGACTGGACGACATGGACGGACGACGGGCCACAGGGCGTCTGGCTCAAGGCGGCCGCCCCGGGATGAGCCACGCGCTAAGCGACGACCGCATCGATCATCCGGTCGCGCTCGGCCTGCGAGGCGAACAGGTAGCGGTGCATCTGGAGGAGTCCCGCGACGTCGTGAACGTCATCGTCGAGCTGAGGCACCAGGAGGAGCGGACTGCCATCGAGCTCGGCTGCCAGGCGGCCGACGTTGTTGTGATCGCGGCGCGCCAGCACGTGATAGTCGCGAAAGTTGGCGGCCACCTTCGCGGCCAGCCCGGCGCCCAGTCTTTCGGAGAGCATCGCGGCGACGTCCTCGGGCTCGCTGTCGCCGAGGAGGTCGTGGTGGACCCGGTTGACGAGCACGCCGGCGAACGGCAGGCCGCTGGTCTGAAGCGTTCGCCGAAACCAGATCGCCTCGTCAATCGGCTCCCGCTGGGCCGAGGTCACGAGCAGGAAGGCCGTCGTGGCAGAGTGCAGCAGCCGCTCCACCTGCGCCGCTCGCAGGCTGAAGTCGTTGGTCATGTCGCCCAGCAGCCCGAAGAACGTGGTCAGGTCGGACAGCAAATCGACGCCGGTCACGCGGCTCAGGGCGCCGAGTAGCGGGCTCGCGCCGCGGCCGAGCACGCGCACCCCCACGCCCGTGGGACGGACGAAGGCCTTCATCGCGCGGCCGTCCAGAAACGAAGTCAGCCGTCCGGGCGCGTCCAGGAAGTCCATGGCATTGCGAGACGGCGGCGTGTCGAGCACGAGTAGGTCGAAGTCGGCCTCCTGGTCCAGTTCGTAAAGCTTGGCTATCGCGGTGAACTCCTGAGATCCGGACACCGCGGTCGACAGCTCGCGGTAGACGCGGTTTTGCTTGATCTCCTGGGCTCTGCCCGGATCCGGCGCCACCCGGTCAATCAACTCGTCAAACGTGCGCTTGGGGTCGAGCATCATCGCCCACAGCTCGCCGCGGATCTCGAGGCCGGCGCCCGCCAGTCGCTCGTCCCTGACCCGGCACGGTTCGTTCTGGAGCTCCTCGAGCCCGAGTGCGTTCGCCAGGCGCCGGGCCGGATCGATCGTCACCACGGCGACCTTCGCCCCGCGGGCCGCCATGCCGAGCGCGATGGCCGCCGACGTGGTCGTCTTGCCCACCCCGCCGGATCCCGCGCACACGCACACGCGCTTGCCGGCGAGGAGGTCCGCGACGCTCACGCGCCAGCAGTCTAGGCGAGCTCTGACTGAGCCTCGCTGTCGCTAGGGTGAGGCGATGGCCTCGGGCGAACCCTCCGACCACTCGCTGCTCGCCTCGCGACTCGCGGCGCAGCGGCTGTCGGGCACTCCGGCCGGCGGGGTCATCGACGCGACGCGGCACCTACTCGCGGTGCAGGCCCAGGACCCGCGCGGCGCGCGGCTGGCGCTCCGTGCTCGAACCGCCGGCGGACACGCCTCCGCTATCGATCACGCGCTGACCGATGAGCGCTCGCTCGTCGTCACCTGGGTCAATCGCGGGACGCTCCACCTGATCGCGGCCGAGGACGAGCCGTTTCTCCACGCTGTGACCACGCCCCAGCTCCACGCCGCCAGCGACCGCCGTCTGCGACAGGAAGGTGTGAGCGCGGCGGCGGCACGGCGCGGGATCGCCGCGATCGTCAGGGCGCTGGGCGAGAACGGACCGATGACGCGGCCCCAGATACGCGAAGTGCTCCAGAGGGCGAGGGTGCCGACGGCCGGGCAGGCGTTGGTGCACGTCCTGTTCCGCGCGACGCTCGACGGGCTGATCGTTCGCGGTCCGGTGATCGGCACTGAGCAGGCGTTCGTGCTCGTCGCCGAGTGGTTGGGAGAGCGTCCGAAGATCGATCGCGACCGCGCCCTGGCCGAACTCGCCCGCCGCTACCTCGCCGGCCACGGCCCGGCCGACGACCGCGATCTGGCGAGGTGGGCGCAGCTACCGCTTCGGGACGCGCGCGCCGGGCTGCAGGCGATTGCCTCGGAGCTGGTTCAGCGTGCCGACGGGCTCGTCGACCTTCCTCGCGAGCGGCAGTCACCGCTGCCACCGCCGCGGCTCCTCGGCCCGTTCGACCCCCTGCTGTTGGGCTGGCGCTCCCGCGGATTCGTGCTCGCCGGCGCCGGGGGAGTCGTTACGACCAACGGCATCATCAGGCCGATCGCGCTCGTCGACGGTCGCGCGGCGGGCACCTGGACGATGCGCGACGGCCGCGTGGAGCTGCGCTCCTGGAAGGAGCAGCCCCGCGCCACGACCGCCGCGCTCGAGCGCGAGGCAGCCGCCGTCGAGGCGTTTCTGGCCGCGCGCTGACGGCCAACCGGCGCCGCGCGGCCTACGAGCGGACGCCGGACGGTTCCGCGTGCTCCGACGCCGGCACCGCGGGATCGGAGCGTTCCCCGGCCGGCCCGGAGGCGAGCACCCGCAGCGCCCCGGCCGGGACGTATACCGACACCGGCTTGCCCTGCCGGTACATCTCGGCGTCGCCGGTATTCGTCACCGACGCCTGGATCGCGGCTCCGGTGGGAAGGCGCACGATCACCTGCCGGCTGGCCCCCACGTAGACGGTGCGCTCGACCATCCCCGGAAGGCGATTCTCTCGCTGGTCTTCATGTGAGAGCAGCTCCAGCCGTTCCGGACGCGCCACGATCTTCACCGCGCCGCACGCCGCCGTGTCTCCGCATCCCGCGCGCAGCACGAACTCGCCCACCCGCACCATGCACTCACCCCGGCCCGACCCCACCGCTTCGGCCTCCATCAGGTTGGACACTCCGAGGAAGTCGGCGACGAACACCGTCGCGGGATCCTCGTACACCTCGGGCGGCGACCCGACCTGCTCGACCCGTCCGGCATTCATCACCGCGACCCGGTCGCTCATGCTGAGCGCCTCCTCCTGGTCGTGGGTCACGAAGATGAACGTGATCCCGACCTCTTCCTGGAGGGCCTTCAGCTCGACCCGCAGCTGCTTGCGGATCTTTGCGTCCAGCGCCCCCAGCGGCTCGTCGAGCAGCAGCACCGCGGGGCGCAGCACGAGCGCGCGAGCGAGCGCCACCCGCTGTTGCTGGCCTCCGGACAGCTGGCGCGGGGTGCGGTTCGCGAGTCCGTGCAGCTCGACCAGGGCGAGCGCCTCCTGCACCCGGCGGCGGACCTCGTCCTTGGCCAGCTTTCGCCGGCGCAGGCCGAACGCGACGTTGTCGAACACGTTCAGGTGCGGGAACAGGGCGTAGTTCTGGAACACCGTGTGGACGTTGCGCTCGTGCGGCGGGACCGAGGCGACGTCGACGCCATCGAGCACGATCTCGCCGGCTGTTGGTCGCTCGAACCCGGCGATCATGCGCAACGTGGTGGTCTTGCCGCACCCGGACGGTCCCAGCAGCGAGAAGAACTCCCCTCCGTTGATCGTGGCGTCGATCCCATCCACGGCGA
The DNA here is from genome assembly GCA_019244745.1 of Solirubrobacterales bacterium. GTDB lineage: Bacteria > Actinomycetota > Thermoleophilia > Solirubrobacterales > Solirubrobacteraceae > Palsa-465. The sequence continues at coordinate 17,773 of JAFASF010000301.1, read as the reverse complement.
GCTGGTCGTCGAAGCGCTTGGTCAGCCCGCGCAAGATGACTTCGCCGCTCGCCATCAGGCCGTCTCCAGTCCCGACAGGTCTCGCAAGGCCGACACCTCGCCCGTGGAGGCTCGCCGGCCGAGCGCGGTGTAGATCAGATACGCGACTCCGATCCCGATCAACGTGGTCACCACGAGGATCGTCGCCAGGGCATTCAAGGCCGGGGTGGTCGTGCCACCGCGGGCGTTCGCGTAGAGGAACATCGGGATCGTGGTGGTCGACGCGTTGGAGGACATGTACTGCGTGACCACGAAGTCATCGATCGAGAGCGCGAAGACGATCAGCATGCTGGCGAGAATCGCGGGCAGAAGCAACGGCAGCAGCACCAGCCGCAGCGCCGCGATTGGAGTCGCACCCAGATCCCGAGCCGCCTCCTCGTACTCGGGGCCGATCGAGGCGAGCCGAGAACGGACGATGACCACGACATAGGAGAGCGAGAACGTCACCTGGCCGACGACCTGCGCGCCCGTCCCCAGGTGGATGAGAGCGAAGGGCACGATCGCGAGCTGCGTGAACACGACCAGAAGCGACACCGCCATCACGATCTCAGGCGTCACCAGCGGGACGAGCATCAACCCGTTGGCTGCCCCCGAGCCGCGCCCGCGCCAGCGGGCCAGCCCCAGCGCAAGCAGTACGCCGAGCGGAGTGGCGATGAGCATGTCCAGGGCCGCCAGCTCGAGGCTGTGAACGAGCGCGTGGGTGTAGTCCGGATCGTGAAACACCGAGAACGAGGGGTCGGTCCACCACCAGCGCAGGGAGAACCCCTGCCACACGCTTCGCGAGCGGCCGCTGTTGAACGAGAACAGCATCGCGATCCCGACCGGCAAGAGCGCCCAGGCGATGTACACCCACGTGGTCAGCACCAGGAAGCGCGGCCGCCCCCAGGGATTGCGGAGAACCGCCGGCAGGAGCCTCCGGCGGCGCACCGGCTCGGGACCCGCGGGCGCCGCCGGCGTCGCCAGCTCGCGGGCGCCGATGCCGGTCACCGTCATGCGAACCTCCGGGCGTCGCGGGCGGTGACGTACACGTAGTACGCCATGCCCACCGCGAGGATCGCCATCAGCACGAGCACCAGCGACGCGCCGAGGTTGACCTGCGGGCCACCCTGCACGAACAGGTTGATCTCGTTGCCGAGCATGTTCGTGTGCGGCGAGGCGGAGATCAGATCGTTTGTGTAGTAGTCGCCGAACATCGGCAGCACCACGAGCGCGGCCCCGGCGATGATGCTGGGCCGGCTGAGCGGCAGCGTCACCCGCAGGAACGCCTCCCACGGCGTCGCGCCAAGATCTCGGGCGGCCTCGATCTGGCTGCGATCAATGCGGTCGATCCCGGCGAACACGGGCAGGATGAAGTACGGGATGTAGCCGTAGACGAGGGCCAGGATCACCGAGTACGGGTTGCCGTTCAGCCAGTTCGGCGGGTGGGTGATCCCCACCGTCTGGAGGAGCTGGTTGACGTAGCCGTCGGAGGAGAGCAGCCCGATCCAGGCGAGCATCCGCAGCAGGTAGCTGACCCAGAACGGGATCACCAGCAGCATGATCAAAAGGCCCTTGGTCCGCCGGGCGTGGCGCGCGACGTAGTAGGCGACCGGGTAGCCGACGGCGAAGCACAGCGCCAGCGCCACCGAGACGTACACGAGCGTGTTGCGTACCGCCGGCCAGTACTCGCCGCCGGGGAGGGCCCCCGAGAACGCCTTGGACACGTAGCCGGGGTTCCAGCCGAACGGGTTCCACGCCGGCACCGGCTGGAGGAGGAAGTTGACCCTCCCCATCGCCATCGCGAGCACGGCGTACGCGGGCACCACGACGAACAGGCCCAGCCACACCACGCCCGGAAGCGCGAACGCCCGCCAGTGCGACCGCGACTCCACGGCTAGTGCCCCTTCAAGAATCGTTTGCCCTGGATGGCGAGCGAAAACCGAGTCCAGCGAGGACGCAGGCGCGAAGCTGTAGCAGCGCTACAGCGAGCGCCGAGGACGTCGCTGGGCGAAGGTTTGCAGCCGCAAGACAGGGCAAAGGTTCGTAGAAGGGGCACTGGCTCACGCCGACTTGACCGCTGCCCACGCGTTCTGCCAGAGCACCTCGCCCTGCGTGCTGAGGGGACCCTGAACGAGACCGTTCTTGAACTGCGACTCGCGGATGATCGTGGTGTTCAGGTTCGGGGTCAGGAGGCCGCCCTTGACGACCGCCTCCGGGGTCATGGCGTTGATCGGCTGCTGGTAGTAGAGGAAGGTGAAGTTCTTGAACACCTGCTGGGTGTCCAACAGGTGATTGAGGAACAGGTGGGCCAGGACCGGGTTCCTGGCGCCGCGCAGGATCGCGAACGTGTCGTTGTTGATGGGCCCCCGTCCGTCGGTCGGCCACCAATACTTGAACACGGACGGCTTGGTCCCCTGCGGGGCGTACGTCGGGACCGAGGCCATGTCTCCCGACCACGCCTGGTGCAGCCACAGCGACCCGTCGGCAAGGTGCTGGTACTCGTTGGTGTCGAACTTCATGTTGGCGCTGCTCACCAGTTGGACGAGCGCGTTCTTCGACGCGTTGATCAGCCTCGGGTTCTCGGTATTGACGTCGCTGACGCCGTTGTGCAGCAGCCCCATGGCGAGCCCCTCGTGCTGATCGTCGAGGAGCCCGACCTTGCCCGCGATCTTTGGCCCCTGCACCCACAGGGCCGACCACGGGTTGGCCAGTTTCGCGGGATTGAACCCCGGGAGCTTGTCCGCCCGCCAGCCGATGCCCGTGGTGTAGATCGTGTACGGCACCGTGTAGCGGCTGCCGACGTCGTACCACGGGCTGTGCAGCGAGGGCCAAACGTTCGCGGTCAGGTTCGGGATGTAGGACAAGTTGAGTGGCTGTAACACCTTGCCGACCGCCAGACGCTCCAGGAAGACCAGCTCGGGCACGAACACGTCGAACTGGACCGCGCCGCTTGAGATCTTCGCCACCGCCTCGTCGATCGTGGTGAAGGTGCTGATCTGGACCTTGACCCCGTGCTTGCGCTCGAACGCCTTGACCACGTCGGGGTTGATGTACGAGTCCCAGTTGTAGAGCTGAAGCGGCCCCTTCTCGGGAGTCAGCCCGGACTCGATCGCTCGGTTGTCGGAGTAGATCGGAAGGGTCACCGGCCGGTAGGGACGCGCCAACGGCAACCCGCCCGGCCCCAGGGCCGCCGTCGTGCCCGAGCCGGACGTGCCGCCCGCGGTGGTCGTCCCGCACGCGGCCAGCAGACCGGCTCCCGACGCTCCCATGGCGGCCGCCGCCGCGCGCTTGATGAAGGTTCTGCGGTCGGTGCCGCCCTCGCCGGCGCCTGACAGATCCGTCATCGCCTCACTCCTCTCTTCCTGTGTTGCACTTTGTCGCTGCTCGGCGCGAGCGTGCACCCGAGCTCCGAGGACGCCAGGGCCAGACAGCGCTGCACCATCCGCTCCGGCGTCACGTCAGGCTGTCCGAGGGTGACCTGAACGCCGAGACCGTCCATCAGGCCGCTCAGCGCGATCGCGAAATCCTCGGGATCGGCCTCGCGGCAGAACTCGCCCGCCGCCTGACCTTCGCGCACGATGTCCGCGATCAGATTGCGCTGCCGGCGGTCCAGGCGGAAATACGCCCGCCGGACCGTGGGGTCGCGGCGCGCCCTGACCCACATCTCCATCCACAGCGTCCAGTCGCTCAGTCCCCCAGGGCCGAGACTGGTCTCCTCGATCAGGTGGACGAGCTTGTCGGATGCGCGCTGGTGGCGCTGCTGCCCCTCGGACAGGCGGTCGTAGAACTCCCGGTCGGTCTGGTCGACCGCCTCCTCGAGCAACCGATCCTTGGACTCGAAGTAGTACAGGATCGTGGGCGAGCTCGTTCCGGCTCGCTTGGCCACGTCGCCGATCCGGGTGTCGAACAGCCCTCGCTCGTAGAGCACCTCCGCGGCGGCGTTCACGATCTGCGGCTTGCGCAGGTGCTCGATCTTTGGCCTCGGACTCAAAACCTTCCACTCCCTGTGCCGCCTCTCAGCAGCCCGTCGTACAAATTCGTATACTGAATGGCGATTCAGAAAACTAAGGGGTGATTCAGCTGCTGTCAAGGGCCGGCGCACCCGGAGGAGTCGCCGAAGTGATCGATGTCGCGGTGTTGGGCGCTGGACTGGGTGGCCTGACGGCGGCTCGCGACCTCGCCGGCGCAGGCGCGGACGTTGTCGTGCTGGAGGCTCGGGAGCGCGCCGGCGGCCGCGTGGAGGGGGTAGTGCTGCCGGATGTGGGCACCGTCCAAGCGGGCGGCGAGGTGATCGGACCGGCCCACGAGGCTTACCTCGAGCTGGTGCAGGAGCTAGGGCTCGCGATCGAGCGGAGCTACGTATCCGATCCGGGCGAGATGACCTGGGGGCTTGCCGACGGGGTATACGTGGGCGACGACCTCCCGTGGATGAGCGACGCAGAACGCGCCGATCTCGCGCGCGTGCACCGCGAGTTCGCCAAGCTGGCGGCGACCGTCGACCCCGAGGACCCGTGGTCGCATCCCGACGCCCGGCTGCTCGACGAGACGAGCCTGGGCGCCTGGCTGCGAGCGCAGGGCGCCCTTCCGGCGGCGCTCCGCCGGCACGATCTCTCCTCGCTGTCGCTGTCCTGCGACGCGCCGGACCGCACCTCGCTGCTCGGGGAGCTGCGCAAGCATGCGGCCGTCGGTGGCGAGGGCTTCTATGACCTCGATCGATGGGAGGGTCTGCGGGTCGGCGAGGGCTCCGCGGCGGTGGCGCTGCGGATCGCCTCGGGCCTCGGGCCGCGGCTGCGGCTGGGAGCGGTGGTACGCCGGATCGCCATCCAACCCCAGGGGGTCCGCGTGACGCTCGAGTCGGGCGAGACGGTGTCCGCTGAGGCGGTCATCTGTGCCCTCCCGGCGGGACCGCTGCGCGAGGTCGAGATCCGCGGCCTCAGCGAGGCTCGGCTGCGCTCGCTTCGGGCGCAGCGGCACGCGCTCGCGGCGAAGGTCGTGGTCGCGTACGGCTCGGCCTTCTGGCAGGAGCGCGGGCAGAGCGGACTGGCCGAGACCGAATGGCTGTTCGGCTCGACCTGGCCCCAGAACGGAAGCGTCCTCTCGCTGCTGGTGCCCCCCGAACGGCTGGCCGCGTTCCTCGCGGCGCCGGCCGGCGTCCGCTCCGAGGTGATCCTCGACGGTTTGAGCGCGCTGTACGGAGAGCTCGCGAGGACCCCAGTGGCGATGCTCGAACGCGCCTGGGGCGTCGATCCATTCACCCAGGGCTACGTGACGAGCTGGGCGCCGGGCGACGTGACCCGGGTGGGGCGGCTGCACGGCACCCACGAGCCTCCGTTCTACGTCGCCGGCTCGGACCACTGGGTGGCCGGCTACATGGAGGGAGCGGTGCGCACCGGCCGGGGCGCCGCGCGGGCGGCACTGGGCGCCGCGTCGCCCGCCTGACCCGACACGACACCGCGCTCGTCAAGGCCGAGTTCGCGGGCGAGCGCGCCCGCCGCGGCTTGGCGCGCTCGCTCGAGCGGGACCGCCGAGTCTCCGATCAGCGTGCGGATCCCGAAGCCGTCGATGAGCGCCAGGGTCCGGTCGGCCACATCATCGGGATCGCACTGCGCGAACTCCCCGTCGCGGACGCCCGCCGCGATCTCCTCGCGAAACCAGCGGTGCAGTCGCCCGTAGAGCTTCTCGGCAACGGCTCGCAACTCGGGGTGGCGGACGGCCCGCAGCCATAGCTCCACCCACAGCACCCAATCCTCCGCCAGCGCGGGCGTCGTCGGCAGGCACTGGTCGACCATCGATCGCAGGCGCTCGCCGTGCGAGGCGGCGGGCAGCTCGCCGCTCGAGATCCGCGCCTCGCCGGCGCGCTCATAAGAGTACTCGAGAGCCTCGGCCAGCAGCGCCTCGCGGGTCTCGAAGTGGTAGTGGACGAGCGGCGCCGAAACGCCGGCGTCCATCGCGATCCGCGCGATCCGCACACCGTCGATGCCCTCGCTCGCGATCCGCTGCACCGCGGCGGCGAGGATCCGCTCGCGCGCGCTCACCCCGACGCCACCGCCGGCGCCAGGTCGGCCCGGATCCGGTCCGCGAACCAGGCCACCGCTTGCTCCCGGCGCGAGAGCGGCCCACACACGTAGCCGCGCGTCTGTAGGCCTTGCTGGACGTTGTCGACGAGATCGACGTCCTCGTCGAGGACCAGCGTGTTGAGGCGCTGGTTGAGCCACTGCACGAGCCGGGTGCGCGGGCTCGAGTCCGCCGGCCGGTAGCTGCCGAACACGTCGTCCGTGCGTCCGATCCCGTGGGGGAGGATCTGCCAGGTGTTGACCTGATCGGGATACAGGTCGATGGTCGTGTTGGGGTAGATGAAGGCGTAGCGCCAGACCCTGCGGTCTTCCTCGCCCAAGCCCGGCATCGGCTCGACGAGCCGCGCATACCCCCGCTCCAGGCGGTTGGCGCTCGGCTTGGCGCGCAGCGGCGCCTCGAACCACACGTAGTGCTCCCGAACGTCGACCGCATAGCGCTTGTAGTCGAGCATCCGCATTAGGCCCGGGTGCGCGATCGGGATGTGGTAGCCCTCGATGTAGTTCTCGACGACGATCTTCCAGTTGGCCGGTTGCCCATCGCCTCCGTCCGACTGCGCGAAGGGCTCGAGCGCCTCGATCCGATAGCGCGCGAGGCGCTCGGGCAGGTCGCCCACGAGCTCGGCCAGGGGAGTGGCGTCGGGGTCGAGGTTGACGAACACCAGCCCGCAGAGCTCTTCCACCCGGACCGGGAGCAGCCCCAGCGTGCTCTTGTCCAGGCGCTCTCCGAACGCGAGCGCTTCAGGGACCCCGATAAGGGTCCCGTCGAAACGATAGGTCCAGCCGTGATAGCGGCAGCGGATTGCGCCCTTGCACTGGCCGGAGCCACTCAGCAGCCGCGATCCCCGGTGTCGGCACACGTTGCGATACGCGCGGAGCCGCTCATCCCCGTCGCGAACCACCAGCACCGGCTGCGAGCCGGCTCGCGCGGTCGTGTAGCTGCCGGCGCGAGGAAGAGCCGACACGTGACCCGCGAGCTGCCAAGTGCGCTCGAAGATCAGCTCCTGCTCGGCCGGCATCAGCGCGGGGTCGGTGTACAGGCTGGGAAGCAGGGCCGCACCGGTCCCGGCTCTCGCGCCGCCGCCGCTGGCGGTGGGTGTAGTCGCCGCTGTCATCTGGACCTTCCTGACTTTGTGATCAGTTTCTGATAGTCTACGGCCATGGTCAAGCGCGGCTCGTGGCTATCACTGACCCCCGAGCCCGAGCGGGAGCTTCCCGAGGCCGTCGCGGCGCTCCGCTGCGGCGGGCACCCCTCCCGGGCGGCGGTCGACTCCGAATCGGCCCGGATCGAGCGCCTGGTGCTGCGCGGAAGCGAGCGCGCGTGGCTTCGCTACCTCCACGGCGTCGTGGAGCTGATCGACAGTCGCGCCGCCGCCGAGGAGCCCGCCGTCGTGGGCGCGCGCCGGCGCGCGACGCAGGTGATCGCCAACCACCACAACCTGTTGCTGGCGCTGCCCGGGAGCGGAGCGCAGCGAACCTCGCATGACCGAGCACGCCTCGCCGCCGCGCAACCGGCGCCGGTCAGCCAACCACCCGACGACAGGGGACGCAGATGAGCACCACGATCGCCCCGAGCGCGCACCTCGAGGGCCTGAGCGCCGACCAGCTTGAGCTCCAGCGCCGGGCGCGCGAATTCGTCGAGGCCGTGCTGATGCCGCTCGAGAACGAGGCGGAGGAGAACGGGGGCCGCCTGCCGGAAGCGACGATCGAGCACATCAAGCGCGAGGCGATCGCGGCCCGGCTGAACGGTGGGCGGTTCGCGCCCGAGCATGGTGGGCAGGGGTGGTCGATGCTCGAATGGTTCCTCGTCAACGAGCAGTTCGGTCGCGTCACCAACGGCTTGCACTGGCACGTTCCGAGCGCCTACAACGTGCTGATGCGGGGAACCCCCGAGCAGATCGAGCGCTATCTGGTCCCGGCGCTGCGCGGCGAGGGCGGCGACGCCTACGCGGTCACCGAGGCCGAGGCGGGTTCAGACCCGGCCGGGATCGCCGCCAACGCGGTCCCCGCCAACGGCGGCTTCAGGATCAACGGCGAGAAGTGGTTCGTGACCTCCGGCGACGTGGCCCGCGTGCTGATCGTGATGGCCAGCGTGGTCGACGGCGATCAGCGGCTTCCGACCCTGTTCCTGGTCGAGCCGCAGACCCCGGGCGTCGAGTTCATCGACAACCCGAGGTTCACCCACAACTACCCGCACGGCCATCCGACGATCGGCTTCTCCGACGTCGAGGTCGGCCCGGAGGCGGTGATCGGCGGCGTGGGGAACGGCGAGGACCTCCAGCGCGCCTGGTTCACCGAGGAGCGCCTCGGGATCGCCACCCACGGGCTGGGAGCGATGTGGCGGCTGCTCGAGGAGTCGACCGACTGGGCCCTCAATCGGGTCCAGGGTGGCCGGCGGCTCATGGACCACCAGGGGGTTTCCTTCCCGCTCGCCGACTCGGCGACCGACGCCGCCGTGGGGCGGCTGCTGGCAGTGCACGTCGCGGGGCTGGTCGACGGCGGCACCGACCCCAAGCTGATCCACGCGAAGGCGTCGATGGCCAAGCTGTTCGTGAGCGAAGCCGCGGGCCGCTGCGCGGATCGCGCAGTCCAGACGTTTGGCGGCCGCGGCTACATGCGCAGCAACGTGGCCGAGCGGTTCCTGCGCGAGTTGCGCGTGGATCGGATCTGGGAGGGCACTAGCGAGATCCAGCGGCTGATCATCTCCCGGGCACTCGAGCGTCGCGGCGTCGAGGCGACGATCCATTGACCCGCGTAGATCTCGGCCGGCTGATGCGGCCGGCCTCGATCGCGGTCGTGGGGGCGAACGAGCGCTTGGGGAGCTACGCCGCCGAGACCCTGCGCAACCTCGAGGCCGCCGGCTACGAGGGGGAGGTCTGGGGGGTGAACCCGAACCGCACGCAGGCTCTCGGGCGCCCGTGCGTTCCCACGATCGCGGACCTCCCGACGGCGGCGGATGCGGTGGTGGTGGCCATACCCGCGGCCGGCGTCCCCGCGGTAATCGACCAGGCGGGGGAGCGCGGGTGCGGCGGCGCGGTCGTGTTCAGCGCGGGCTTCGCCGAGGTCCAGGCCGGCGCCTCGCTGCAGCAGCGGCTCGTGGACGCCGCCGCGCGGCACGCGCTGCCCGTCTGCGGCCCGAACTGCAACGGCATCGTGGCCATGCGCTCGCGCACCGTGCTGTGGGGGGATGCGTTCCTCCCGCGCGAGGCGGGGCACGTGGGGCTCATCTCGCAGAGCGGCAACGTCGCCGTGAACGCGCTCGCCACCCGGCGGGGCTTGCGCTTCCACACGGTCATCGCCAGCGGCAACCAGGCGGTCCTGTCGGCGGCCGATTACCTCGAGTTCCTCGCCGGGGAGGACGAGCTCGACGCGATCGCGCTGTACCTCGAGGACGACGGGGGTCCGAGGTTGTGCGACGGGCTCGCGGCCTGCGCCGAGGCGGGCACGCCGGTCGCCGTGCTCAAGGTCGGCAGCTCGGAGGCCGGAGCCCGGGCGGCGGCAGCGCACAGCGCCGCGCTCGCCGGCGACCAGCGCATCTTTCGCGGCCTCGTCGAGGAGGCGGGCGCGGCGTGGGCGGACGACGTGCACGAGCTGCTCGAGCTCGCCAAGACCCTGGCAGTGGGAGGGCGCGTCGAGCGCGGCCGCGGCGTCGCGATCATGACCTGCTCGGGGGGCGACTCGGCCCAGGCCGCCGACGAGGCGCCGCGGGTCGGCCTCGACCTCCCGAGGCTCGCACCCGGGACGCGCCGGCGTCTCGAAAACCTGCTGCCTACGGCAGCGACCGCGGCCAACCCCCTCGATTACACCGCGATGCTGTGGGGGGACGGTCCGGCCCTCAGCGAGATCGTAAGCACGCTGGGCGCAGACCCCGCGATTGGCCAGGTGCTCGTGTTCTACGACCAGCCTCCCGGCATCGGGGGAGCGGCCGGAGAATCCTGGCGGGCGGTGCGCGAAGGGATCATCGCCGGCGCGGCGCTCAGCCCCGTCTCGACGGTGGTCTCATCGACGCTCCCGGAACTGCTGGACGACGATGCGGCGTGGCGCTTCGCCCAAGCGGGCGTGCCCGCCGCGGCCGGGCTGCGCACGGGTATTCGGTGCGCCGCCGCGATGGCGGGCCGAACGGGCGAGCCGGGCAGGCTGCGGGCGATCGCCGAGGCGGCTCGCGCGGCGCGGGTGGGGGGAACCCGGCAGCGATGGTGGCTCGCCGAGCACGAGGCCAAGGAGCTCCTTCGCGGCGAGCAAATTGAAGTGGTGCCGGGTCGGGTGGTCGTCGACGCCGGCGACGCCGTGGCCGCGCTCGAGGAGCTCGGCGCACCCGTGGCGCTCAAGCTGTCCGCGGCGGCCGTGCGTCACAAGTCCGAGCTCGGAGGCGTCGCCTTGGGGCTGTGCACGGGCGAGGAACTCGCGGGCGCATACCGGCGCCTGGCCGGCGTGGCCGCCGAGCACGGAGGCGCGGTGTTGGTCGAGCGGATGGCGCCGCGCGGCGTCGAGCTGCTGGTTGCGGCCAGTGCCGACGCCGTCGTCCCGGCGGTGATCGTGGGACTCGGCGGGACCTGGACCGAGGTGCTCGGAGACGTCGCGATCGTGCCGCTGCCGGCCAGCGCGGAGAGGATCGAGCGAGCGCTGCGTTCGCTGCGTGGAGCGCCTCTGCTGCTGGGCGCGCGGGGCCGGCCACCCGTCGACGTCGCAGCCGCAGCTCGACTGGCGGAGCGTGTCGGCGCGGTGCTGCTGAAGCGCGGGCTCGAGCTGATCGAGCTCAACCCGGTTGTGGTCTACGAGACCGGAGCGGTGGCCGTCGACGCGGCCGTGTGCATGCGCGGCCTGCCCGCCGCCCCGCGCACGCGGCGCGGGGGCGGCGGCGGTCAACTCCCGATCGATGGCGAGGGCTGCTCGAGTCTGCGTGCGAGGGCGTCGGCCAGCACCTCGAGCTCTGGCCGCCCGACGTGATCGGCGAACAGATACGGGAGCTCGATCACCTCGGCGTCGAGCGCGCCGTTCAGCCGCGCCCGCTGCTCGTGCTGGGTTGCCGTCCGCGCGTGCTCGGACAGCGCCGCTCTCAGCGCGGTGCGCCCGAGCGGCGAGCGGGCGCGAGCGAGCGCTTGGCCAAGTCGCGCGACCTCCTCGTCGTCGAAGCGCGGCGGGTAGAGCGCGTTGACGATCACGAGATCGAGCGGCAGCCGATCCCGCGCGAGCGCGTCCCGGAGCGCGAACGTCTCGTTGACCGCCATCTCCTCGGGGGTGGCCACCGCGACGATGCCCGTGAACTCGCGGTCGGCGATCGTCGCGGCGATCTTCGAGCTCTGGCGCGCGATCGGGCCGACCCGGGCGATTTCCGAGAACGTCCGCGGCGTGCGGAGGATGCCCACGCCGTGGCCGGTGGCGGGAGCGTCGACGACGACGAAGTCATAGGGCGCGGCCCCGCTGGTCCGGCGCTCGAGCTGCGCCAGCTCCCACACCTTGCCGACGCTGCAGAGCTCCCGCATCCCGGGCGTGGCCATCGCGAAGGCGTGAAAGAGCCGGCTCGAACTCAGTAGGTGGCCGACGGCGCCGACCTTGAGCCGCAGGTACTCCTCCATGGCGCGCTCGGGGTCGATCGAGATCGTGAACAGGTGAGGGGCGATCTCAAGCTCGCGGAAGTGCTCGCCGCGGTGCTCGAAGGCCTGTCCCACGCGCTGCTGGCTGGCGAGCTCGGCGACGATCGTACGCAGCCCGTGCCGCGCCGCGAGCAGTCCGAGCGCGGTCGCGACCGTCGACTTGCCGACTCCGCCCTTGCCGGTGACGAAGATCAGCCGTCGCTGCAGGAGCCCTGGCACCGCGAGGCAAGTTACCGGTCCGGCGTGCGGAGGATTCCTCGGGCCGCCTGCGAATACAGGCGCGTATGAGCATCCCGGATGCAGTGGAGTCTCCGGCGACGCCCACGGCCAGCGTGGTGGCGTTCGCCAACCAGAAGGGCGGCGTCGCCAAGACGACTACCACGCTGAATCTCGCGGTGGCGTTCGCCGAGGAGGGCCATCGCGTCCTGTGCTGCGACATGGACCCGCAGGGGAACCTGACGATGTCCCAGGGAATCGATCCGGACACGCTCGAGAAGTCGATGTACGACGTGCTCGTGCACCACATCTCGATCCGCGAGGTGATCCGCAAGCGGGAGATCGACGTGGCGTGCGCGTCGATCGATCTGGCGGGCGCCGAGATCGCGATGTCGACGATGATCGGCCGGGAGCGGTCGTTTCAGAAGGCGCTCAGGGACGTGCTCGAGGACTACGACTTCGTGTTCGTCGACACCCCCCCGAGCCTGGGGCTGCTCACCATCAATGCGCTGACCGCGGCCGACCGGGTGATCGTTCCGGTTCAGTGCGAATATCTGTCGATGCGCGGCCTGATCCAGCTGCAGAACACGCTCGCGATGATTCGCGAGAACCTCAACCCGGAAGTCGAGATCGAAGGGATACTGCCGACGCTCGTCGACACGCGCACGCTGCACGCCAAGGAGGCGATCGAGCTCCTCGAGGAGAACTTCGGCGACCGGGTATTCGCATCGCGAATACGCAAAACCGTCCGTTTTGCGGAAGCGCCTGTGAAAGGAATGTCGGTGCTGAAGTACGATCCGGACGGCTTGGCCGCTCACGCCTATAGGCAGCTCGCGAAGGAGGTCCTCTCAAATGCCAACCGGTAAGCGCGCGAGCATGAGAGAAGGACCGCTGGCGGATCTGTTCCGAAAGACGGCCGAGGACGCCGCGGGCGACCCTGCCGACCCGCCTGAGCCGCCCGAGCCGCCGGCCGAGCCCGAGCCCGAGCTCGTGCCGCCGGTGCCCGAGAGCGAGGCGCCGGCGCCGCCAGAGCACCGCCGGGGGGTTGCGCACCCCTCCCTGGAAGCGCCCTCGCCGGCGCCTCCGGAGCCGCCGAGACCTCCGGTTCCTTCGCCGCAGGAGCGCCTGCGCCAGGCGTTCTCGTCCGACATCCCGGAGGACGTGCTGGAGCGCCCGTCGGGTTCTTCCGAGTCCGACTCCGAATCCGGCCACGACGTGTATGCCCGCCACGAGCGCGCGGACGAGGCGTTCGGCACGCCGGCTTCGATCGGCTCGCCCGTGATCCGCGTGGTGGGCGTCGGCGGCGCGGGCGTCAACGCGGTCAACCGGATGGTCGAAGCCGAGATCACGGGCGTCGAGTTCATGGCGATCAACACCGACCTTCAATCGCTTCAGCAGTGCGCCGCGCACGAGACGCTGCACATCGGCGACTCGCTCACCCGGGGTCTCGGATCCGGCTCCGATCCCGACCTGGGGCGCCGGGCCGCCCACGACGAGCACGACCGGATCAAGGCAATGTTGCGAGGCGCCGACTTGGTGTTCATCGCCGCCGGCGCCGGCGGTGGGACCGGCACCGGGGCGGCGCCGATCGTCGCGCAGATCGCTCGCGAGGTGGGCGCGCTGACCGTCGGGATAGTGACGCGGCCGTTCCAGTTCGAGGGCTCGCGCCGCCGTGACCAGGCCGAGGCCGGGATCAGCGCGCTCGCGGACGAGGTCGACACGCTGATCGTCGTGCCAAACAACCGCCTCCTGAGCGTGCTCGACCGCAACGTGTCGATGGTCGAGGCGTTCCGTGTCGCCGACGACGTCCTTCGCCAGGGGGTTCAGGGCATCTCCGATCTGGTGACGCTGCCGGGACTTATCAATCTCGACTTCGCGGACGTGCGGACGATCATGTCGGGCGCCGGCAACGCGCTGCTCGGCATCGGAATGGGGACCGGGGAGCGCCGGGCCATCGACGCCGCCGAGAAGGCCGCCTCCTCGCCGCTGCTCGAGACCAGCATGGACGGCGCCCGGTCGATCCTGCTGTCGATCACGGGTGGCCGCGACCTGTCCCTGTGGGAGGTCAACGAGGCCGCAAAGGCGGTCGCGGCGGCCGCCCATCCCGACGCGAACATCATCTTCGGCGCGATGCTCGACGAGAGGCTCGAGGATCAGGTGTGGGTTACGGTGGTCGCCACCGGCTACGACAACGGCCGCCGGCGTTCGCCCGAGCAGGCGCGGCCCGGCCTGGGCGAGCGGAACGGCGTCGAGGGGCGGGCGTCGCTGCGCGAGCCGTCCGGAGAGCCGCGGGTCAGCCGGGGTCGGGAGCGCCGCTCGAGCTCGACCGCGGACTTCGACATACCTGAGTTCATTCCAAGGAGATAACCGGGGCTGTGGCCGGGCCGCAGCTCGGCGTCATCGCCGCTGGCCATCCCGCGACCGCCCAGACCGGCGCGGATGTCCTGCGTCGCGGGGGCAACGCGGTCGACGCGGCGGTCGGGGCGATGCTGGCGTCGTTTGCCTGCGAGCCACTGCTGACCGGATTGGGCGCCGGAGGCTACATGCTGGTCCTGGAGCCGGGGCGCGCGCCGGCGCTGCTCGACTTCTTCGTCGAGGCGCCGGGACGCGGAGCCGGCGGGCGCGACCGGGCGGAGCTGATTCCGATCAGCGTGTCGTTCGGGGATGCGGTACAGATCTTCAACATCGGCGCGGCGTCCGTGGGCAGCTACGGAGTGCCGGCCGGCCTGTACGAGGCCTCGGTGCGCTTCGGCCGCATCCCGCTCCCCGAGCTGGTCGCGCCGGCCGCGCGGTTGGCTCGAGAGGGAGTGGAGCTCAACGCCCAGCAGGCGTACGTGTTGGAGATCCTGGGCGGGATCGTGACCTCCACGCGCGAGTGCGCGAAGCTGTTCGCACCCGACGGGCGGCTGCTGCGGGCCGGTGAGAAGGTCCGCCAGCCAGAGCTGGGGGACGCGCTGGAGCGGCTCGGGTGCGAGGGCATCGAGCCTTTCTATCGCGGCGACATCGCGGCGGCGATCATCGAGTGGGTCTCGGCTCGGGGCGGGATGCTGACCGCGGATGACCTCGAGGCCTACGCCGTGATCGACCGGGCCCCGATCCGCGCGCCCTTCCGCGGGCGCGAGGTCCTGACCAACCCACCGCCATCGGCGGGCGGGATCCTGATCGCTCGGGCGCTGTCGTTGCTCGACTCGGCGCCGGCGCCACCTCGGCTAGAGGACGTTGTCGCGGTGATGGAGCAAACACAGAGCGAGCGCACGCCGGAGTTCCTGGAAGGTCTCGATGACCCTCGGTTCGTGGAGCGGTTTTTGGGGGCTCGCGGACCCCTCGGCTCGACCACCCACATCTCGGTGCTGGATCGAGATGGCTGGGCGTGCTCGGTAACGTGCTCGGACGGATCGTGCTCGGGTGTGGTCGTCCCGGGGACCGGCCTACACCTCAACAACATGCTCGGGGAGCAGGACCTCAACCCGCTCGGGTTCCATCGCCACCCGCCGGGCCGGCGGCTGCCGAGCATGATGGCTCCGACGATCGTCCTGCGCGACGGGAATCCGGAGCTCGCACTCGGGAGCGGCGGGTCAAGCCGGATCCGCTCGGCAATCCTCCAGACGATCATTCGTGTGATCGACGACGGTATGCGCGCGGGAGACGCCGTGCGGGCGCCTCGGATTCACTTCGAGGACGGGGTGGTCTACAGCGAGCCGGGCGTCGACACCACCTCGCTCGAGGCCGCCGGCCGGGCGATCGGCCGGTTCCGCGAGCGTAATCTGTTCTTCGGTGGAGTGCAGGCGGTGGAGCGAGACCGAGCAGGAAGGTTCTGGGGCGGAGGGGATCCCCGGCGGGGCGGGGCGGCGATCGTCGTGGAGGCCTCTTGAGTAGCTCCGTGGCCGTGCTGCTGGCGCTGCTGGCGTTGCCGCTCCTGGGCTTGGCGGGATGCGGCCTGAACGAACAGTCGCCGGACCTGTTCGTACTCACCCGCACCGGCCAGGGCCAGTCGCTGACGCTGCTGGTCAATGACGGTGGGACGATTCGCTGCAACGGAGGCGCGTCGAAATCGCTGCCGGACCCGATGCTGCTCGTGGCCCGCGATCTCGCGAACAGCCTCAACAGCGACGCGAAAGCGAAATTGCGCATCCCGGCCGGGGCGGGGACGGTGTTCTCGTACACCGTCAAGCTGTCGGACGGAACGATCTCGTTCCCGGACACCGCCGCGCGCAGCCGCAATGATCTCGCCCAGGCCGAGCAGTTCGCGCTCCAGGCGGCGCAGGGTCCGTGCGGGCTGAGCGGATGAGGGTTTGCTTAGTTCGGTGAACGGAGAAGCCCGCGCGCGGCGTTACTTCATGGAGGCCGCTACGGTTTGGCGCCGGCGCCGTCGCCGCTTGGCGCCGCCCGATCCGTCCTAACTACCGTTCCACGCCGCATGCTCGCCATTGCCTCCAGCTTGATCACCACGTTCCAGGCCATCGTGCTCGGCGTCCTCCAGGGAGCGACCGAGCTGTTCCCGATCTCGAGCCTCGGACACACGGTCATATTCCCCAACCTGTTCGGCTGGCACAACATCGTGGCGTGGCAGTCTCAGCCGGAGTCGCCGTGGCTGGCGTTCGTGGTGATGCTTCACGTCGGCAGCGCGGTGGGGCTGCTGATCTACTTCTGGCGCGACTGGGTGGCGATCGTCACGGCTTTCTTCGGGACGATCCGCAAGCGGCGTATCGAGACCCCGACCGAGCGGCTGGCGTGGCTGATCATCTGCGCGACGATCCCGGTCGGCATCCTCGGGGTCCTGCTCGAGCACACCGTCCGCGTGGCGCTCGCCAAGCCGCTCGCGGCCTCGATCTTCCTCGTCATCAACGGCCTGATCCTGCTCGGCGGGGAGCAGGTGCGCAGGAATTCCGAGGTGCGCGCGTTGGCCCGCCGCGAGGGGGTCAAGGAAGACGGCGGCCGCCGCCTCGACACGATGGAGTACAAGGAGGCTGGGGTGATCGGCGTCGCGCAGTCCTCGGCGCTGATCGCGGGGATCAGCCGCGACGGGGTGTGCATGGTGGCCGGACTCGCGCGCGGACTCGACCACATCGACGCCGCCCGGTTCGCGTTCCTGCTCGCGACCCCGCCGATCCTGGCCGCCGGCGTCTACAAGGTCGGCGACCTGACCGGGCCGCTGGGCAACGGGATTCGCGGCCCCGCGGTGATCGCGGCGGTGGCCGCGGCGGTGACCGCCGTGGTCACGGTGCACTTCTTGATGCGGTGGTTCAAGACGCGGACCCTGACGCCGTTTGCGATCTACTGCCTCGTGTTCGGCGGGGCGATGATCATCTACAACGCCTGAGGCCCTCCCCGGCAGCCGGGCGGTCGGGTTATGACCCCGCGTCGACCGCCTTCGACATCGAAGCGACCGCTGTTGACGGAGAGGGAGGCTTGCTCGGACCTACGCGCGGGCGCCGACCTGGAGGCCTCGGCGCCGGTTGAGCGAGCGCAGCAGCAGCGCGGCGTTCTGCTCGTCGACGCCGACCGTGCGCGAGCGGTCGCCCCGGCGGTCCGGACGCGGATGCTGTAAGTCAACGTTTAGGCCGCAGTTCAGCCCGGAACGGCACCGCCGTTCCGGGCGCTCATGGCGTGAGATGGTCACTTTTTGGAGCAGTTTCGTGACTCATCGCGCGCGGCTAGTCACATAGCGCTGCAGCGTCAGTCGGCGGCCATAGGCGGCGACGCACGAATTCCAAGCACTTCAAGCGCGTGGTGCTCGAGCTGCCGGACACTCTCACGCGAGAGATCGAGGATTTGAGCGACCTTGGCGAGCGTTCGAGGTGGTTCCCCATCGAGCCCGTAGCGGAGTTCAAGCACCCGCCGCTCTCGATAAGTCAGGTCGCGGTTGTCTAGCCG
>JAFASF010000222.1 GCA_019244745.1 Solirubrobacterales bacterium | reverse complement strand
CTCGTGGATCATGGCCACGTTGTCGAACACCGACAGCTGTTCAATCGCCTGTTCGGTCTGGAACGTGCGCCTCACGCCCCAGCGAGCGCGGCGGAAGTGAACCATCCGCACCAGGTCTTCGCCGAACGCCCGCACGGTCCCGGCGGCCGGCTTGACGAATCCGCTCAGGACGTTGAAGAACGTGGTCTTCCCGGCTCCGTTCGGACCGATCAACCCGCAGGTTCCCGGCTCGAAGTTGACGCTCATATCGTCGAGCGGGGTGACGCCACCGAAGCGGACCGTAAGGTCGGAGATCTCGATCATTTCGAGGAGGAGCCAGTGGCGGGCGCGGTGCCGCGGAACAGCCCCAGCACCAGCCGGCCCAGCCGTGCGAGGTCTTTGGGAACCTGGTCCACGAGTCCGGCGGGCGCCGTGGTGAGGACTTGGAGCACGCCCACGCCGAACAGGATCGTCAGCCAGTCCGCGGAGACGCCCCAGCTGTTGAGCAGAGCGGGCAGCAGCTCGAGCAGCAGCCCCGCCACGATCGCGCCCCAGATGCTGTAGATCCCGCCCATCAGGACCACGGCGAGCAAGGTGATCGAGTCCTGGGTCTGGAAGTCGATCGAGTACAGGTAGCGGGAGCCGCCGGCGAGCAGGCCGCCCGCCACCCCGGTGACGAACGAGGCCAGCGCGAACGCCCACAGCTTGTACAGCGTGGTGTTGATCCCGGCCGCGAGCGCCGCCGACTCGCTCTGGCGAATCGCCGCCCACGCTCGTCCGGGACGCAGGCTGACGTGCGCGAGCACCAGCAGGAACATCAGCGCGGCGACGATCACCACGTAGCGGAAGTAAGCCGGATCGGTGGTGGCGATGCTCGGCCGCCGGATCGGGGGGATGTGAACCGTGCTGGCGTTGTATCCCGTGAAGCCGCGGCCGCCGTTGGGGAAGTTGATGCTGGCCAGCACGACGGTGATCGCGCCGGCGAGCATCAGCGTGATCAGCGCCAGGTAGAGGCCGCTCAACCGCAACGCCGGGAGTCCGACCAGCGTTCCCAGCACCATCGTGATGAGACCGGCGGCGAGCAGCACGATCGGGTAGGGAAGGCCGGTTGCGAACAGGATCCTGGCCGCGACCCAGGCACCCATCGCGAGCACCGCGGCCTGGCCGAGCGAGACCATGCCGACCCTCCCGACCAGCAACCCGAGGCCGAGCGCGACGATCGAGTAGATCGCAGCCTGGGTGAGCGCGTCGACGTAATAGAGGCTCAGCAGCGAGGGCAACGCGAGCAGGACGAACGCGAGCAGGGCCACGATCACCGCCGGTCGAACGAGCGCGCTCGCTTCCGGGACGCGGGAAGCCGGCGGTCGCCGTGCGGCGGGGTCGGAGGCTCCGGTCGCCTCGGTCGCCTTGGTCGGCTCCTCGCTTCTGACCCCAGCCGGGTTCGCCACTAGCGGATCACATCCCCCGGGTTCGCCACCAGCGGGTCACATCCCCTGCCGCCCGATCGTGATGACGCGCCGGCGGTTGAGCACCAGCAGCGCGATCGCCGCCAGCACGAACGGCGTCATGTCGCGGTAGTTGCTCACCGACTGAACCGGCGTCAGCTCCGCGTCGACGACCCCGATCACGATCGCGGCCGCGAACGTGATCGCGATCGAGCGCAGGCGAGCGATGAGCGCGGCCGCCAGCGACGAGATCACGAGGAACGTCAGCGTGGTCGCGTCGAGCGCGACCAGGTCGGCGAGCAGGACGCCGGCGATGCCGGACAGCAGCCCGCATCCGAACCACGCGGCCGCGGTGACGCGCTGCACCGGGACGCCGAGGGTGGCGGTGATCTCGCGGTCGTTGGCCATCGCCCGCATCGCGGTTCCGAGCTTCGTGTAGCGCAGGAACACGCCGGTGACGATCGTGATCACCAGCCCGAGCGCCAGGGCGATTACGTTCGTATACGTGACCGAGATCTGTCCGATCTGGAACGTGTTGTTGTCGGTCGGGATCACGAGTGACCGGGAAGCGCCGCCGCTCGTGGTCCAGAGCAGGTCCATGACTCCGAGCAGGATCAGGGTCAACCCGAGCGTCGCCGTGGCCTTGACCAAGGGGTCGCGTCCGGCGAGCAAGCGGCCGAACACCATCCCGTAGGCGAGCGTCACCACCCCGCCGAACAGGACGGCCACCGCGAACGCCAGCCAGTCGTTCAAACCCGAGTGGTTGATCAGCTGCCACGCGATCAGGGCGCCCATCGCACC
>JAFASF010000090.1 GCA_019244745.1 Solirubrobacterales bacterium | reverse complement strand
CCTTGGGGTCAGAAGGGCGCCGACTTCCAGCGCTTCACGTACGGGCCGGTGTTCCGTTACTTCCGCAAGCGCAACATTGACAAGAAATTCGACATCGAACCCGAGTGGCGGCGGCGAGGGCCCGAGCTCACGAGCGGCTACCAAAAGCGTTGGTGACAGTCGGCACGCGAGCTATGCGAGGAGAGTCACATGGCAACAGTTGAGACACCCACAGAACAGAAAAAGGTCGTCGTCAAGGAGATGTCGTGGGATCCGATCACCCGGATCGTCGGCAGCCTGGGGATCCACACGGAGATCGACTTCTCCAACCGCAAGGTCAACAAGTGCTACTCGACGTCGATGGTCTTCCGCGGGTTCGACATCTTCATGAAGGGAATCGACCCACGCGACGCGCACTTCATCACCAGCCGCATCTGCGGCATCTGCGGTGACAACCACTGTACCTGCTCGTGCCTGAACCAGAACATGGCGTACGGAGTCAAGCCGCCGCCGCTGGGCGATCTGGCATTCAACCTCGCCGAGACGGCGGACTACATGTTTGACCACGCGATCTTCAACGATTGCATGGCGAACGTGGACTTCTGCGAGCAGATGGTCAAGGACACCAACCCCAGCCTGCTGGCGAAGGCGGAGAAGACCTCGGCCCCGCATCAGGAGATCCACGGTTACAAGACGATCGCGGACATCATGCGGGCGCTGAACCCGTTCACCGGGAGCTTCTACCTCGAGACGCTGCAGGTGGCGCGCTACACGCGGGAGATGTACTGCCTGTTCGGTGGGCGCCACACACACCCCTCGACGATCATGCCGGGTGGCTGCTCGGCTGACATCACGCACCAGACGCTGACGGACTATTACGTGCGGCTGATGCGCTACTTCGACTACGTCAAGCGGGTCGTGCCGATGCACGACGACCTCTACGACTTCTTCCTGCAGGAGCTCCCCGGCTACGACATGGTCGGCTATCGCGAGACCAATCTGGTCAACTGGGGCTCGTTCGACGACCCCGACTATGTCGACTACGACTACCGGCACATGACCGACTGGGGACGCAAGCGCTACATCACACCCGGAATCGCGATCGGCGGCGAGCTGATCACGACCGATCTGGTCGAGATCAACCTGGCAATCAGGATCCTGCTCGGCAGCTCCTACTTCGACGGCTGGGAGAACGAGCCGACGTTCGTCACCCAGGACCCGCTCGGAAACCCGGTCGACAAGAACCACCCGTGGAACAAGGTGACCTTGCCCAAGCCGCAGAAGCGCGACTTCGCCGACAAGTACAGCTGGGTGGTATCTCCCCGCATCTACGATAAGCGCACGGACAAGTACGTCTGCTGTGACACCGGCGGCGGGCCGTTCGCGAGGCAATGGTGCACGGCCAAGGCGGGCCTGGTCGACTTCGGATACGCCAAGGCGACCGGCGAATCGATCCAGATGATGCTGCCCAAGTCGGCCTCGATGCCGGAGATGGAGCTCGAGTGGAAGGTGCCCGAGAAGTCGGGCGCGGTCGAGCGCGACCGCGCCCGCTCCTATCACCAGGCGTACTCGGCGCTGATCGCGCTGCACTGCCTGGAGCGCGCGCTCAAAGAGGTCCGGGCCGGGCGCACCAAGAGCTGGAACGACTTCAACGTGCCCGATGAGGCGATCAGCTGCGGCTTCCACGAGGCGGCCCGCGGCGTGCTTTCGCACCACATGGTCATCCGCGAGGGCAAGATCGCCAACTACCAGCCCTACCCGCCGACGCCGTGGAACGCCAGCCCCCGCGACACCTTCGGGACACCAGGGCCATACGAGGACGCGGTCGAGAACACCCCCATCTTCGAGGAGAACGGACCCGAGAACTTCAAGGGCGTGGACATCATGCGCACGGTGCGAAGCTTCGATCCGTGCCTGCCGTGCGGCGTTCACATGTACACCGGCAAGGGCCGGGTCAAGAAGGTGATCCACACTCCCACCGCCCTGGCGTGAGCGCCGAGCCGTCACCCTCCGAGTTGCTCGACCGCGTCGAGCAACTCAGCACGCGCCTCGAAGAGCTGGATGACCCCGAGGCGCAGGCGCTGGCGCAGGAGCTCCTCGCCGCCGTGATCGCGATGTACGGCGACGGGCTCAGACGGATCGTCGAGGCGATCTCCGAGGCCCGCGATGCGGGCGCGGCGATCCTCGACCGGCTCGCCCAGGACGGCGCCGTATCGAGCCTGCTGCTGATCCACGACCTGTACCCGGTGCCGCTCGAGCAGCGGGTGCTCGAAGCGCTCGACACCGTGCGCCCGTATATGGAGTCTCACGGCGGCAACGTCGAGTTACTCGGGCTCGACGACGGCGTCGCCCGGCTGGCGTTGCGGGGGAGCTGCAACGGCTGTGCGGCCTCGCGCGCCACGCTCGAGCTGGCGATCAAGCAGGCGCTCGAGGAGCACGCGCCCGACCTCGCCGGACTCGAGGTCCAAGGCGTTACCGAGCCTGCCCCGGCCGGCAATGGCCACGGCGGCGGCTTCGAGCTGCCGATGGTTCACTCCGACGGGCTTCCGATGGCGGACGAGCCGCCGGCACGGTGGATCCCTCTCGATGCGGTCGGCCTCGAGCCCGGGGAGCTGCGGGCGGTCGTGGTCGAGGGCGCGCCGCTGGTGCTGGCCAACGTCGACGGCGCGCTGCTCGCCTATCGGGACGCGTGCGCGGCGTGCGGGGAGCCGCTCCGCGACGGGTCGCTGCAGGCACGGATGCTCCGCTGCCACAGCTGCGGCGCCGAGTTCGACCTCCGCCACGCGGGCCGGGCCGGCGGCGGCGAGCCCCTGCAGCTGACCCCGGTGCCGTTGCTCGAAGCGGGAGGAGTCAGGGTGGCGGTGTGAGCGCCCGGCTCGACGAGATGCTCGCCGCCCGCAGGCGCTCCACGCCGGTGGCCCGCCTGCGCGCGCTCGCGCAGGCGGGCCAGGCCTCACGCCCGGATGCGGGGCCCGCCGGCCGCCCCGCCGCCGAGCGCTGCGACATCTGCCGAGCGCCGCTGCCCGACGACCACCGCCACCTCCTCCACCTCGACGAGCGCCGGATCGTGTGCGCGTGCGAAGCGTGCTGGGCTCTTCACTCGGGCGACCCCGAGTACCGCCCGGCTGGGACGCGCACGATCTGGCTCGAGCCGTTTGACCTCGACGACGAGCTGTGGGCCCGGCTCCAGATTCCGATCGCGCTCGCGTTTTTCATGCGCTCGAGCGTCACCGGTGGCGTGGTTGCGTTCTACCCGAGCCCGGCGGGCGCCACCGAGTCCGAGCTTCCGCTCGAAGCCTGGGAGGAGCTCACCCGGCGCAACCCGATCCTGAGCGAGCTCGACCCCGACGCCGAGGCCCTGATCATCAACCAACTCACGCAGCCCGCGCAGTGCGCGATCGCACCGATCGACCGCTGCTACGAGCTGGTCGGGCTGATCAAGTCGCGCTGGGAGGGGATCTCGGGTGGCGCCGCCCTCGAGGAGGCGGTACCCGCGTTCTTCGCCGCGCTCAGGGCCCGGGCCGGCGTCGCGGGGGCGGTTCGGTGAGCTTCGGGGAGCAGACGGCGACGGTGCAGGCGGCCATGCCCGCGCCGCGGTTCGAGATCACGCACGCCGCCCACCTCGCGTTCGCAGCCTCCCCGACGATGGTCTTCCAGGCGATCGCGACCGAGCCCGGCG
>JAFASF010000015.1 GCA_019244745.1 Solirubrobacterales bacterium | reverse complement strand
TCGATCACCGGACGGTTGGCGGACGATGCCAGCCCCAGCGGCCATCGCGCGGACAATCGCTTCACGGCCGCGACCGCGCCCGGCAGGAGCGGGAGCTTGCGCTCGTAGTAGCCGAGTAGCCGGGCCACGACTCGATCATTGATTTCGGCCGGCTCGAGCGGCACCCCGAGCTCGTCGTGCAGGTACCGGGACCATTCCGGGGAGCTCATCCCCATCATCGTCCTCGTCGCCGATTCCCGCCAGTGCCCGCCGGTGTCGGAGACCACCGCACGCCGCGCCGCATCCCACACCGACTCCGAGTCGACCAGCACCCCGTCTAGGTCGAACACGACGGCCTCAACTACCCGGCGGTCTTCTTTTCCAGCGGTCACCGGGATCACCCTAATGCAGCGACGACCGTGTCGACGGCCCCCGGCCGCGGTCGAAAGCCGAGACCGGGTTAACTCTCTAGGCCGCATGGACCACGCCCCGGACACCTCGTCGCCGCAATCCCTCCATCGCGTGGTCGTGATCGGCGGCGGGTTCGGCGGCGTTCGCGTCGTACAGGGCCTCCGAAACGCAAACGTGCAGGTGACCTTGATCGACCGGCGCAACTTTCACCTGTTTCAGCCCCTGACGTACCAGATCGCGACCGGGGCCCTATCGCCCGGCCAGGTGGCCTACCCCCTGCGGGCGCTGTTCAAGTCGGCGCCCAACGTGCGGGTGCTGCTGGCGGAGGTATCGGGCTTTGACCTCGCCGGCCGGGACGTTCTCCTTGCTGACGTGCCCGAGATTGGCGCCCCGACGTCGGTGCCATACGACACGCTGGTCGTCGCGGCGGGCTCGAGCTACTCGTACTTCGGGCACGACGACTGGGCCGACATCGCTCCGGAGGTCAAGTCGCTCGAGAGCGCCCTAACCGTGCGCTCCCGGATCCTGAGCGCGTTCGAGCAGGCCGAGCTGACCGTCGAGGAGAGCATCCGCCAGGAGGAGATGACGTTCGTGATCGTCGGGGGTGGACCGACCGGCGTGGAGGTCGCCGGCCAGATCGCGGAGCTCGCCCGCGACACGCTGCGGCGCAACTTCCGAAACATCGACTCTCGCGACGCGCGGGTGCTCCTGATCGATGCCGGCGACCGGCTGTTGTCGACGTTCCCGCCGTCCCTCTCGGCCAAGGCGGCCCGGTCGCTCGAGCGGCTGGGGGTCGAGGTGATGGTGAACCACATGGTCGTGGGCGTTGAGCCGCGCGCGGTCACGGTCGCAGCGAACGGGGCGGAGCACCAGCGGATCCCAACGGCGACGACGATCTGGGCCGCGGGCGTCAAAGCGTCGGGCCTCGCCGACGAGCTGGGGCGCGCCGCCGGCGCGGAGGTCGATCGAGACGGTCGGGTGACGGTCGAGCGCGACCTGACGCTGCCGGGGCATCCCGAGGTCATGGTCCTCGGAGACATGGTGCGTGTGCGCGACGATCGCGGCGGCGTGGTGTCGTTGCCGGGCGTCGCTCCGGTCGCGATCCAGCAGGGGCAGTACGCGGCGCGCCTGATTCGCGACCGGCTCGAGAACCGCTCGACGCCGGCGTTTCGCTATCGCGACAAGGGCAACCTGGCCACGATCGGACGTGCCCGTGCGGTCGCCGACATTCGCGGCCTCAGGCTCAGCGGCTTCCTGGCGTGGTGGGTGTGGCTGGGCGTTCACCTCTGGTATCTGATCGGCTTTCAGAACCGGTTGCTGGTCATAATCCAGTGGTCGATCAGCTTCTTCACGCACGGCCGGGGCGCGCGGCTGGTCACCGAGCCGCCGCCCAAAGCGGACGAGGCAATAAAGACCCCCGGGCGGGCCGCCCGTGCCGGCGCGGCGGCCTCCGCCTCGCGCGGACGCGGCTGACTGACCTGTCGCCGAGCCCCGCGTAGCCACGGCGAGCGGGGCTCGCGGCCACCGTGTCCCGCGACGGACCAACTCGTGCCCGCGCCCGTTAGGTCGGGCGGACCGCGGGTAGCCGCGAGAAGAGACAACGACCAGGAGGCGACCGTGAGCAGTGGCGACCGAAAGCTGGAGGACCTCAGCCGCGACCGGGTGGGGC
The DNA here is from genome assembly GCA_019244745.1 of Solirubrobacterales bacterium. Classification (GTDB taxonomy): domain Bacteria; phylum Actinomycetota; class Thermoleophilia; order Solirubrobacterales; family Solirubrobacteraceae; genus Palsa-465. Next base: position 6,197 of record JAFASF010000015.1, on the reverse strand, counting down.
ACGAGGACGAGCGCCTGACGACCGACCAGGGGGTTCGCGTCGAGCACACGGACGACTCGCTCACGGTGGGCGAGCGGGGCCCGACGCTGATCGAGGACTTCCATTTCCGCGAGAAGCTCACGCGCTTCGATCACGAGCGCATCCCCGAGCGCGTGGTGCACGCCCGGGGCGCCGGCGCCTACGGAACCTTCACCTGCACCGACCCGATCCCCGAAGTCACCAAGGCGGACTTCCTCGCCGAAGCGGGCCGCGAAACGCCCGTGTTCGTCCGCTTCTCCACGGTCGCCGGCTCGCGCGGCTCGGCCGACACCGTCCGCGACGTGCGCGGGTTCGCGACCAAGTTCTACACGCGCGAGGGCAACTACGACCTGGTCGGCAACAACTTCCCCGTGTTCTTCATCCAGGACGGGATCAAGTTCCCCGACTTCGTGCACGCGGTCAAGCCCGAGCCCCGGAACGAGATCCCGCAGGCCTCCTCCGCCCACGACACCCTGTGGGACTTCATCTCGCTCCAGCCCGAGACGATCCACATGGTCATGTGGCTGATGTCCGACCGCGCGCTGCCGCGCAGCTACCGGACGATGCAGGGCTTCGGCGTGCACACCTTCCGGTTCGTAAACGCGGAGGGCAAGGGCACGTTCGTCAAGTTCCACTGGCGCCCGAAGCTCGGCACCCACTCCCTGGTGTGGGACGAGACCCAGAAGATCGCCGGCGCCGATCCCGACTTCAACCGCCGCGACCTGTGGGACGCGATCGAGTCGGGCAACGGGCCGGAGTACGAGCTGGGAGTCCAGCTCGTGCCCGAGGAACGCGAGCACAACTTCGACTTCGACCTCCTCGACGCGACGAAGATCATCCCCGAGGAGGAGGTGCCGCTGCGGATCGTCGGGCGCATGGTGCTCGACCGCAACCCGGACAACTTCTTCGCCGAGACCGAGCAGGTGGCGTTCCACACCGCGAACGTCGTGCCCGGCATCGACTTCACCAACGACCCGCTCTTGCAGGCGCGCAACTTCTCCTATCTCGACACCCAGCTCATCAGGCTCGGTGGGCCCAACTTCGCCCAGCTGCCCGTCAACCGGCCGCTCGCGGAGGTGCACCACCACCAGCGCGATGGCTACGGGCAGCACCGGATCGACGTCTCCCCGGTCTCCTATCACCCGAACTCGATCGCCGGCGGCTGCCCCGCGCTCGCGTCGCCGAGCGAGGGCGCCTACCGCCACTACACCGAGCGCGTGGACGGGACCAAGATCCGCAAGCGCAGCCCGAGCTTCGAGGACCACTACAGCCAGGCCACGCTGTTCTGGAACTCGATGAGCGACTGGGAGCAGCAGCACATCGCGGACGCGTTCCAGTTCGAGCTCGGGAAGGTGGAGCGCGAGTACATCCGCGAGCGCGTGGTCGAGCACCTCGCGCACGTCGACCACGGGCTGGCGAGCCAGGTCGCGGGCGGCCTCGGCCTCGAAACCCCCGCCGACACGTCGCCCAACCACGGGAGGAGCTCGCCGGCGCTCAGCCAGGCAAACCAGCCCGGCAGCGTCGCCACCCGCAAGGTCGCCGTGCTCGCCGCCGACGGCGTGGACGCCGGACCGCTCGAGCACGTCCTCCAAAGCCTGCGCTCCCAGGGCGCGGTTTGCGAGGTCCTCGCCCCGCACGCCGGCACGCTCGAGGGCGGCGTCACGGTCGACCGGGGCCTGCTGACGATGGCCTCGGTGCTCTACGACGCCGTCCTCGTCCCCGGCGGGCGCGAGAGCGTCGAGGAGCTCCGCGGCAACGGCGCCGCCATGCGCTACGTGGCCGAGGCGTTCAAGCACGCCAAGCCGCTCGGCGCGATCGGCGACGGGGTCGCGTTGGTGCGCGAGGCGCCGATCGACAACGCCCACCTGTCGGAGAACGGACTGGTCGACGACGCCGGCGTGGTGACGCTCGCCTCAACGGACAACGGCGAGCTCGACGCATTCGCCGCGGCCTTCGCGCAGGCCATCGCCGGACACCGCCACTTCGACCGGCGCCTCGCCGCCGTGCCCGCGTGACATGACGAGATTCGGCTACACGATGATGTGCGAGCAGTCGCGGCCAGATCAGCTGGTCCGGGACGTCCAGATGGCGGAGGAGGCGGGCTTTGACTTCTCGGTCATCAGCGACCACTTCCAGCCGTGGCTCGAGGCCCAGGGACACTCGGGCTACGCCTGGTCGATCCTGGGCGCGGCGGCACAGGCCACCGAGCGGATCGGGCTGATGAGCTTCGTCACGTGCCCGACGCTGCGCTACCACCCGGCGGTCGTCGCGCAGAAGGCCGCGACCATTCAGATCCTGTCCGGCAACCGCTTCCGGCTCGGACTGGGGTCGGGCGAGAACCTCAACGAGCACGTCGTCGGAAAGCGCTGGCCGTCGGCCGGCGTGCGCCACGAGATGCTCCGCGAAGCGGTCGACGTCATCGGCGCGCTGTTCGATTCGACCAACGGGACCGTCAACTACCGTGGCCGCCATTTCGACGTGGAGACCGCGAGGCTCTGGGATCAACCGGACGAGCGAGTCCCGATCGGGGTCGCCGTATCGGGCCCGGATTCCTGCCGGCTGGCGGGTTCCAAAGCGGACCTCATGATCGCGGTCGAACCAAAACCCGAGCTGGGGGAGATGTTCGATGAGGCCGGCGGCAGGAACAAACCCCGCGTGGGGCAGATGGCGGTGGCCTACGACCCCGACCGCGACGCGGCGATCCACCGCGCCCACGAGCAATTCCGCTGGTTCGGCCTCGGCTGGAGCGTCAACACCGACCTCCCGAACCCCGAATCGTTCGAGGCCGCGACGCAGTTCGTCACCCCCGAGCAGGTGGCCGAGGCGATTCCGTGCGGCGCCGATGTCGAGGAGCACGTCGAGAAGATGAGGCCGTTCATCGACGCCGGTTTCGGGGAGGTGGCGCTGGTGCAGATCGGGGCGGCCAACCAGGCGGAGTTCATCCGCTGGGCGCAAAGCGAACTGCTTCCAGCCCTCCGGGCTCTCTGAACCCGACCGGCCTCGCGACCCAGGCTCATTTCGGGGGTAGCCTGTGGGTAACGACCTGTAGCGAGCCCGATCGGGAGAACGCCAATGACCACACCACTGCAATTACTCGCTGAGCACGGCCAGAGCCCATGGATCGACTTCATCTCGCGGGAGTTCGTGCGCGATGGCGACCTGGCGGGACTGGTCGATGACGGGATCGTCGGCGTGACCTCCAACCCGACGATCTTCCAGGGGGCGATCGCCGAGGGTAACGCGTACGACGACCAGCTACGGGAGGTCCTCAAGTCCGAAAGCGATCCCAAGGAGGTGTTCCTGGCGCTCGCGCGAGAGGACATCAGAGAGGCCTGCGACCTGCTGCGCCCGGTGTTCGACCGTGGCGATGCCACGCGGGACGGATGGGTGTCGCTCGAGGTCGATCCGGACCTCGCCCACGACGCGGCCGCGACCACGAAGGAAGCCCGGCGGCTTCACGACATGATCGACAAGCCCAACCTGTTCGTGAAGATCCCGGGGACGAAGGAAGGACTCCGGGCGATCGAGGACACGATCGCGGCCGGGATCCCGGTCAACGTGACGCTGCTGTTCTCGCTGGAGCGCCACCGCGCGGCCGCCGAGGCTTACATCCGCGGCGTCCAGCGGCTGCACGGGGACGGCGGGGATCTGCGCTCGGTGGCGTCGGTCGCCTCGTTCTTCGTCTCGCGCGTGGACACCGAGGCCGATCGCCGCCTCGACGAGACAGGCGGACACGACGATCTGAAGGGCACGCTCGCGATCGCCAACGCGAAGCTCGCGTACGTGACCTACAAGAAGCTGTTCAGCGGCCAGGATTGGGAAGAGCTGGAGGCGGCGGGCGCTTCTCCGCAGCGCTGCCTGTGGGCCTCGACCTCGACCAAGAATCCGGCCTACAGCGACGTGCTCTACGTCGAGCAGCTCATCGGCCCGAACACCGTCAACACCATGCCGAGGGAGACGATCGAGGACTTCCAGGACCATGGTCGAGTCGAACCCACCCTCGAGCGCGACCTCGACGGGGCCCGGCGCACGCTCGAGCGGTTCGCGGACGCGGGCATCGACTACGACGATGTGGTCGCGGTGCTCGAGCGGGAGGGCGTCGAGAAGTTCGCCGACTCCTTCCACAAGCTGTTCGACGGAGTGGCGGCCAAGCGCGATCAGCTCGTGGCGGCCTGACCATGGGCAACGCAGACTTCCGCCGCGAGCTCGGCCAGCAGCTCCGCGTCGACTCCGTGCGCGCCGCCGCCGCGGCCGGCTCCGGTCACCCCACCTCCTCGATGTCTGCCGCCGACCTGATGGCGGTGCTACTGGACGGCTACCTGAAGCTCGATTTCTCCAAGCCCGACGACCCCGGCAGAGACCACCTGATCTTCTCCAAGGGCCACGCCTCGCCGCTGTACTACGCGATGCTGAAGGCCGCGGGCGCGATCAGCGACGAGGAGCTGCTCAGCTTCCGGAGGTTCGGCAGCCGGCTCGAGGGTCACCCGACGCCGCGAATCCCCCCGACCGACGTCGCCACCGGGTCGCTCGGCCAGGGCTTCCCCATCGGGGTCGGGGTCGCGATCGCGGGCAAGGAGCTCGACCGCCTGCCGTACCGCGTGTGGGTGCTGTGCGGCGATTCGGAGATGGCCGAGGGGTCGGTGTGGGAGGCCTTCCAGCACGCGGCTTGGGGCGGTCTGGACAACCTGACCGCGATCCTGGACGTCAACCGCCTCGGGCAGACGCGCGAGACGATGCTCGGCTGGGACATGGACGGGTACGCGGAACGCGTGCGTGCGTTCGGCTGGCACGCGATCGTCATCGACGGGCACGACGTCGAGGCGATCGACGCCGCCTACCGCGAGGCCATCGAGACGACCGGGCGCCCGAGCGTCGTGCTGGCCCGAACCCTGAAGGGCCGCGGCGTCGCCGCCGTCGAAAACCAGCCCGGCCACCACGGTAAGCCACTCGAAGACGCCGAGGAGGCCATCGACGAACTCGGCGGGGTTCGGGATCTGACCGTGAACGTCGCGAAGCCCGAGGACGGGCGCGCGCCCCACCGGTTCGAGACTCCCGGCGCGCAGCTCCCGCGCTGGGACGTCGGCGAGCAGGTGGCCACCCGCCTGGCCTACGGCGAGACGCTGGCGGCGCTCGGAGAGATGCGCGGCGATGTCGTCGCGCTCGACGGCGAGGTCTCGAACTCGACGCACTCAGAGCTGTTCGCCAACGCGCATCCCGATCGCTACTTCGAGATGTTCATCGCCGAGCAGCAGATGCTCGCGGCCGCGGTGGGGATCCAGGTCCGCGGCTGGGTGCCGTTCGCGTCGACGTTCGCGGCGTTCTTCACGCGGGCGTACGACTTCATCCGGATGGCGGCGATATCCCGAGCGAACATCCGGTTGAGCGGGTCGCACGCGGGAGTGTCGATCGGCGAGGACGGCCCGTCGCAGATGGCGCTCGAGGACTTCGCCGCGATGCGCGCGGTGCACTCGAGCTGCGTGCTGCATCCCTCCGACGCGAACCAGACCGCGCGTCTGGTCGCCGAGATGGCGGATCGGCCCGGCATCTCCTATATACGGACGTTGCGCCCGGGCACGCCCGTGCGCACGGCGCCCGACGAGGACATCCGCATCGGCGGGAGCCGGATCGTTCGCTCGAGCAACGACGACGACGAGTTCACGATCGTCGCCTGCGGCATCACCGTCGAGGAGGCCGAAAAGGCGGCCGACGCGCTAGCGGACGAGGGCACACGCGTGCGCGTAATCGACTGCTACTCGATCAAGCCGATCGACGCCGAGACGCTGCTCGCGGCCGCGCGGGAGACCGGCGCGATCGTCACGGTCGAGGATCATTGGCCCGAAGGTGGGCTCGGGGAAGCGGTCCTCAGCGCGGTGGGACCCGAGGCGCCCGGCGTGCCGGTCGTCAAGCTCGCGGTGCGTGACATGCCGATCTCCGGCAAGGCCGCCGAGCTCATGCATGCGGCCGGCATCGACTCGGAGGCGATCATCGAGGCGGTGCACAAGCTCGCCGTGCGCGCGCCGGCTTGACCGGATCGTCCATCCAGGCGTTCCTCGAGGCGCCGGAGCTAGAGCCGCCCTGGCTCACCGAGCGGCTGAGCTCGCTGGTGCGCACGCGCAGCGTCAACGGCGTCGACGCGAGCCCGCGATGGCCGAGCTGATCGCAGGGATGCTCGAGGCGAC
>JAFASF010000348.1 GCA_019244745.1 Solirubrobacterales bacterium | reverse complement strand
CACGCCGGGATCCGGAGGGCCGACGGTCCCGATCTTGACCGCGCCGGGACGGTTGCACGTCCCGTAGCCGCACGTCTCGGACATCCCCCACAGCTCTCCCAGCTCGATCCCGATGGCGTGGAAGAACTCGAGCACCTCGACCGGAGTGGGCGCGGCGCCGACGTTGACGGCGACCGCCTGATCGAGCCCGATCATCGCGCGCAGCTTGGCGAAGATCTGCTCGTCCGCCTGGGCGACCTTCGCCTCCAGCTCGGGCGGGACCGGCTCGCCACGCTGCCTCATCCGCACCCGCTCGATCGCCGCCGCCAGCGCCGCCTGCACCGGAGCGCGCCGCTCCTCAGGCTGCGCCGCCTGCGCCGCCTCCAGGCCGGCCTTGAGCTTCTCCCAGATCCGCGGGACGGCAAAGAACCAGGTCGGACGGACCTGGGGCAGGTAGGACACGATTTCCCGGGGATTGGGGCAGCAGGTGATCGTGCCCGCGTACACGATCGGCAGGTAGTGGTGGGCCATCCGCTCGGCGATGTGCGCCGCCGGAAGCCAGGAGATCACCCGCCCGCCCGGATCGAACGGGACGGTGGCCTCGACCGTGCCGGCGCTGAACATGATCGCGCGATGCGATAGCTGAACTCCCTTGGGAGGGCCGGTCGTGCCCGAGGTGTAGATCAGCGTCAGAACGTCGTCGGGATCGACGGCCGACGCCGCCGATGCGGCGTCGAAACCCGGGTTCGATCCCTCGACCTCGTCGAGGGAGGTCGTGCCCTCCGGTGCCTCGCCGTCGACGACGATGATGTGCTCGAGCGCGGGTACGTTCCTCTGCACCTCGAGCATCGCGGGCAGGAACGCCGGCTCGACGATCGCGACCCTCGAGCCGGCGTCTCTGATCAGGTATTCGATGTCCGCGGGCGGATAGGTGACGTAGATCGAGAACGGGGTCGCGCCAATCGTGACTGCCGCGAGATCGACGAGGTGGAACTCGGGACGGTTTGTGAGCATGATCGCGACCGTGTGGCCGGGGCCGAGACCGAGCTTGACAAGCCCGCCGGCGAAAGCATCGACGCGCGCGAGCAGCTCTGACCACGTCAGGGACACCCTGTCGTCGGGAGTCCTCACCGCGACGATGTCGGGGTGGTTGGCAACGGTGCGCCGGAGCGCCTCGGTCAGCGTCGGCGCGTCGACCGCGCGTGCGGGTGCCGGCGTGACCGTGGTGCTCTGCATCTTTCCCTCCCGATCTCGAGTTGCCACCAAGGACCGGTCGTTGGTCCAGATTCCAGGATAGCCGCGCCCCGCGCCCCGGGGTCCCCCCCGCTAGCGCACGTTGAAGCCGGTCCCCGAAAGCCTCGAGATGTCGTTGCTCAGCCCGATTACGAACAGGAACACGATCAGCACGAACCCGACCACGCTCGCTCGCTCCATCACCTCGAACGGGATCCGGCGCCCCCGAACCTTCTCCGCGATCGCCCAGAACACGTGGCCACCGTCAAGCGGCAGGAACGGGAACAGGTTGACGATCGCCAGCGACAGCGAGATCAGCGCGAGCACCTTCAACGCGAGCGTCGTCGAGTGCGAGAACGACTGCTCGGTGACGGTGTAGCCGCCGACCACGCCTGAGAGCTGCTTGCGCTGCTGGGGCTCGAAGATCCGCGAGATCAGCGACACCGTCTGCTTGGTGACGCTCCAAAGACCGCTGACCGTGAGGCTTGCGGCCTGCCCGGCGCCAACCGGCTGCTGCATCGAGCCGAACTCGAACCCCACCAACGGGCGGCCGGCGGCCGTGCTATAGCGCGGCCGCAGCACGAACGTGTACAGGTTGCCGTCGCGGCGGACCACGATCCGGGCGGGGGTGGCCGCCTCGCAGCCGTTGACCTGCTGGCCGGGGCACACATGGGTGCCGAGCTGCGCGCGCAGCATATCGGGGCTGCCGGTGACGCCGTCGACCGACACCAGCTGGTCGCCAGGACTCAGCTTCCCCGCTGCGGGCGTGGACTTCTCGACCGCGTAGACCTCCGTGCTCGCCACGGTCTGCCCGTTCACCAAGAACAGCACCCAGACGATTCCGAAGGCGATCGCCAGATTCATCGCCGGGCCGGCCAGGATGACCACGACCCGCTTCCAGACCGGCTGGTTGTAGTACGCGCGGGCGCGCGCCTCGGGCGGGATCTCCTCGCGCGGATTCATGCCGGTGATCCGCACGTAGCCCCCGAGCGGAATTGGACCGATCCCGTACTCGGTCTCGCCCCGGCGGAACTTCACGAGCAACGGCCCGAAGAACAACGAGAAGCGCTCCACGCGCATGCCGACCGCCTTGGCCGCCATGAAGTGGCCGAACTCGTGCAGGATGATCAGGGCCGCGAAGCCGAGGAATGCGAGCACGTACGGCATGACCCCAGTGTGGCAGGCGCCGCTGCCGGCGGTGGCCATCTCTTAGGGGTCGCTTAGACGCTCGCGGAGACGGTCACGCGGCCGCGCGATCGGCCACGAGCTCGGCGGCCACGCGGCGCGCGTGGGCGTCGGCTTCGCCCAGCGACTCGAACGAATGCACGCGCTCGGCGGGCAGTTGCGCCAGGGTCTCCTCGATCACGGCCGCTATCTCCGTGAACCGCAGCCGTCCGGCGAGGAACGCGTGCACGGCGATCTCGTTCGCGGCGTTGAGTGTGCACGGCGCCGTACCCCCCGCGAGCGCGGCCTCGCGCGCGAGGCGCAGGCAGGCGAACGTCTGCTCGTCGACCGGCTCGAAGGTCAGGGCGCCCAGCGCCACGAGGTCGAGGGGTCTCACCGGAACGTCGACCCGTTCGGGGTGGTGGAGTGCGTAGGAGATCGGGACGCGCATGTCCGGGTAGCCGAGGTGCGCGAGCGTCGCGCCATCGCAGAGCTGGATCAGGCTATGCACGATCGACTGCGGATGCACCACCACGTCGATCTGCTCGTAGGGGGTTCCGAACAGGTGGTGGGCTTCGATCAGCTCGAGGCCCTTGTTCATCAGGGTCGCCGAGTCGATCGTGATCTTGCCGCCCATCTCCCAGGTGGGGTGGGCGAGCGCCTGCTCGACGGTCACGTCCTCGAGCTCGGCTGCGGCCCTTCCGCGGAACGGGCCGCCGGATGCGGTCAGGATCAGCCGATCGACTGTCCCAGGGCGCTCGGACGCCAGTAACTGGTACAGCGCCGAGTGCTCGGAGTCGACCGGGATGATCGCCGCACTCGTCGCCTCAGCGAGCTGGGTGACGAGCTCGCCCCCGACGACCAGCGACTCCTTGTTCGCGAGCGCGAGGTCGAGCCCCTCGCCGAGCGTGGCGACCGTTGGGACCAGACCGGCCGAGCCGACGATCGCGTTCAGGACCATGTCGCACTCGCATTCGGTGATCAGGCGCACCAGCCCATCGGCCCCCGCGAGCACCTCTCCGTCCGTCCAAGCCTCGCCGGCGCGCGCGGCGGCGTCCTGGTCGGACAGGGCGATTCTCCGCACCCCGTACTCTCGCGCCTGGGACAGGAGCTGCTCCCAGGCGCTCGCGGCGCTCAGCGCGACGACGTTCAGATCCTCCCCCGAACGCGACACGACATCGAGCGCCTGGACGCCGATCGAGCCGGTGGAGCCGAGAATGGCCAGACGGCGCGGCACGGGGCGGATTGTAGGCGGGGCGCGTTCGGCCCCGTGGCGCCTCAGTGCATCACGGCGAGCCAGACGTAATACCCGGCGACGACGGTGAAGATCGCCGCGTCGGCGCGATCGAGCGCGCCGCCGTGGGGCCCGAACAGGGTGCCGGCGTCCTTGGTACCCGCATCGCGTTTGATCAGCGACTCGAACAGGTCCCCCAGCGGCCCCAGGACCGCGATGACCACGCCCAGCAGGAGCGCGTCGCCCTGCGTCAGCCAGCTCTGGTACTGCGCGGCGACGAACACGGCCACGATTGCCAGGAGCATCCCGCAGAACAGCCCCTCGACGGTCTTGTGGGGGGAGATGGACGGCGCCAGCGGGCGCCGTCCAAACAGGCGGCCCCCGAGATAGGCTGCGGTGTCGCCCACGAACGTGCCGACGAGCACGTCGATGAGGACGGCATTGCCGTGCGGGAGCCGGCGCAGCAGCTCCGCGTGCGCGAACGCCAGCCCGATCCAGTACACGCCGAGGAGGGTCCCCGCGATCGCCACCGTGGCGTGACGTTGTCCCCGGGCCACCACGAACAGGAACAGCACGGGAACGGTCGCCATGGCGACCTCCATCACGTACCGGATGTTGCCGTACCGGGCCGCGAGCACCATGGCGGCGAGCGAGGCGAAGCCCACGATCGCCAGCGGACGCCAGCGCGCGAGCATCCGGTAGAGCTCGTGCATGCACACGAGGCCGACCAGGATCATCAGCAGGGCGAACGCGAGCCCCCCGAGATCGATGAACACGATGACGACGACCGCCGCCGGAATCGCGATCACGATCCGCAGGAGGAGATCCGAGCCTCGGCCCCTCTCGGAGCGTCGTCGTCTGCTGCGCGAGGCCGGCCGGCGCGCGGGCGGCATCCCTACCGGCCCCCGAAGCGCCGCTTGCGCGCGACGAACTCCTCGAGGCTTTGCTCGAACGCCTCGCGGGAGAAGTCCGGCCACAGCTCCTCGCGGAACACGAACTCCGAGTAGGCCGCCTGCCAGAGCAGGTAATTCGAAATCCGCTGCTCGCCGCTGGTGCGGATGATCAGGTCGGGGTCGTGCATGTCGGGTGCGTACAAGTGGGCGCTGAAGTCCTCCTCGGTCTCTCCGGTGAAGGTCCGCGCCGCGTCGAGAATCTCCGCCCGCCCGCCGTAGTTGAACGCGACGAACAGCGTGATCCGAGCATTGTCCTTGGTCAGGTCCTCCGCCCATTGCATCCGTTCGATGAGCTTTCTCGGCACCGGGTCGCTGCGACGGCCGATGAACCGCATCCGCACCCCTTCGGCGTGCAGCTCCGGCGACTCCAGCTCGATGCGACGCGCGAACATGTCCATGAGCGCGGAGACCTCTTCCGGCGAGCGGCTCCAGTTCTCGGTCGAGAACGAGTAGACCGTGAGCTCCCGGATCCCGAGCTCGACCGCATCGCGGAGCCGAGCCTTGACGGTGTCCGCGCCTGCTTCGTGGCCCGCAACCGTCGGAAGCCTCCGCCGGCGGGCCCAGCGTCCGTTGCCGTCCGTGATGATCGCGACGTAGCGAGCGCGCGCGCCTTCGCCGGAGACGGCGCTGTCTTCGGCCGCCGCCCCGGCCTCCGCGCTCCGCTCCCGCCTCGAGGGCACACGGATCCGCGCGCGGGCCAAACTACACCTCCAAGATCTCTTCTTCCTTGTGGCTCAGCAGCTCGTCGAGCTCGGCGATCCGGGTGTCGGTGACCTTCTGGAGCTCGACTTCGGCTCGGTGCTCGTCGTCCGATCCGGCCTCGCCCGCCTCCTTGAGCTCGCGCAGGTCGTGCATCACGTCGCGACGGATGTTGCGGATCGCGACCCTGCCCTCCTCGGCAATGTTGCGCACCACCTTGACGAGCTGCTTGCGCCGTTCCTCGGTGAGCTCAGGGATGTTGAGCCGGATGAGGTTGCCGTCGTTGGACGGCGTCAGCCCGATGTCGGACTCGAGGATCGCGCGCTCGATCGACTTGATCGAGCTCTTGTCGTATGGCTGGATGCTCAGCAGCCGCGCCTCGGGAGTCGTGATCGTCGCGAGCTGCTTGAGCTGCGTCGCCGTGCCGTAGTAATCGACCGTGATGCGGTCGAGCAGAGCCGGGCTCGCCCGGCCCGTACGCACCGATCCGAACTCGTGCCGGATGGCCTCGACCGACTTCGCCATCCGTTCGCGAGCCTCGGCGATGAACTCGTCAGTTAGTTCGCTCATGTCCTCACCAACGTGCCCACGCGTTCTCCTGACACTATCTTGTCGATGTTCCGGCCGTCGGCCATGTTGAACACGACGATCGGAAGATTGTTGTCCATGCAGAGGGCAAACGCGGTCGAGTCCATCACCTGAAGCCCGCGCGTGAGCGCTTCTTTGTGCGTGATCTCGGGGATGAATCGCGCTGTCGCGTCGAGCGCCGGGTCAGCGGTGTAGACCCCCTCGACGCCATTCTTTCCCATCAGGATCACATCGGCGTGTAGCTCCGCCGCCCGCAGCGCGGCCGCGGTGTCCGTGGTGAAGAACGGGTTTCCCGTTCCGGCGGCGAAGATGACGATCCGGCCCTTCTCGAGGTGGCGGATCGCGCGCCGCCGGATGTACGGCTCGGCCACTTCCGAGATCGTGATCGCCGATTGCACGCGCGTCGCGATGTCCTCCTTCTCGAGCGCGTCCTGCAGCGCGAGCGCGTTCAGCACCGTCGCCAGCATCCCCATGTAGTCACCGGTGGCGCGATCCATCCCCCGCGCCGCCGCCGCCAATCCCCGGTAGATGTTGCCGCCTCCGACGACCACGGCAACATCCACACCGCGGCGATGTACCGCCGCCACCTCCTGGGAGATGGTCTGGACGCGCCCGGGATCCGTGCCGTAGTCGCGGTCGCCCATGAGCGCCTCGCCCGAGAGCTTCAACAGCACGCGACGGTAGGCCGGCGGCGTCGCGGTGTTCATGCTCACGGTGGCGTCATCCGCCGACGGCGAACCGGGCGAAGCGGCGGATCACGATGTTCTCGCGCGTCTCGCTCGCGAGTTCGGCCCGCAGGTCCTCGATCGTCTTGCCTCCGTGCTTGTCCTCGTTGACGTGCCTCTGGCGCAACAGCACGACCTCATCCAGCCACTTGTCGAGCTTACCGGCCACGATGCGCTCGCGCACGTTCTCGGGTCTGTCGGCCGCCTGCTCGACCGCGATCCGCTCCTCGCGCTCGCGATCCTCCGCGGGAACGTCGTCGTCGCTGACCGCGAGTGTCTGCGGCGCGGCCGCGATCTGCAGCGCGACGTCCCGCGCGAACTCGACGAACCTCTCGTTGCGGGCGACGAAGTCGGTCTGGCAGTCGACCTCGACCAGCACGCCGATCCTGTTGTTCGCGTGGATGTAGCTCTGAATGACGCCCTCACGCGTCTCCTCCCCGGCACGCTTGGCCGCCTGAGCCTGGCCCCGCGTCCGCAGGATCTCGACCGCGCGCTCGACGTCTCCGTCCGCCTCCGTGAGCGCCTCGCGGCAGGCGAGGACGCCGGCTCCCGTACGGTCGCGCAGGCTCTTGACGTCCTGGGCGGTGACCTGGGTCATGCGTTCTCCTCTGCGGGGGTCTCGGAGGCATCGGCGGCGGGGGCGTTGGCCGCTGGCTCGGGACCGGATGGCTCGGGTGCGGGTTCCGGGGCGGCCTCGGGCTCGGGTTCGGCTTGCGGAGCGGGCTCGGCCGGTTCGGCCTCAGCCTCGGGCGCGGCCGGTTCGGGTTCCGTCACCGGCGCAGCGGCCTCGGGCTCGGGTTCGGCTTGCGGGGCCGACTCGGCCGGTTCGGCCTCAGCCTCGGGCGCAGCGGCCTCGGGCACTGCGACCGCGGGCTGGGCAGGCGCTGCGGCCTCGGGCTCGGGTGCGGTCGGTTCGGGTTCCGCCGCCGGCACAGCGGGCTCGGGCTCGGGCGCGGCCGGTTCGGGTTCCGCCGCCGGCACAGCGGCCTCGGGCTCGGGCGCGGCCGGTTCGGGTTCCGCCGCCGGCGCAGCGGCCTCGGGCTCGGGCGCGGCCGGTTCGGGTTCCGCCGCCGGCACAGCGGGCTCGGGCTCGGGCGCGGCCGGTTCGGGTTCCGCCGCCG
>JAFASF010000156.1 GCA_019244745.1 Solirubrobacterales bacterium | reverse complement strand
GGGAGGGCACCCGGTCCTCGCGAGTTCACTTAGCGCTTTGCGATCTGGGCGCGTCGCGGCGCCTCGGGGCGCGGCTCGAGTGCGGGTCGAGCTGAATGACGAGATCGCCAGCGCGCCGCAGTAGTCCATAGCATCGCACCGGTGTCCCCGCCGAACAGCCTGAGCCCGGACTTCTACGACGCCGAGCTGCGCGCTCACCACGAGCACCTCCGCGCCGCCTACCGGATCCGCCCGGGTGACGAGGTCCTCGACATCGGGTGCGGAACCGGGCTGACGACTCGCGAGGCGGCGCGCGCCGCGGCCCCAGGCCGTGTTGTCGGCGTCGACGTGTCCGAGCGTATGCTTGAGCGAGCCCGTCAGGTGGCAGCGCTTGAACGGCTCGACAACGTGCGCTATGTGCGAGCCGATGCCGAGGTGCATCGCTTCAGCCCGGCTGGCTTCGATGTAGCGATCAGCCGCTTCGGGACGATGTTCTTCTCCAATTCGGCTGCCGCGTTCGGCAACATCGCTGCCGCGATGCGACCCGATGCGCGCCTGCTGTTGCTCGTCTGGCAGCGACACAATGACAACGAATGGGCGCGGGCGATCGACGCCGCGCTGGGCGACGCGGCGCAGCCACCGAAACCGGGCGCGGACGCGTTCTCGCTCGGTGATGCCGAAGCCACCGCGGGCATTCTCGAGGACGCCGGCTTCGATGACATCCGCTTCGAGGACGTCCACGAACCGGTCTTCTACGGACACGACGTCGATACGGCGCTCGCGGCCGTCCGGGGGTTTCACGACACGACCGCGGCCCTCGCGACCCTGCGCGAAGACGAGGCAGCGCGTACCGTCGAGCGGCTGCGCACAATGCTCGCGGCGCACCACAGCGACGATCGCGGGGTGGTCCTCGATTCGCGCTCCTGGTTGGTCACCGCCCGGCGACGCTGTTAGCAACGTTGACTCGCGCGCCAAGTGCTCGGCGCCTCCCGCTCGGTCGACACGCGCGCGGGAGCGTTCCGTCGGGCCCGGCGACCCGTTCTCCGCCAGTCGATGCTCCGCCACGCTCGGCGCCCGATGCCATCGGGCGCCGGCCGGGCTCGGATGGCCACCGGAGCGGACGCGTCGGGCGGCGTCCGTGGACTAAGCGGCAGCGAGCGCCTCGGTGAGATGGTGCTTGCTCAGCCTCGTCCGCTGCAGCGCTCAGCAAGCGCCCGTGCCGCACTCGAACTGCTCGCGTTCGGACGCCATGTCGAGGGCGACGCCGAGTTCGTCCCCGACTGGTGGGGCGACTAAAGCGGCGCAACGAGTTTCAGACAGCCCGGAGCAGCCCTGCTCCCCGATGAATTCGGTGTTCGACTGCGGTCTTGTCGTGCACGACGTTGTCTCTTGCTGTTGGCCGGTCGCCGGGCGTGTCGCGTCGCTGGGTCGCCAGAGCGGAAGGGAGGTTGTGATGAATCACTGGCCTGACGAGGTACCGGCTGACATCCACCGGTTCAGTCAGCCGGATACAGAGCCGACGCCATGGTCGGTCGGGTCGAAGGAGATCGGAGCCGCCGATACGTTCTGGCTTTCGGCCGTCCGGCGGGTCGGCCGCCCACACGTTTACGCCGTTGGTCGCCGTGTGGCACGATGCGCGATCTGGTTCTGCACCGGGCCCGAGGAGCGCAAGGCTAAGAACCTTGTTGCCAACCCGTCCTGCATCTTGACCACGGGTTCAGCGACGTCGCCGACGGCGCGCTCGACGTGGTTCTTGACGGCAGGGCTCTGCGGGTGACAGCCGACGGCGAGCTACTAGAGGCCGTTGCCGGTTCGTTCGCGACTAAGTACGGGACCAAGACCTGCCTCTGGCCACGCGCTAGACCACGAACCCTCGGTGCTCGTGCATTTTTTGGTCTGCGTCACGGAGCGAGGGGTGCGGGTCTTGACACGGAGCGGCCGTAGGCGGATGATCGCCGCGTGAGGGCGCGCTGGGAGCTACCGCGTAGGTTGTTGGTTGGTGTGGTGGCGTGCTGGATGTTGGTTGTCCCTGCGGTGGCGAGGGCGACGAGCACAAGCGTGTACGTCGCGAACCTTCTCACGAATGGGGTGGGCGGGATCTCCCAGTACGGCATCGGCGTAGGTGGTGCGCTGACGATCAAGGCGCCGGTGACGGGGGGCAACTCGCCGGGGGCGATCGCGCTCAGCCCGGACGGCAAGAGCGTGTACGTGGCCAACGACGGCGCGAGTGGCGCGGGTGGGGTCTCCCAGTACGACGTCGGGTCCGGAGGCGCGCTCTCACCCAAGGCGACCCCTACCGTTCCGGCCGGCGCGAACCCGGCTGCGATCGCGGTCAGCCCGGACGGCACGAGCGTGTACGTCGCTGACAACGGGGGGGTGGTGGGCGCGGTCTCGCAGTACGACGTCGGCCCGGGTGGCGCACTCACGCCGAAGGGGGTCCCCGCGGTTCCGGCAGGCGTGGGCCCGAGTGGAATCGCGGTCAGCCCGGACGGCAAGAGCGTGTACGTCACCAACAGTGGCGCAACCGGCGCGGGTGGGATTTCCCAGTACGACGTCGGTCCGGGTGGCGCGCTCACACCTAAGGCGGTGACCACTGTTGCGGCTGGCGTCGCCCCGGTCGGGATCGCGGTCAGTCCGGACGGCACCAGCGTGTACGTCGCCAACAGCGGCGCGAATGGGGCGGGCGGGGTCTCCCAGTACGACGTCGGTCCGGGTGGCGCGCTCACGCCAAAGGCGGTGCCGACCGTCGCTGGTGGCAACGGCCCCTACGGGGTAGCGGTCAGCCCGGACGGCCACAGCGTGT
>JAFASF010000080.1 GCA_019244745.1 Solirubrobacterales bacterium | reverse complement strand
CCCGGGTGGCGAGCGGCGCGGCTCGAGCCCCCGTCTCCCGGGTGGCGAGCGGCGCGGCTCGAGCGTCGCGCGCGGTCTGCCGGCGCTCCTCGGCCACCATCGCGGCGACCGCCGCCCACAGGCCCACGGCGACCATGATCGTGCTGCCGACCACCCACATGATCGCTCCCGCTTGCCCCTGGTCATCGAGCGCCGAGATCCCGAGCGGGCGCGCCGGCGGCCCGTACGATGGATAAACGAGTGCGGCGTGGCGGTTCAGGTACGCCCCCACCACCGCCATCGGCAGCATCGCCGCGATCAGATAGCCGAACCGGCCGAGCCCGCTCAGGCGGTGGCGGGGCGCGGGGTCGCCGTCGAGGAGCGGCGACCACATCAACAGCCCCGCGATCAGGTACAGCGCGTGCTCGGCGTAGTGCAGGGCCGGGTGGCGCAGCGTCGCCTCGTAGAACGACGGAAGATGCGTCAGGACGATGACCGCGCCGAACACAACGAGCGTCTGCAGCGGACCCGTATAGGGGCGCGTCCGTTCCAGCGCTCGGACGAACCCCCGGCGTCGCGCCGGCGGCAGCGCTCGGAGGGCCAGGATCACCGGGCGGCCGCCGAGCACGAGGAGCGGCGCGACGAGCAGCAGCAGCATGTGCTGCACCATGTGGACCGAGAGCAGCTGATCGTCGTAGGCGTCGATCCCGGACTGGAGGGCCACGACCGCGCAGGCGACTCCGGCCATGAACGAGGCGGTTCGGCGTGCCGGCCAGCGACCGCCGGCGTGCCGGCTGGCGGTCACGTACAGGACGCCGAAGCCGGCCGCGGGCACTAGAACCGACGCGCTCGGGCCCCAGTGCGAGACGAGCAGCGACGTAAGCGACGGGGCGCTCACCGGTGCTCCTCCTCGCTCACCACGTGCTTGCGCGTCGACCGTTCGGCTCGTAGCTCGATGATCAGGCGTCCCACCGAGAGCACGAACACCGCGATGCCGAAGTACAGGAGGAACTTGGCCCAGGCCAGACCGAAGAGCGCACACCCGACCGACAGCCCGATCAGCATGGCCGACACGCTGGCCTGCGGGACCGCCTCGGCGTCAGTCCGCGGCGGCGGCGGCCCACGCCGGATCGCTTCCCGCCGCGCCAGCCACAACGCCACGCCGAAGCCGTAGATGATGACCACCGCGGCGCTTGCCGCCGCTCCGTCCGCCGTCTTGTCGTTCCACACCCAGTTCCCGATCGCCAGCACGAGCAGGATCGTGCCCCAGGCGAGGATCGGGATCGCACCGCCCCTCATCGGGCTGCGCTCACCTCCGCGGGCTCGCCCCCGCGGTCCATCTCCTCGTGGCGCAGGTCGAGCAGCGGCGAGTAAGAGCTAATCGGCGGCAGCGGCCGGTCGAAATTGAGCGGTGGCGGCGGCGAGCTGGTGGCCCACTCGAGCGTATGCCCGAGCCACGGATCGTCACCGGCGGGCACGCGCCGGCGCAGCGAGGTCCACACGTTCACCAGGAACACCAGGACCCCAAGGGCGATGATCCCCGCGCCGATCGTCTCAAGCTCGTTGAGCGTGCCCCACCCCGGGTGCGTCGGATACCGCGAGACGCGGCGCGGCATCCCGTCGTTGCCCAGGAAGAACATCGGGAAGAAGGTCAGGTTCGTGCCGATCACCATCAGCACGAGCTGGAGCTTCCCGAGACGCTCGCGCAGCAGCGCGCCGGTGAACTTCGGGAACCAGTGATAGACCCCGGCGAAGAAGCCGAAGATGCTGCCGGCGAACAGCGTGTAGTGAAAGTGGGCCACGATCATGTAGGTCCCGTAGACCTGGTAGTCGAGCACCGGCGAGGCGACGAAGACCCCGCTGAGGCCGCCAACCAGGAACTGCAGGAAGAAGGTGAGCGCGAACAGCATCGACGTACGCAGTACGAGCGCCCCTCCGATCAGCGTGCCGATCGCGTCGAAGTATTCGACCCCGGCCGGGACGAGCAGTAACGTGGAGGTGAAGGCGAAGTACTGGTTGGTGACCCCACCCGTGGTGTACATGTGGTGTGACCACACCGCCGTTGACATCGCGGCGAACGCCATCATCGAGGCGACGAACGCGATATAGCCGAACCACCGTTTGTGCGAGCACACCGCGATCGCCTCAGCGGCCGCCCCAAGGTAGGGGAAGAACATCACGTACACCACCGGGTGGCCGAAGAACCAGAACAGGTCCTGGTAATCGATCGCGCCGGTGAAGCCGGTGAAGATGTGCCCGCCGTGACGGTCGATGTAGAGCAGCACCATGACCAGCACCAGGATCGGGAACGACGCGACGACCATCAGGACGGTGACCAGCGCTGTCCAGGTGAATACCGGCATGCGCAGCAGCGCCATCCCGGGAGCACGCCGCCGGGCGATCGTGGCCACCACGCACCCCGCCATCGCGGCCATCCCGGCGGCGGCCAGGATCACGCCGATCACCCACAGGTCCTGTCCCACCCCGGGCGTGTTGGTGCCGTTGGACAGCGGCGCATACGATGACCATCCCGCGCGACCTGCTCCCCCGGAGGCAAACCAACCCTGCTGCATGATCAACCCGCCGCAGATCCACGTCCACAGCCCCGCGAGAGCCAGGCGCGGGGCGGATATCCCGGTCGCGCCGATCTGCAACGGCACCAGGTACACGGCCAGCGCGATCGCCATCGGCGTCACGAACAGGTAGATCATCGTCGAACCGTGCATCGTGAACAGCTCGTTGTATGAGTTGTCCGACACGAAGTGCATGTTCGACTGCGCCAACTGGGTGCGCATGAGCAGCGCGAACAGCCCACCGAGCAGGAAGTAGAGCAGCGAGAGCCCGCCGAGGGTCAGACCCATCCGCTTGTGGTCGGTACTGGTGAGCGTGCCGAGCCACCCGGTCATGCGCGAGATGCGAGCGGGCGTTGCGGTGGCGACGCTCACGGGGTCGGCCCCCTCCCCCGGCTGCGCGCCCACGCTCCGAACGACGCCGGGCTCACCGCGTGGGCAGTGAACACCATGTCTGGGTGGCGGAGCCCGCAGAACTCAGCGCACTGGCCCGCGAACACGCCTTTGGTGAAGCTCAGCGTGATCACCTGGGTGGACCCGGGGATCGCATCGTGCTTGTACCGCAGGGCCGGAATCCAGAACGCGTGAATCACGTCGACCGAGGTGAGGTTGAAGCGCACCGCCTCGCCCGCCGGGACGACCAGCGGCTGCCGTCCCACCGTGCCGCTGCGTACGCTGAATCCGTAGGCGGGATAGGTGAATGTCCACTCCCATTTCGAGGCGATCACGTTGACGACCACCGCTGCACGCTGGCGGTTGGCCACCGTGTCCACTCTGTGCTCGGCGGTGAACGTCAGGTAGAGCAGGAACGCCGCCACACAGGCGAGCAGCGCCGCGTAGGACCCCTCGAGCGCGTTGTGCTCGCTCCAGCGCGCCGCGCGCTCGGCCGGGCGGCGGCGAAAGATCACGACCGCGGCCAGCATCACGACCAGGATCAACGCGAACACGCCGATCGCGATCGGCACGTAGATGCCGAACAGGTGGTCGTACTCCCGGCGGGTGTCGATCAGCGCCATCACCGGGGGGTCGCTGGTCGTGCTGCGGCCTCCCGCTGCTCGTCGACGACCGCCGGCGCGGTCGCCGGCGAGCCAACCGCCGGTTGCGGGGCGGAGATGTGCGGTTCGGTCCGCGAGGCGCCGCGCCGCTCGCCCCGCCGGATCGCGTCGCGCTGCGGGCCGACCACGTACTTCGGGTCAGCCGCCGACTGAAAGCCCGCCTCGAACACGCTCCAGCGGGCGCTCAGGGCGCCGGCGCAGAGCATCGCGCCCGCGACCGCCGCGGCCGCGCGCGAGCGGCCCCCGCGACCGTACAGAACGCCGGCGCCCCCGGCGATCAGCGCCTGCCCGAGCCGGCCGAACTTGAAAGACGCGGCCTGCTTGTACGGCTCGCCGAGCTCGCCGAGCCGGCGCTCCATCAGCTCCTTGCACCCGAGCTCGAGCACAGCCGACGCGAGCGCCAGCCGGCGCGCCGGGCGCGCGTGGCGGACCGGGGTCACCGCGACCGCGGCGGCGCCGGCGCTCAACGCCGCGCCGGACCCGAACACGAACGGCAGCAGCCACCGGGCTTCATGCCACACCGGCACCGCGGTGTTCGTAACGAGCGCGGCGGTGTAGGTGGAGAGTGGGAGGCCCAGCACGGCAGCCGCCGGCCGGGCCACCCGAGCCGCCCCGGCAAACGAGCCCGTCCACGCGTTCACCGCCGCGATCGCCGTGCTGGCTCCGCTGGCGCTCAGCAGCCAGGAGCCGACGCTCATCGGCGAGGTCACCTTGAACATCCGCAGCATGTTCATGAATCGCCATGGCCGGCCGAGATCCGAGGTGAGCAGCGCCGGGCTGACCGCCACCGAGGCGAGCGCGGTCGCCCAGGCACGACGGGCGAGCACGTCGTTCCCCCGCAGCGAGGAGAGGTAGGCGAGCCCGGCCGACCCACCGGCGAGCCCGCCGGTGAAGAAGTAGCACGGGATCTCCCACGTCCAGATCGGCTCCTTGAGGACCGGCTGGCCGTGGTAGGTACGGATCTCGGTTCCGGCCGGCGCCCCGGCCGGGCCCCCGGCCGACGCGCCGTTGCCCCCGTTGTGATGGGTGACGTTCACCGCCCGCCTCCGAACACCGTCGCGAGCAACGTGGCGCCGAGCGCTGCGGCGGCGACGCCCGCCGCGGCCCAGATCTCTTTGAGGTCGCGGCGCGTGTCGACCGGGTCGGGCGGCAGCCCGTAGACCTCGGGCTCGTCGAGCAGGAGGAAGAACGCGCCGGCGCCGCCGACGCCGTCGTCGTCATCGGCCAGGTACAGCTGCGCGTTGTGCTGCCCGGCCTGCTGGAGCTGCCCCAGACGGTGCTCCGCCCGCTCGCGAAGCTCGGACAGCTCTCCG
>JAFASF010000042.1 GCA_019244745.1 Solirubrobacterales bacterium | reverse complement strand
GGCGCTTCGAGTTCCGCCCGGGGCCGGTGTTCGCGAACGTGGTCCTCGTCGACGAGATCAACCGAGCGTCCCCAAAGACGCAGTCGGGCCTGCTCGAGTGCATGCAGGAGCGGCGGGTCACGGTCGACGTCCAGACGCACGAGCTCGCGCGTCCGTTCCTGGTGTTGGCCACCCAGAACCCGATCGAGTACGAGGGGACCTATCCGCTGCCCGAGGCCCAGGTGGATCGCTTCATGGCCCGGATCTCGCTCGGGTACCCGTCTCCGGGCGACGAGGCGGGGATGCTCGCCGACCATGAGGCCGGCGACCGCGTGCTGTCTCTCGGACCGGTCGCCACCGCCGCGGAGGTGCTGGCCGCACAGGACGCGGCCACGCGGGTGCGCGCCGCGCAGCCGCTGCGCGACTACGTCGTGCGGCTGCTGTGGCGCACCCGCGAGGACCCGCGCGTCGACCTCGGCGCGAGCCCCCGGGCGGGGCTGATGCTGCTGCGGGCGGCCAAGGCCAAGGCGATGCTCCAGGGCCGCGACCATGCCCTGCCCGACGACGTCCAGTCGCTCGCGGAGGCCGTGCTTGCGCACCGGCTGGTGCTGGCGCCGGAGTCGCCCCGGGGCGCGGCCAGGGACGTGGTGGCCGACGCGATCTCGTCGGTGAGGGCCCTATGAGAAGGCGGCCGCGGCCATGAGGAGGGCGGCGGCGGTGGCGCTCGGAGGGATCGCGCTGACGCTCGTCGCCTTCCTGTTCGACGCTGCCCCGCTGTTCGTCCCGGGGATCGCGTTCACTCTGCTCGGCCTCGCGGCCCCGGCCTGGATCTCGCTCGCCGCCGGCGGCGCCACCATCCACCGCACGCTCCTCACCGACCGGGTGGTCGAGGAGGAGCCGCTCGAGGCTTCGATCGAGGTCAGCCGAGGCCCGTGGGGGCTTCCGGGCGCCGAGCTCCTCGATCCTCTGGCCGGCGCGCCCGTTCCGCTCCACAACTGGCTGTCGCTGATCAGCGGTGGGCGAACCGCCAACATCCGCGTGGTGGCGCGCTTCTCGCGCCGGGGGCACGTGATGGTGGAACAGCCCACGCTGGTCGTCCGGGACGCGCTCGAGCTCGCGCGTTCGGAGCGCAGGAGCGCAGGCAATCCCGCGCAGCTGCTCGTGCTTCCCCGCACCGAGCGCGTCCGCTGGGTCGGCCAGGACCTAGGGCGCACCGATCCCAACGGCGCCCAGACGGCGGCGGAACCCGTGGCCGCCTCCGAGCTCGATGGGCTGCGGCCGTACCGGCCGGGCACGCCGGCGTCGCGGATTCACTGGCCGGCGCTTGCGCGAGGCGCCGGTCTGCTCGAGCGGCGGATGCGCGCCGATCGAGACAGCTTCCCCCTGGTCGTGCTCGACGCCCGCTGCTCGGGAGAACCCGAACACCTGGACGCGGCCGTTCGGGCCGCCGCCTCGCTCGTGCTCGAGCTCGCCCAGCGCGGCGGTTGCGGCCTGCTCCTTCCCGGAGAGCGTCGCGCGGTCGAGGTCGAGCGCGACCTGAGCGCGTGGCCCGGCGTGCACGCTCGCCTGGCTCTCGTGGAGGCGGCCGAAGAAGGGCAGGTCCCGAGGCTCGCACCCGGGTCCAGGCTCGGCCGCCTCTTCTACGTGGCCGCTCAGCCGCTCGACCGCCTTCCTCCCGCGCTGGTGAGCGGCGCGCAGATGGCCGGGGTGCTGGTGCTGCCGCGGCCCCTCGCGACCGGAGTGTCCCAGCCCACGAGCTTCGAGGTGATGGGTTGCCGGGGGTTCATCCTCGGGGGTAGGCAGCGCGTCCCCATGCGGGAGCGGCGCAGGCCGGAAGCCGCGATAGGAGTGAGCCGTTGAGCACCGGCGCGCAGATCGCGGTCCTGCCCCCCGTGGGCCGGCGCGGCGAGCGCTCCCGGGCGCAGCCCGCGCCGACCCAGCGCCCGCTCATGCGCCTCGTGGCCGTCGGAGCGCTCGGTCTGTATGGAATCCTCCGGTGGGCGACCATGCTGAGCCCGGCGCCCACCTGGCGGCTGCTGGGGCTTCTGGGGCTGTGTCTCGCGCTCGCGGCGGCCGGCGCCTTGCGTCCGGTGCTCGGCCGCGGGGTGGTGGCGATCGCCGCGATCCTGTCCGTCCTCGCGATGTTCGCGCTGAGCGGGGTGCCGCTGGCCTGGGTGGTGCACCTGCGGATCGCGGTGACCGCGAGCTGGATCGAGGGCGGCGTGTCCGCGCTGCCGGGGGTAAACGTGCCGTACTCCGGGATCAACGATTGGGTGCGGGTGGTGGTGCTTCTGGGCGCTGGCCTGCTGTTGCTCGATACCGGGTTCATGCTCGCGTTCGTCCCGGGCGGTCTTGGCGATCTGCGCCGCGCCGGCGCGGCGCTGCCGCTGATCGCCCTCGCGGTCATTCCTGCGACGCTCGTCCGGCCGCAGCTCCCCTACCTGCAGGGGGTGATCCTGTTCGCGCTCCTGGCGCTGCTCATGTGGGGAGAGCGCGTCCGGCGCGACGACCTCGCGGCGGTGCTGACACTTGGGGCGATCGTC
>JAFASF010000310.1 GCA_019244745.1 Solirubrobacterales bacterium | reverse complement strand
GATCACCCTCGCGGCCGAGGCGCGCACCACGGGCCCGACCGGCGTTGAGATGGAGGCGCTGACCGCGGCCGCGGTCGCGGCGCTCACCGTCTACGACATGATCAAGGGCCTCGAGCGCGGGGCCGAGATCGCCGAGGTGGTCCTGCTTGAGAAGGCCGGCGGCAAGTCCGGCCTGTGGCGCCGCGACGCCTGAGGGTAGGCGCGATGCCTCTCACTTCCCGCTGGCTCGCCGCAGTTAACCCATGCTTGCCTCGCCCTGCGGTGCACTGCCGGGGGGTGTGCTGAAAAAAGGCCCGCATATGGGGACTTTTCAGCACAGCCATCTGAACGTCGCCGGCGACGAAGTTGACCAGGCCGGCGAGCACCAGCTTGAGCGCATTGATCCGCTGCAGGTCGTCATCGGCGCAAGGCCGAGGATCGAGAGCAGCAGGATCCCCTGGGCCGCTCCGACGTACCCGCCGTAAAAAGATTGCGAATGCCTCGAGCGGGCTCATGCGGGGACCGAAGCGTAAGGGCGCCGCAGCCCACCTATGCTGTCGCCGGCATGAAGACCGCGATCATCACGATCTCGACGTCGGTGGCTGCGGGCGCCTCCGAGGACACGTCGGGCGGGCTGCTGGCCGAGCTCGCCGAGGCGGCCGGGGCCGAGGTCGTCGCCCGCGACGTGGTCAGCGACGACCGGAAGGCGATCGAGGCGGTGCTGCGCCGGCACGCGGGCGCCGGAGCGTCTCTGATCTTCACCACCGGCGGCACCGGGCTCACCAAGGATGACGTCACCCCCGAGGCCACCAGAGCCGTGATCGACCGCGACGCCCCCGGGTTCGCAGAGGCGATGCGGGCGGAATCGCTGCGGCACACGCCGATGGGCATCCTCACCCGCGGCGTCTCGGGGATCGCGGGGCGGACGCTGATCGTCAACTTCCCGGGCAACCCGAAAGCGATCCGGGAGCTGTTCGGAGTGATCGCGCCAACGCTCGAGCACGTCGTCGCGACGCTCCAACACGAGGGTGGACCAACGCCCGGCCATTGAGCTGCGCGGACTCACCCGCCACTTCGGCGAGCGGACCGCGCTCAGAGGGGTTTCGGTGCGGGTGGCGGCCGGGGCCACGCTCGCGGTGCTCGGCCACAACGGCGCCGGCAAGTCGACGCTGCTGCGGATCCTCGCCACGCTTCTGCGCCCCCACGCCGGCGAGGTCTCGATCCTCGGGGAGCCCCTCCCGCGCCGGGGCTTCGCGGTCCGGGCCAAGCTCGGCCTGCTCGCCCACGAGCCGCTGCTCTACCGGGACCTGAGCGGGTGGGAAAATCTTGTCTATCACGCGCGCCTGCACGGCGTGGGCGAGCGGCGCGTCGAGGAGCTGCTGGAAAGCGTCGACATGCGTCGGCGCGCCGAGGACCCGGTGCGCCTGCTATCGCGCGGGATGGTGCAGCGACTCGCGGTCTGCCGCGCGGTGCTGCACAAACCGGCGCTGCTCCTGCTCGACGAGCCGCGGGCAAGCCTCGACCCTGCCGCCAGCGAGCTGGTGGAGCCCCTGATCGGGCGCGGCACCGGAGCCACGCGTGTGATCACCAGCCACGATCCGAGCGCGGCTGTAGCTGAGGCCGATCTCGTCCTCGGCCTCAAGGATGGCCGCCCCGCGTTCGTGGGGCCGCCCGAGAAGCTCGATGCCCGCGAGCTCCGGGAGCTGTACGCGTGAGGACGGCGATGACCGTCCTGCGCAAGGACCTGCTGCTCGAGCTGCGGACGTTCGAGACGGTCCCGGCGATGATCCTGTTCTCGATCGTCACGTTCGTGATCTTCCACTTCGGCCTGAACCAGGCGACGATCGACGGACAGCTGGCAGGCGGGGTGCTGACCGTCACGCTGCTGTTCGCGGCCATGCTCGGCGTCAACCGGTTGTTCGTCGCCGAGCGTGAGCAGGGCGGGTTCGACGCCTTCCTGCTTGCTCCCGTCGACCGCTCCGCCATGCTCATCGCCAAGGCCAGCGCCCTGTTCGCGTTTCTGGTAGTGCTCGAGGTGGTGGCGGTGCCGGCCTTTGGGCTGCTGTTGCTCGGCCCGTCGCTGGGGCCGCCGCTACTGGGTCTGATCGCGGTGCTCGCGCTCGCCGACGTGGCGCTGGCGGTGATCGGGACGCTCGTCTCGGCGATCGCGGTCAACACCCGGGCGCGGGACCTGGTCGGTCCGGTGATCG
This sequence comes from Solirubrobacterales bacterium, assembly GCA_019244745.1. Taxonomy (GTDB): domain Bacteria; phylum Actinomycetota; class Thermoleophilia; order Solirubrobacterales; family Solirubrobacteraceae; genus Palsa-465. The sequence continues at coordinate 1,292 of JAFASF010000310.1, read as the reverse complement.
GGCTGCCGCTCCTGATCCCGGCGCTGATCGCGACCGCGCGCGCGGCCGCCCCGCTGCTCGCGGTCCACGGCTCCGGTGCGCCGCCGGGCAAGTGGGTGGCGGTCCTGGCTCTCTATGATCTTGTGTTCGCACTGCTCGCCTACGCGGTGTTCGACTTCCTGCTGGAGGACTGAGCAACCGATGACCTACGGGCGCGGCCTTCGCGGCCTGTCCCTTGCCACCGCCGCCACCATCAGCCTCGCGCTTGGGCTGGTGTTCTTCTACGCCCCGCTCGACGCCGACCAGGGGTTCGTCCAGAAGATCTTCTACATCCACGTGCCGCTAGCGATCGTGTCTCTGTGCGGGTTCATCCTCGGCGGCCTGCTGGCGATCGGGTACCTGCGCACGGGGGAGCGCCAGTGGGACGTCCGCTCCTATGTGGCGATCCACATGTCGCTGATCTTCGGGATCGCGGGCTTGATCACCGGGTCGATCTGGGCGAAGGCCTCGTGGGGGCACTGGTGGGTGTGGAACGAGCCGACGCTCGTGTCGTTCCTGATCGTGCTGCTCTTGTACGCCACCTACCAGCCGCTGCGGTTCGCGATCGAGGACCCGGAGCGCCAATCGCGTTACGCGAGCGTGTTCGCGGTGACCGCCGGGGCGTTCGTGCCGCTGAACTTCATCGCGGTGCGGCTCGCGCAGCAGTACGTCCATCCCCGGATCCTTACCCTCTCGGGGGGCAACCTGCCCGGCTCGATGCGGCTGACGTTCCTGGTCTCGCTCCTGGGTATCGCCCTGCTATTCGTGACGTTGTGGAAGTACGAGTTGGCGGCGAAGAACACGCGAGCGCAGATCCGCGCTCTGCGCCGCTCGCTGCTCGGCGAGGAGTCGGTCAGGCCGCTGGGAAGGAGCGCCGCCCCCTCGTGAGCGTCCTGGCCGCCGCTCCCGCGCTTCCCCTGCACACCGCGGGCAAGTACGTCGCGGGCGCGTACATCGTGTTCGTCGCCATCGTGCTCATCTACGTGGCGATCATGGCCACGAGGCTCAGCCGCACCGAGCGCGAGCTGGCCCGGCTGCGACGCGAGGTCGACGAGCGGCGGCGCGCGCAGGAGGGCGATCGCGACCTGGAGAGCGTGGCGTGAGCGAGCTGCTCGCGATCGGCGTCTCCCACAAGACCGCCCCGGTCGAGGTGAGAGAGCGGCTCGCGCTCCCCGAGACCCGCGCGTACGAGTTCGTGCGCGACCTGCGCGGCAACGCCGACGTCCACGAGGCGGTGGCGATCTCGACCTGCAACCGGACTGAGCTCTATCTGG
>JAFASF010000104.1 GCA_019244745.1 Solirubrobacterales bacterium | reverse complement strand
TCGGAAGGCTCATGCCCGTCGGCACGCCGGTGACGATCACATGAGGGAAGGGCCCGTCCGAGCGCTCACAATCGTCTGCGGCCTGACCCTCGCCGCCGGGGTCGTGGGTGTCGACCCGGCGGCCGGCGCCGGGTCCTCGACCCAGGGCGCCACAGCGCCTCAGGAACTCGTCCACGCCTATCCACTCGGCCCGCAACGACTGTGTTGCAACGGCCAGACAGCTGCGAACGGCCAGAACACGTCGAACCGGGGTGGCCGCTCGGCCGTCGAGAACGGTGCGCGACACGCGGTCATCTCGGCGGCCGGACGCCCGGGGTCAGCCACGCGGTCGGTCGGCGCCGGTGCGAAGGCCGGGTCGTCGGCCACGATCGTGATCGTCGTCGGCATAGTCGGGGCGCTTCTCCTGGCGTCAGCCGCCGGCGGGATGTACGCGACGCGTCGCCGGCGCGCGCGCGCTCCGAAGGCCGTTTCGGCTGGGGGATTTGCCTTTGAGACCACGAGATCGGTTCGCGCTTTTGGCCGTCCTGGGCGCGTCAGCGGCGCGCCGGCTGCCGCTCCGCCGGCCTCGCAGCCGGCGGAGCCCGTTCATCCGGTCACCGGGGCGGGGGAATTCGCTCGGCCGGCCACCGGGGCCGCCGAACTTGCCTATCGCCGCGCCGACAGGGCCGGCGACGCAGCGGGTGCCTTCAATCTCGGGGTTCTGCTTCACGGGCGCCGGGACCTCGCCGGCGCGACTGCGGCGTACGAACGAGCTGAGCAGAGAGGCGATCCTGACGCGGCGTTCAACCTCGGGGTGCTGCTCTACGAGACCGGCGATCTCGACGGCGCTGAAGCCGCCTGGCGGCGGGGCGTCCAGCGCGGACACGCGCGAGCGGCGGCAAACCTCCGATTCCTGCTCGAGCGTCGGAGCGAGGCTGGGCCGGCCGGCACTCCGGACATGACGGCGGCAACCGCGGAGTCCGAGGAGCTCGCGTACCGCCGCGCGGATGAAGCCGGCGACCCCGCGGCCGCTTTCAATCTGGGTGTCATGCTCCACCACCGCCGGGACAGAGAGGGTGCGGCGGCGGCGTACTGGCGGGCGGAGGAGAGAGGGGATCCGGACGCCGCCTTCAACCTCGGGGTGCTGCTGTACGAGGGAGGCGACCTCGATGGCGCCGAGGCCGCGTGGCGGCGGTGCGTCCAGCGGGGTCACGCCAGAGCGGCGGCGAACCTGGGGTTCCTGCTTCAACGACGGGGCGACCTGGAGCGCGCCCATCATCAATGAGGCCTAAGCGTTCACTAAGTTCTTCCCGCCGTAAGTGCGGTCGCACCGAGAGTGGTCACGGGCGGATGTCTGGCGAGGACGCAGGAGGCAGCCGGATGACTCGGGCTCGGCCCATTAAGGCGAGGCAGGATGTCGAGCGGGCCGCAAGCCCGAGCGCTCGAATGCGAGCGTATTTGCGGTGGGGAGGACAAGGGTCTCAATAACATGGTGCTAATGCCCGTGCGAGCCACCAAGCGCGGCGATCAGCGAACGCCGCTGCAGCGCGACTGCGACGTGCTCATCTGCGGGGCGAGCTTCGGCGGCCTCGCGGTCGCGCGCGAGCTCGCAGGCAGCGGCGCGGACGTGCTCGTGATCGACCGCTACGAGATCGGCGAGCGACAAACCTCGGCGTGCGGGATCCCGACGGAGTGGCTGCGGGCCCTGGGGTTGCAGGAATCCTTACAACAGACGTTCGCGGAGCTGGTGATCCACACACCCCACGCCGCCGTCCGCTATGCCTTGCCGTGGACTTTCTCGACGTTCGACTACCGGACGATGTGCGCGCTGCTCGCCGATCAGGGGTCGTTCGACTTTGAGACGGCCACGGTCCACGGGCGGCGGGAGCGCACCGTGCACACCGACCGGGGCGAGATCCGTGCCGGCGCGATCGTCGACGCCCTCGGCTGGCGACGCGTACTGGGCGCCGGCGAGACCATCCAGCCCCCGGAGGCTCTCTTGTCGCGCGGTCTCGAGGTGCACCCGTTCGGCTCGGGGCAGGACATGGAGGTCTGGATCGACCGCTCGTACGTGCCCGCGGGGTACGGATGGAGCTTTCCCGCCGACGGCGAGCTCCGCATCGGCGTGGGGTCGTTCGACCCGCGGTTCCACGTGCGCGAGCCGACGGTGCGGCTGGCGCGCGACCTCAGTGCCGACACGGTGCGATACCAGGGCAACTGGATCCCGCACGCCCTGCGCGACGCGACCGAGGACGGCGTGTTCTTCGTCGGCGACTCCGCGGGCCACTGCCTGCCGCTCACGGCCGAAGGGATCCGGACCGCGCTCTACTTCGGGCTCGCCTGCGGGCGCGAGCTGCGGGCCGTCGTGGCCGGCTGGCAGGGTCACGACCGGGCCCTGGCGCGGTATCACGCGTTCTCGGCCAGCCACGCGCTCCCGTTCCGTTGGATGCTCCGCGCCCAGCGCCTGATCCCACGGCTGGCGCCGAGGCTGCTGGCGGGGTCGCTGCGGGCGATCGACCGCAAGCGCTTTCTGGACTGGGCGTTCGGCCACTATCTGGCCGTCGCTCATCCGGGCTTCGTGGGTGAGCGCGTTCCGGGGCGCGAGATCCCGATCGTGACCGCGTCGTAGGCCCAGTTGCCGGCGCTGTCGGTGGTCCGCAGCACCAGGCGGTAGCTGCCGGGGCGCCTGTAGGCGTGCGTGGCCACGCGGCCGTGTCCGGTGGCGCCGTCGCCGTAGTACCAGTTGTAGGCGGTGATCGAGCCGTAGGGCATGCTCGCGTGAGCGGTGAACCGCAGCGGCCTGCGGGCCTGTCGGTGGACGGGCGTCTGGAACCAAAGCCGGTCGGGCCTGGCCCGCGGCTGGCAGGCGCGGTTCTCGTTGCTCCACTCCTCCTGCAGGTAGTAGTGGCCCCCGTCGATGACCTCGTTGTACGCGTCCGACCCGTTGCCCGCCAGCGTCGGGCCGAAGTTCGTGATGCACAGGTCTCCGTCCTCGTTGCCGTCGGGGTTGATCCAGGCGTCGCTCTCGGGATCGGTGACCATCTCGTTGTGCTCGTGGGAGATCGTCGAGATCGTCGGGTCGGCGGAGCTCCCGCTGGGTCGGGGGTTGTCCGACTGGCAGTGGCCGGGGACCGCGTTGTACGGGATGACGGCGTAGAGCACCCCGAGGGCGGTCTGGGAGTGATAGCCGCAGTACCCGGTCCCGCTGCCCCCGAGCGCGCAGTTGCCCGGGCCCGATGACACGCAGCTGCCGAAGCCCTGCGGCAAGACGAGAAAGTAGACGTCTCCCACGCCGTTGGGAAGCTGATCGGCGGTGACGACGTGGTCGACCTCCGCCTGAAGCTGAGCGTCGGTGAGGCACACCGGCCACCCGGGACCGGTTCCCGCCGGCTCGGCACAGGCGTAGGGCGCCGGCGGGAGCGGATCGGCGTCGGTCACCGCACTTCCGTAGGTCGAGGCATACACCGCCGGCCCTTGGTTGTCCCGGTACTGGCCGCTGAGGCCGTACGGGTTGGTGGTCTTGTGGCTGTCGGCGGCGACGCGGCCAAGGAACGTCTCGATCAGCGCCTCGTACGTCGCGTCGAAGCCGAGACCCGAACCCGACGGCTGCCAGAAGATCACGTGGGTGCGGTTGGAGTGGAGCACCGGCCCGCCGCCGTAGGCCAGGTTCGCGGTGCCGGCGACGATCGGCGGCCGGATCCGGGTGCCGGTGGGGACGTCGCGGATGAGCCCTGCGATGGGGTGGGCTCGCGCGGCCGCTCGTGCCGGCGCGGCGCGGCCGGGGGCCGAGGAGACTGCTGCCGAAACGAGCGCGAGGGCGAGGACCGCCGCGACTGGCAGCGGTCGCCTCACTTCGCCGATAGCCAGTCGGAGCCGATGCCCACATCGACCGCGAGCGGCGGATCCATCTCGAACGCTCCGCCCATCTGCTCGCAGGCGATCTGCTGCACCTGTTCGACCTCCCCGGCGGGCCCCTCGAACAGCAGCTCGTCGTGGATCTGGAGGACCATCCGCGTCCGCAGCGCGGCTCGCTTCAGCGCCTGGTCGCAGCGGACCATCGCCACCTTCATGATGTCGGCGGCGGTTCCCTGGATGACCATGTTGACCGCGAAGCGCTCTCCCTGCCGGCGCAGCTCCCACCGCCGCGCGCGGAGCTCGGGGACCTGGCGCCGGCGGCCGAACAGAGTGGAGACGTATCCGTGCTCGGTGCCCTGGGCGATCGTGTCCTCGATGAAGCGCGCGACGGCCGGGAACCCGGCGAGATAGCGCTGGATGAACTCGTCGGCCTCCTCCTGGGGGATGTCCAGGCGGTCCGCCATCCCCCACGCCGACAGGCCGTAGACGATGCCGTAGTTGATCATCTTGGACTGTGAACGCATGCCCGGGTCGATCTGGTCGGGCGTTACCCCAAACACGCGGCAGGCGGTGGCGGTGTGGACGTCCTCGCCCTTTCTGAAGATCTCCTTGAGCGCTTGTTCATCGGCGATGTGCGCCAGCAGCCTGAGCTCGACCTGCGAGTAGTCGGCTGAGACGAGCAGGTTCCCGGGTTCGGCCACGAAGCAGGCCCTGATCTCGCGCCCCAGCGCGGTGCGGATCGGAATGTTCTGAAGGTTGGGGTTGTTGGAGGACAGCCTGCCCGTGGTCGCCGCGGTCTGGTTGAACGTGGTGTGCAGCCGCCCGTCCTGCGCGATCAGCAGCGGCAGCGCGTCGAGGTAGGTCTGCGCGAGCTTGGTCAGCTCTCGCCAGCGCTCGATCTTCGGGATCACCGGGTGCTCGCCGCGGATCGCCTGGAGCACGCGGGCGTCGGTCGAGTAGCCGGTCTTGCCGCGGCGCTTGCGCGACAGGCCGAGCTTGCCGAACAGGACCTCCTCGAGCTGCTTGGGCGACCCGAGTATGAACTGCTCGCCGGTCATCTCGAAGATCTCCCGCTCGAGCGCGTCGGCCTCGTCCTTGACGCGCGCGGAGATCTCCCTGAGGCGATCGGTGTCGAGCTTGAGGCCCGCGAGCTCCATCTCGCGCAGCACGCGCACCAGCGGCAGCTCGACGGTCTCGAGCAGGTCGGTCAGCCCGCGTCCGCGGATCTCCTCGCGCTGCCACGCCGCGAGCGCGCCGGCGAGCAGCGCGTCGGCGGCTACCTCATCTTCGAGGTCCGCAGCGAGCCCGCGCTCCTCGCAAAGCTCGCGAAACGGGTAGGCGCGACGCGCCGGCTCGAGCAGGTAGGCGGCGACCTCGGTGTCGTGGGCGAGCGTGGCCGGGACCTCGCCCAGCGACTTCGCGTCGTGGGCGATCACGGGCCGGGTCCCCAGCGCCTGGACGACGTCCTCGGGACGCTCGCACTCTCCCGCGAGCACCATCGGCGCGCCGTCTGCATGGGCGCCGAAGCGCGAGCTCTCCTCCGGTGCGAACAGAGCGTCGTCGGGGGCCTGCGGTGCTCGAACCGTTACCGAGATCTCGGTCTCGGGCAGGCGTTTCAGGTCTTCGACCGTTCCGGCGCGCAGGCGCGCCGTGAGCGCGTGATCGGCCGCGGGGGGTGGCGCGGCGGCATCGGCGGAACCGAGGGCCTCCTCGAGGCGGCGCAGAGGCTCCCGCAGCTCGTACTGGCGGAAGGTGTCGCGCAGCTTCGAGCGGTCGGGGGCGGTGGCGACGAACGATGTCAAGTCGAGTTCCACCGGGATGTCGCGCTTGACCGTGGCGAGCTGCTTGGAGATCCGCGCAGCTTCCGCGTGCTCGGCCAGGTTCTGCTTGCGCTTGGCGCCGCTGATCTGCTCGACGTGATCGAGGACGTCTTCCAGGGATCCGAATCGTTGGAGCAATTCGGCGGCGGTCTTATCGCCGATGCCCGGGACGCCCGGGATGTTGTCGCTCGTGTCGCCCTTCAGGCCGATGAAGTCGGGGATCAGCTCGGGCGGGATCCCGTATCGCTCGAGCACCCCGTCGCGGTCGTACACACGCGTGTCGGTGATGCCCCGGGAGGTGGTCATGATGCGCACCCCGTTGTCCACCAGCTGGTACGCGTCGCGGTCGCCGGTCACGACCATGACCGGGATCGCCGGCTCGGCGTGACGGGCGCGCTCGACGATCGATGCGATCACGTCGTCGGCCTCGTAACCCTCGACGGCGAGGTTCTGGTAGCCGAACGCCTCGACCAGCGGCTCGAGCGCCGGCCACTGCTCCTTCAGCAGGTCGGGACGCGTGCTGCGCTGGGCCTTGTAGTCGGTGTAGAGCTCCTTGCGGCCGGTGTAACCCTTGTCCCACACGACGACCGTGGCCCTGGGACCGTAGTCGGTGAGGATCTTGACCAGCATCGAAGCGAACCCGAAGATCGTGTTGGTGGGAAACCCGGTCGAGGTGGCGATCGATTCGGGCAGCGCGAAGAACGCCCGGTAGGCCAGGCTGTTTCCGTCGATCAGGAATAGCTCGTCGGGCATCTCTTCTGTCAGGCTATCTCCTGAATTGGCGTCTACACCGAGTGCGCAGTACAGCGTCGTTTTCCGGCTCGAGATCGAGCACCGGCCGGGCATGCTCGGCAAGGTCGCCACCGCGATCGGCCAAGCCGGCGGGACGATCGGCGCCGTCGACCTCGTCCAGAGCTCCCCTCGGCACACCGTCCGCGACATCACCGTGGAGACGGCGGATGCGTCGGAGTGGCCGCGGCTCACCGAGGCGGTCGGGGCGGTCGAGGGCGTGCGGGTTCTCGACATCACCGATCGCACCTTCCAGGTGCACCTGGGCGGGAAGATCGAGCTTCGCAACAAGAGCCCAGTGAAGACCAGGGACGATCTGTCGATGGCCTACACCCCCGGGGTGGCGCGGGTGTGCGCGGCGATCGCCGCCGACCCAGACAAGGCGTTCCAGTACACGATCAAACGCAACACGGTCGCGGTCGTGTCCGACGGGACGGCGGTTCTGGGGCTGGGCGACATCGGACCCCGGGCGGCGATGCCGGTCATGGAGGGCAAGGCGATGCTGTTCAAGGAGTTCGCCGGCGTCGATGCCTTCCCGGTGTGTCTGGACACGCGCGACCCGGATGAGATCGTGTCCGTGGTCCGCGCGATCGCGCCCGGCTTCGGGGGCGTCAACCTGGAGGACATCTCGGCGCCGCGGTGCTTTGAGATCGAGAGCCGGCTGCGGGCGGAGCTCGACATCCCGGTGTTCCACGACGACCAGCACGGGACGGCCGTGGTCACGCTCGCGGCCCTGTTGAACGCCTTGAGGCTGACCGGGCGACGGATGGAGGACGCGCGGATCGTGATCGTGGGGCTCGGCGCCGCCGGGGTGGCGGTGACGAGGATCCTGCTCGGGGCGGGCGCGCGGCACATCACCGGCGTCGACCTCGGCGGGGCGGTGCACGTGGAGCGCGAGGATTACCTCGACGGGACCATGTCTCCGGTCCACCGGGAACTCGCTCTGGTGACGAACCCGGAGCGTCGATCGGGTGGGTTAGTCGACGTCCTCGAGGGCGCGGACGTGTTCATCGGGCTGTCCGGAGGGAGGGTCCTCGAGGCGCGGGCGCTCGCGGCCATGAACCCCGAGGCGATCGTGTTCGCGATGGCCAACCCCGATCCGGAGGTCTCACCCGAGGAGGCGGCCGCGTTTGCCCGCGTGGTGGCGACGGGGCGCTCGGACTACCCGAACCAGATCAACAACGTGCTGTGCTTCCCGGGCATGTTCCGGGGCGCACTGGACGTGCACGCGAGACAGATCACCGAGTCGATGAAGATGGGGGCGGCGCAGGCGATGGCCCGGATCGTGGCCGACGACGAGCTGCGCGAGGACTACATCATCCCGTCGGTATTCAATCGCGACGTGGTGGGGGCCGTGGCCGCAGCGGTGGCGGAGGAGGCGCTGGCGAGCGGAGCCGGAGACGCGGACGCGCAGATCGAGTTCGGGGCGCCGGAGGAGTTTGGAGCGCTTCCGGGTCGATAGGTTGGTCGGTTGATCGGTGGCGGCGCCGGCGCAACCGAGAGGCGTCCGGTGGGTGGGTCGGTGGCGGCGCCGGCGCAACCGAGAGGCGTCCGCTTTTCGCGACGGCCAGAGGGTGTTGCAAAAACGAACCGCGCTGTGTCCATCACGATGAGCCGCAGGGCGAAATCGCGGAGAGCGGCCACGTGCGTGACTTTACGCGCGTATGTTCGTCAAAGGGTCAACCACGTCCCTTCGGCGCGTGGTTGCCGAGATACGTCGTTTGTCATCGGCTCACAACTTGGGTGCACCCGTCGCGATTTGTGCGACAGGCTCCCAGCGTCGTCAAAAGCGGACGCCTCTCCGGGGCTTGGGGCCGGGCCCCCGTCTATGCGGGCGGCTGGCCCCCCGTCCGGCGCGACCCCCGCCGCGGCAGCGGCCCGTCGACCTTCCACCGCGAGCCGGGCCGCCCGGGGAGGATGAGCACGATCACCAGCCCGATAACCGACAGCAGCAAGCCGAACGTGAGCCCGACCCGCTCTCCGTAGCCCTTGCGGTCCGCCAGCCACGATGCGGCGGCCGCCGACAGAAGCCACACGAACAGCAGATAGAGCGCCTTGGGCCCGATGCTGGCGAGGAGGATCATGCGCCCAGGTACGCCCTCTGGACTTCGGGGTCGTCGCGCAACTGACCGGACTCGCCGGTCAACACGATCCGGCCGGTCTCCATCACGTATCCGCGGCGCGCGGTCTCGAGCGCGTAGTTGGCGTTCTGCTCGACGAGCAGGATGGCCACTCCCGATTTGTTGATCTCCACGATCGTCTCGTAGATCCGGGCGACCAGGATCGGAGCGATGCCCATCGAGGGCTCATCGAGCATGAGGAGCTTGGGGCGGGCCATCAGCGCGCGGCCGATCGCCAGCATCTGCTGCTCGCCGCCGGACATCGTGCCCGCCTTCTGGCGCTCGCGCTCTTTCAGACGCGGAAACAGGCTGTAGACCCGGTCGAAGTCCTCGGACACCTCCGGGCCGCGGCGCAGATACGCCCCGAGCTCGAGGTTGTCTCGCACGGTCATCCGGGGAAAGGTGTGGCGTCCCTCCGGCGATAGCGCGATCCCGCGCCCGACGATGTCGTGAGCCGGCACGCGCGTGATGTCCTCGCCATCGAACACGACCTTGCCGGCGGTTGCCGGCGTCAGCCCCGAGATCGACCGCAGAGTGGTCGACTTCCCGGCGCCGTTTGAGCCGATCAGCGTGACGACCTCGCCTTCCCCCACCTTGAGGGAGACGCCTTTCAGTGCCTCTATCGAGCCGTAGCGAGCCCGCACTTCGGTGACCTCGAGGAGGCTCACTGCGGCGCCCCCAGGTATGCCTCGATCACATCCGGGTTGGCGCGCACCTCCTCGGGCGGGCCTTCGGCGATCTTCTGACCGTGGTCCAGCACGGTGACGCGCTCGGAGACGTCCATGACCACCTTCATGTCGTGCTCGATGAGCAGGATGGTCAGTCTGAGCTCATCGCGAAGCTGGCGCATGAAGCCGGTGAGCGCCGAGGACTCCTGCGGGTTCATGCCCGCGGTCGGCTCGTCGAGGAGCAAGAGGGTCGGATCCGAGGCCAGCGCTCGGGCGATCTCGACCCGGCGCTGATCGCCGTAGGGCAGCTGGGCGGCGAGCTGGTCGAAGCCTTCCTCGCGCAAACCGACGTACGCCAGGAGCTCGCGCGCCCGCTCACGCACCGCGCGCTCCTCCCGCCGCACCCACGGGGGCCTGAGTATCGACCCGAACAGGCCGGCGCGCATCCGCGCGTGCCGACCGACGATCACGTTCTCGACCGCACTCATCGCGCCGAACAGGCGGATGTTCTGGAACGTGCGCGCCACGCCGAGGCCGGTGATGATGTCCGGTCGGGCGCGCGTGATGTCGCGTCTTCCGAACAGGATCCGCCCGGAGGTCGGCTTGTAGAGGCCGGTCAGCATGTTGAACACGGTCGTCTTGCCGGCGCCGTTGGGGCCGATCATCGAGACGATCGAGTGCTGCGGTATGTCGAGGGAGACGTCGTCAACCGCCCGGAGTCCGCCGAACTCCTTGACCAGGCGCTCTACGCGCATGGCGAAAGTCGCGCTGGGGGCGACGGTACTGGTCGTCATTCCTCGACCCCCGTGGTCCGGAATGAGGAAGGCTCCGCGAGCTCCGCATCGGTCGAGCTGACCGAGACCTTCGCGGTCAGCTCGAGGCGGCGCCTGCGTTCGGGAATCAGCCCCTGCGGGCGCAGGATCATCATCATCACCAGCAGGAAGCCGTAGATCCCGAACTCGATCTCGGTCAGCTGGAAGTTGAGCCCCAGCTTCGATGGCAGCGAGTTGAGCACATCGGGGATCAGGTAGTAGTTGATGTAGCCGAGCAGCAGCCCCCCGGCCACCGCTCCCCAGATCGATCCGAGCCCTCCGATGATCACCATCGCGAGGATGAAGATCGAGAACCCGAACTGGAACTGCTCGGCGTTGACCACGGTGAAGTAGGTGCCGAAGAACGCGCCGGACATACCTCCGAACGCGGCGCCGATCGAGTACGCCATGAGCTTGGTCCGCACCACCGGGATCCCCATCGAGACCGCGGCCACCTCGTCTTCGCGAAGCGCGATCCAGGCCCGGCCGAGCCGGGAATCGCGCAGGCGTAGGTTGACGAACAGAACGAGCAGCATCACCCCCAGGATCAGCCAGTACCACGGCCTCAGGTTCAGCTCGTTGAACAGGCCGATCCCCGGGAAATAGGGCGGGTCCACCGCGCTGATCCCCAGGTTGCCGGCGGTCAGCGTCTCACCTCCGCTGAGGTGGACGCTCTGACCGTTCACCGCGACGACGCCGATTATCTCTCCGAACGCGAGCGTCACGATCGCGATGTAGTCCCCACGCAGGCGCAGCGTCGGCAGGCCGATGATCATCCCCGCGAACGCGCAGATCAACGCCGCCGCGAGGAGCACGAGCAGGAAGTTCAGATGGATCCCCGGCAGCGTGCCTGCGACCGGAGAGACGAGCACGTGGATATGCGCCTTGTAGAAGAAGCCCGAGCCGAACCAGCCGAGCGAGTAAGCGCCGAGCGCGTAGAAGGCGACGTATCCGAGGTCGAGCAGCCCGGCGAAGCCAACCACGATGTTCAGGCCCAAGGCCATGACCGCGTAGGCCACGGCGATGATCGTGGCGTTCATGAACCCGCTGTCGACCGAGAAGAAGAACGGCAGCACGATCCCGATCACGATCAGCGCGATCGCGAGTCCCCGGGACCACCACGGCGGGAGGACCCGGTCGATCGCCGCGCGCCATTCCCTCAGCTGTGCGCGCAGCTCCGCGAAGCCACCGTCGCGAGCGGCCCCCGCCTCCGTGCCGGTCGATGCTGCCTGACCGGCCGCCGGCACCGGAGCATCGCCTGCCCCCGGCACCCCATCGCCGACTGGCGTCTGCTTGTCGTCGCCGACCGAGCTCATCCGGCCTCTCGCGTCTCCTCGCCTAGCAGCCCGCGCGGCCGCAGGACCATGATCATGATCAAGTAGCCGAACACCACCGCCTCGGTCCACTGCGGCCCCATCCTCGAGTCGGCGAGTGCCTGGATCACGCCGATGATCAGGCCGCCGAGGACCGCGCCGCGGACGTTCCCGATCCCGCCCATGACCGCCGCCGTGAAGGCGATCAACCCGGCCTTGAAGCCCTGGAAATACCAGATGTTCGTGTTGTACAGGGCGTAGACCAGGCCGGCGGCGCCCGCGAGCGCGCCGCCGAGCAGGAACGTCAGCGAGATCGTCAGGTTGACGTTGATGCCCATCAGACGCGCCGCCTCGGGATCCTGCGCGGTGGCGCGCATGGCCCGACCCATCCGGGTGGCGCTGATGAACCGGCCGAGCAGGAAGACGAGCGGGATCATCACCGCCAGCGCCATCAGGTAGCCGCGGACGATCGGGACGCCGAAGATGTGAAACACGGTGTCCCCCTGGCGCGTCAGGTCGTTGACGCTCTGCGGAGACCCCCCGCGCCAGAGTAGCCCAACGTTCTGCAGGATGAACGAGAATCCGACCGCGGTGATCAGGGGCGCGAGCTTGGGGGCGCTGCGCAAGGGCCGGTACGCCACGCGCTCGATCAACACGTTCAGCACGCCGCAGACGATCATCGTGACCACCAGCGTCCCCAAGAGCCCGCCGATCACGCCGGCCGTGCCGGTGGAGAGCCCGATGCCAAAGGTGCCCCAAAGGCCGACCGCGGTGAACGAGCCGATCATGAACACGTCGCCGTGGGCGAAGTTGATCAGCTCGATGATCCCGTAGACAAGGGTGTAGCCGATCGCGATCAGGGCCCAGATGGCTCCGTTGGAGATGCCGACGGCGAAGTTGAAGCCGAGCTGGGTGAGGTCGTGGTGAATGACCGGGTGTCCCGCCACGACCCCCGCGGCGTAGCCGTGGGTGAGGTCGCGAACGCCGTAGTAGATCGGCAGGATCGCGAGCGCGACGATCAGGCCCCAGCGGCCCACGTACCGGCGGATCGCCGCGAGCGGGCGAACCGCGATGACGGGGGTCCTCGGAGTTAGGGAGCCGGCTTCCACTAGTTCGCCCTCCGGTGATTGGGGCGCGCGTCTCGCGAGGTCCGGGGGCCGTCGGGCAAGGACGCAGACACGACGGCGCAGCACCGCTGCGCCGAGCGTCGAGGACAGCCGGATGACTCGGGCGCGGCCCAATCAGGCGAGGCCGGATGCCGACGGGGCCGCAGGCCCGAGCCGGCGGTTATCCGGGGCCGTGAGACGTGTGTCCTAGTTGCCGGACGGTGCACTCGTTCGTGGAGTATCCAAGATGAGGGAGGGGGCGCGCTACGCGCCCCCTCCCCAGCACCTACCTAGCTCTAGACCGTCTTCGTCGGCGTCACGGTCTTGTAGAAGACAGGTTCGCCGCTGGGTCCCACCTTGTAGAGGCCGTACGCCTTCAGCGTGGTGTCGCCGTCCTTGTTGAACCCGTAGGTCCCAAGGACCGACTGACGGCTCGTGGTCGCGAACAGGGCCTTGAGGACCGCGGACTTGCTGTTCCCCTGGGCGCCGAGGCTGGCGATCGTATCGAGGCCGAGCTTCATCGCCTCGTAGCCGTAGATCGCGTACGGGTCCGGGTTGGACACGCCGTACTTGGCCTTGTAGGCGGCCAGGAAGTTCTTCCCTCCGGGGTACGCGGACAGGTCCTGCGTGGCCACCGTGCACTGGAGCAGCGGATACAGCGCCGCCGGCACGCCGCCCTTGCTGGCGTTGGTGTACGTGTCGGTGCAGACTCCGTCGGCGCCGAAGACCTTGGCGGTCGGAAGCGCCGAGTGGACGTCCTTGGTGATCTGAACCGCGCCGTTGGAGACGATGCCCGCGAAGAAGAAGCAATCGGCTCCCTGGCTCTTGACCGTCGCGGCATAGGAGCGGAAGTTGGGCGCCGTGGGGTCGATCCCGGTGTTGCTGGTGATCGTGACCCCGTAGTCCGCCTTCTCGAGCTCCAGCAGCGTCGCGAGACCGGCGCCGTACGCCTCCTTGTCGTTGGCGACCGCGACCTTGGTGCACCCGGCATTCTTCATCGCGATCAGGTCGGCGGCGGCCTGGATCGAGTCGATCGGGACGATCCTCAGGTAGGTCCGCGTGCCCGAGGGGTAGTACTTCTGCGGCTCACCCGGCGCACTGCCCGGCAGGTTCGTGGTGAGGCCGACGTACGTGTTGGCCGGGCTCACCTGGGGGACCCCCGCCTGGTTGAGGATCGGGATCGAGACCTCGCTACAGCCGGAATTGAACTCCCCGATGTAGTAGACGACCTTCGTGTCCGATGCCGCCTTCCGGGCGTTGGCGGCGCACTGGCTCGGATCCCACTTGCCGGCGGCAGCCGTCGAGTCGTCGAGCGCGGTGTAGTTGACGGTCCACTGTCCCGCCTTCCCGCCGGCCTGTGAGAGCGCGAGCCGGATGCCGTTGACCATCGGGTCGGTCTGAGCGGTCGACGCACCCTGGAGCGGCAGGCTCGAGTAGATGTCGATCGTCTTCGAGCTGCTGCTGCTGCTCCCGCCGCTGGCGGCGCCGGAGCTCTTGCTGCTCGAGCTGCTGGACCCGCACGCGGCGATCACCAGCACGGCCCCGGCCAGCAGACATCCCGTCATGGCCTTGTTTGGAAGTCGCATACTCCTCCTCTGTATGTCGATGTGGGCCCCCAGTGGCCCATAGCCGGGCAGAGCGTAGTGCGGGACCCGGACGACAGCAAGGAGGGGCCCAATGCATGTCCAGGTCCTAACCTAACCCCAACCGAGGCGAAATCGCGCCGGCGCCGTCCTCAGCGACCCTCAGACATCCAGCACCTTCCACAATCGCAGCTGGCCGTCGAGGACCCGAAGCGCGCCGTAGCGCCGCAGCGTGGTGTCGCCGCGCGAGTCGATGCTGTACGTGCCGAGCACGCTGTGGCGGTTGCGGGTGTCGAAGATCGCGGCCACGACCTTCGAGCGCCGGGCCGGTCCGGAGCCGTGGTCCGTGGCTCGGTCGATCGCGTCCAGCATCAGGCTCATCGCCTCGTACCCGTAGATCGCGTACGGCTGAGCCGGGCCGAACCGCTGACGATAGGCGGCGTAGAACGCCCGTGCGGCGGGCGAGGAGGGGTCCGGACCGAGCGCGGCGACCGTGATCATCACGCGTGGGTCGAGTGAGGTGGGGATCCCGCCGTCCGCGGGATCCGTGTAGGTGCTCTCCGCGAGCCCGGCCGAGCCCAGGATCTGCGCCCCGGGCATCGCGGACGCGATCTGTTTGGTCAAGAGCACCGCGTTGTCCTCGGTGATCGCGCTCAGCAGAACGCAGTCGGCTCCAGTCTGCGCGACCGCCGTCGCCAGGGCGCTGTAGTCGGTGGCTTTCGGATTGAAGGACTGTACGCCCAGGACCGGGAGGCCGGCGCCCTTCGCCGCGAGCTGGAAGCTGGTCGCGGTGTCCTGGCCGTCGACCTCACCGTCGTCGAGCACGTAGGTCTTCTGGCATCCCATGCTGCGCAGGAGCTGCACCTGGGCGCGCGCCTGCACGGAGTCGTTGGGCACTACGCGGGCGAAGGTCCGCACCCCCGTCGGGTAGTACTTGTCCGGTTCGCCCGGGGCCGCGCCAGGGCCCGCCGAGGTGAGGCCGACGGCCGTGCTCGCCGGGCTGATCTGGGGAATACCGGCACGGTTGAGCAAGGGGATCGAGACGGCGCTGGCTCCGGAGTTGAACTCTCCGATGTATCCGATCGTGGTCTTGTCCTGCACGGCCTGGTGGGCGTCGAGAGTTGTCTGCCCGGGGTCCCAGCCGCCGCGCTGGGGATTTGAGTCGTCGAGCTCTCTGAGCACGATGTGGTAGCGCCCGATCCGTCCCCGGGTCTGCGCGAGCGCCAGCTCGGCGCCGCTTACCACCGCCTTGGCGCTGACGCTCGAGGCACCGTGCAGCGGCACGCTCGAGTAGATCGTCAACGTCGTGCCGGGGACTCGGTTCTCGTCGCCGGACTTCCCGCCGCAGCCGGCCAGACCAAAGAAGGCCGCCACGAGGACCGCCGCGATCGTGCCCCTTTTGAGCGCGGTTCTCGCGGGCGGCGGCCTCACCCCTGCACTTGGATCGTCGTGAACGGCACGAAGCTGCCGTTCACGTACCGGCTGAAGACAAAGGGCGCGATCGAGATGTCGCCGTCTGCGTTGATCGAGTAGGTGCCCACGACCGAGTTGCGAGCGGCGATCGAGAAGAAGTCCTTCACCACGGTCGAGCGGTTGTTCGCCGCCGATCCTGCCTCGCGCAGCACGGACAGCACCGCCGACATCGCTTCGTAGCCAAAGATCGCCTGGGGCGAGGGGGCGTGGCCGTACGCGGAGGTGAAGGCGGAGACGAACGACTGGCCGGCGGCGGATAGATCCCTGGGGAGGAAGCCCGGAGCAGACACGTAGAGCGCCACCCGCGCCGGCGTCACGTCAGCCGCGAACCCGTCCGTGTCGAGCGCGGAGGGGGCGAAGATCTTCGCGGTCGGGTTGCTCGCAGCCACGTCCCGCACCAGCGGGGCGGCGACGCTGTCCGAGGCCGAGCCGATGAAAAGCGCGTCGGCTCCCGACGCGCTGAACTTCGCGGCCGCGGCCGCCCCCTCGACCGCGCTGATGCCGGCGCCGGCCGCGTCCTGCTGGACCGCGTGCGCGATCGCCGCACCGTATTGGCTCCCGTCGCTGGCCGCGTACAGCTTGCTCACGTGGAGCTTCTGCATCTCGTGCACCTGCGCCTTGGCCTCCTGCGCCGCGGTCGGGACGACCCGGGCGAACGTCCGGCCGTAGCTCTTCAGCGACTCGTAGTAGTTGTTCGGGGCGCCCGGCACCGCCGGCGTGGCCTGTGTGAGCGCGATCGCGGTGTCGGTCGGCGTGACCTGGAGCAGATCGAGAGCGTTCGTTATGCCCAGCGAGTCCGCCGAGGCGCCCGGAGGAATCTCGCCCAGATAGGCGATCGCGGTCTTGTCCTGGATGGCCGCGCGGGCGTTGTCAGAGATCTTGGCCCCGTGCAGAGGGACGAACCTGATCGCGAAGTTGCCGACGCGCCCGCCGGCCTGCGCCAACGCGAGCTGCTCCGCGTCCAGAACGTCGGAGGACTGCGCCGGCGGCGAGCCCGGGGGCTCGCTCGCGTAGATCGCCAGGCTCTTGCCGCTGACGGTCACGGTCGAGGCGGGAGCCGTGCAGGCCGCCAGCGAGGCCGCCAGCGCGGCCGCGCAACCCACCACTGCCCGGCGCCGTGCGAGCCTGCTCGCGCTCATTACGGGAAGGACTAGCTCCGCCGGCCGGGCAGGAACGGGAGCAGGTTCCGGACCGCGATCGCGAGCACCACCATGACCCCCGCGATCATGACCGCGTCGAAGCCGGAGACGCCCAGCGACCACAGAACGACCCACAAGCACAGCCCGGCCGTGGCGGTGAGGATCAGGCCCATCGCCCGTGGATGCTAGCCAACGCCGGCGGCGGACTGCCGCAGCGCCACCGAGAACTCGCGCACGAGTTCGCCGACATCCGCCACCGGATCCTCGGCCTCGCCCGCCGCGCGAACCAGGCGGCTGCCGATGATCACGCCTTCGGCGCCGGCATCGGCGGCAGCGGCCGCCTGCTCGGGGGTCGCGATCCCGAAGCCGACGGCGACCGGAACCTCTGTGTGGGCGGCGGCTCGCGCTATCACGCCGGCAAGCCCGCCGTCGACGCTCGCCCGCTCGCCCGTGGTGCCGGTGAGCGACACCGTGTACACGAACCCGCGCGCTCGCGCACCGATCAGCCCCAGGCGCTCATCCGGCGTCGTGGGCGCCACCAGGGGCACGAGCGCGAGCCCGCGCCGATCGCACACCCCGAGCATCTCCGCCGCCTCCTCGATCGGGAGGTCGGGAACGATCACGCCGCTGGCACCGGCCTGCACGAGCGCATCGGCGAACCGCTCGATCCCTCGAGCCAGGATCACGTTCGAGTAGCACATGACCACGAGGGCAACCTCGGGCGCCAGGGCTCGGGCAACCTCGAGCACATGGTCGAGCGTCGTGCCGGCGCGCAGGGCGGCGGTGCCGGCCGCGTGGATCACGGGACCGTCGGCGAGCGGGTCCGAGAACGGCACGCCCAGCTCCACCAGGTCCGCCCCCGCCCCGGCGTAGGCGAGCCCGATCCGCCTCGAGGTCTCGAGATCCGGAAACCCGCCCATCATGTACGGCATCAGGGCCGCCCGCCGCCCGTTCGCCCGCGCGGACTCGAACGCCTCCGCGATCCGCTCGACCCCCGTCATTGGTGTCCCATGTGCCCGAGCGCCTCCTCGAGATCCTTGTCTCCGCGCCCGGACAGGCACACCAGGTCGAGCTCTGAGAACTCGCCGGCCAGCGCGAAGGCCAGGGCGTGCGCGCTCTCCAGTGCCGGAATGATGCCCTCGAGACGCGCGGTCGTCGCGAACGCCGCGAGGGCCTCCGCGTCGGTGACCGCGACGTATCGCGCCCGCCCCGAATCGCGCAGCCACGCGTGTTCCGGTCCGGTGCCCGGGTAGTCGAGCCCGGCGGATATCGAGTGGGCCTCGAGGATCTGCCCGTCCTCGTCCTGCATGATGGCCGAGAACGAGCCGTGGAGCACGCCGGGAAGACCGCCCACGGTGAGCGGCGCGCCGTGCCGTCCGGTGTCGAGCCCCTCGCCGGCCGCCTCGACGCCGACCAGCTCCACGTCGCCGTCGCCGACGAACGGGGTGAAGACCCCGATGGAGTTGGAGCCGCCGCCCACGCAGGCGATGACGCGCTGGGGAAGCCGGCCCGCCGCCTCGAGCACCTGGGCCCGAGCCTCGTCTCCGATCACCCGCTGAAGGTCCCGCACGAGCGCCGGATACGGCGCCGGGCCCACACACGACCCGATGATGTAGTGCGTGGTCCTGACGTTCGTGACCCAGTCTCGGATCGCCGCCGAAACCGCCTCCTTCAGGGTCCGGGCGCCGGCCTCGACGGGCTCCACACGCGCCCCGAGCAGCCCCATCCGGTCGACGTTGGGCTTCTGCCGGCGCATGTCCTCGGTGCCCATGTAGACGACGCACTCGAGGTCGAGGAGGGCGCACGCGGTGGCGGCCGCCACGCCGTGCTGTCCCGCGCCGGTCTCGGCGATGATCCGGCGCTTGCCCATCCGCTTGGCGAGCAGCGCCTGCCCGAGGGCGTTGTTGATCTTGTGGGCGCCGGTGTGGTTGAGGTCCTCGCGCTTGAGGTAGATCGTGTGGCCGGCCTGTTCGCTCAGACGCGCGGCCAGGTACAGCGGCGAGGGCCGCCCGACGTAGTCGCGCAGCAGCGCGTCGAGCTCCGAGCGGAATCCGGGGTCCTCGCGCGCCGCGAGCCACGCCTCCTCGAGCTCGGTCAGCGCCGGCATCAGCGTCTCCGGGACGTACTGCCCGCCGTAGGGGCCGAAGCGATGCTCGATCGTGGTCATAGTGGTGTTCGGGTCGGCACATGTGCCCTCGGGCGTGCCGCGCGCTCGGCATCCGGCCTCGCCTGATCGCGCGGCGCCCGAGTCATCCAGCTGCGGGGGCGCGCATGCGCGCCCCCGGGCTGGGGCGCATGCGCACCAGCCACTGCATTCGAGAACGCCTCGAGCTTGACGGGGTCCTTGCGTCCCGGGCTTACCTCGACGCCGCTCGCGACATCGACGGCAAAGGGCCGGGCGATCGCGATCGCCTCGGCGACATTCTCCGGCGTGAGCCCGCCGCTCAGGATCACGGGCACGGGCCCGCGGTGCGAGCGCGCGATCTCCCAGGCGAACGTCGCGCCGGTGCCGCCCGGAACGCCCGGGGTGTAGCTGTCGAGGAGGTGGTAGTCGGTGTGAAACGACGCCACCGCCTGGATGTCGGCACGGCTTCGCACCCGCACGGCCTTGATCACTTCGCAGCCGGTCCTTCGAGCCGCCTCGGCGCAGTACGCCGGCCCCTCGTCGCCGTGGAGCTGCAACATCGTCAGCCCGACGCCGTCGGCGGTCGCCGCCAGCTCGTCGAGCGTGGCGTTGACGAACACCCCGGCGACCTCGACGCGGCGCTTGAGCGCAGCGGCGATCTCCGCGGCCACAGCCGGGTCGCAGCGGCGGGGCGAGCGCGGCCAGAAGTTCAGGCCGATGGCCCAGGCGCGCGCGGACATGGCGCGTTCAGCATCCGCCAGCGAGGTCAGCCCGCAGAACTTGATCTTGGTCACGCACTCAATCGTACGGCCCGCCCGGGGGCCGCCGACTCTCCTGACTAGTGGGTCGACCGGAAACGTTTCGCCCGGACCGGGTATCCACTTCGCTCCCCCCGATCGCGAGCCAGCCGGCGATCCTGCGGATTCCCCGATGGTGGGGAGCCTCGCGCGGACGCGGGCCGGCCGCCATCCGCCTCGTTGCTGCCCCCGGAAGCAGTGGCTGGATCACAAGCTCGCGCGCCTGGGAACGGGGAGCCACGGACCTGGACGCTCCAGTACGCGTATATGGCGTACTAGAGCGACCAGGTCACCCCGGGGTGCCCCCGCAGGTATTCGCCGTTGGCATCTCCTCACAATCCGGGGTCGGCCGCGTTCAGGCGCGCACGCCCGATCGCCCCGAGCACAGGCAGGGGGACCGAAATGGATAGCCAGCTCGCCCGGAAGGTCGAGACGGGGGCCGTCAGGGAGGACGCAGGATCCGACGTGTAGCAGCGCCACACGAGGATCCGAGGACGCAGCCTGGCGGTCATCCGGTCCGGCATTACGGGTGGAACGTTTCCGGGAGCCCCACTAGTGCTTCGCCGCGTCCCGCCCGTGCTCGAGCAGCGGCAGGAACTCCTTGGCCGTGTCAACTGGGACCGCGAACGCGATCCCGACGCTGCCCTGGCCGTTTCCTCCGCCGGTCTCGATCTGCGAGTTGATTCCGATCACCCGTCCAGCGGCGTCGAGCAGCGGTCCGCCCGAGTTGCCGGGGTTGATCGGCGCGTCGGTCTGGATGACGTTGTCGATGCTGAAGCCGTCGGGGGCCTGGATCTGACGCTGCAGCGCGGAGACGATTCCGCTGGTGAGCGTGCGGTCGAGCCCGAACGGGTTGCCGATCGCGAGCGTGGGATCTCCGACCTCGACGGTCGTCGAGTCGCCGAGCTCGAGCGGACGGACGGACGGCACGCCACTCATGTCGACTCGCAGCACGGCGAGGTCGTTGCTGGGGTCCGCGCCGATGACCCGGGCTTGACGGGTGACGTTGTCCTCGAACTGGGCGGAGACGCCGGTGGTGCGGCTGGCGCCCTCGATCACGTGGTAGTTCGTGAGGATGTCGCCGCGCTGGTCGATGAGAAAGCCGGAGCCAGTGGAGACGCTCCGCTCCTGCTGGGGGAACAGGTCGAACGGGTCCTCGATCTGCTGAACGATCTGGGCCTTGACGAACACGACTCCGGGGGCGTCTCGCTGGTAGATGTCGTGTGGCGTCAGCCCGGAGGCGGAGCTCGACGCGGGCTGGGAGTAGACCGGCGACTGCACCACGATCGTCTGCGTCGTGCGGCGGCCCGTGACCCCGAGCGCGAGGAACGCTCCCGCGACGACGATCCCGCCGAGCACCGACGATGCGAAATACCAGCGGACGGCGCCTTTCACCGCCGTTCAGTTTCTAATGGGCGCTGAAGTAGAGCTAAAGGACGGCCCGTTTTGCGAGCTTTCGGCACGCCGCCTCGATGTCGACCGAGCGCATCAGCGCCTCTCCGACGAGCACGGCCGCCACGCCGGCCCTCTCGAGTCCGTCGATCTCGGCGGGCGCGCTGAACCCCGATTCGGCGACCACGGTGATCCCGTCGTCGCGGTCGATGCGCGGCAGCAGCTCGAAGGTGCGGTTGACGTCGACGCGCAGCGTGGTCAGATCGCGGTTGTTGATCCCGATCAGGGTGGCGCCGGCCGAGCGCGCCGCGTCGAGCTCTCGAGCATCGTGGACTTCGACCAGCGCCACCAGTCCGGCGTCGCGCGCGTGTTCGTGCAGCCGGGCCAGGTCTGGTTCGTCGAGGGCGGCGACGATCAGCAGGATCGCGTCGGCGCCCGCCGCCAGGGCCTCGTAGACCTGGTAGGGGTCGACGGTGAAGTCCTTGCGCAGGATCGGCAGCGACGAGGCAGCCCGGGCCGCGCGCAGATCGTCGAGTGACCCCCCGAAGCTCGGACCATCGGTGAGGATCGACAGCGCCGCGGCACCGCCGCGCTCGTAGGCGCCGACGACGTCCTCGAGCGCCACCCCGTCGCGGATGATGCCCGCGGAAGGCGAACGGCGCTTGTGCTCGGCAATCAGGGAGATCCCGGGGGCTCGCAGCGCCTCCAGGAACGGGCGGAAATCCCGTTCGCGGCCGCGGCGCTCGGCGACTTTTGCCAACGCGCGTTCGGGCACCTCCTCCCGCCTCCGGGCCACCTCCGTCCGGGTCGCGGCGACGATCCGCTCGAGCGCGTTCATCGGATCGTCACGAGCGTGTGCGTGTGGGCCACGAACCGGTCGAGCGCCCCGGCTGCCGCGCCGCTGTCGATCGCCTCCCCGGCCGCCCGCACGCCGCCTGCGAGCGTGTCGGCCGCGCCTCCGGCGTAGATGGCCGCGCCGGCGTTGAGGACGGCCAGGTCGCGCGCGACGCCCTGCTCGCCGCCGAATATGCGCTTGGCGATGTCCGCGTTCTCGCGCGGGTCGCCGCCGGGGACGGCGTCCGTGGGCCAGCGTGGGAGCGACACCTCCTCGGGCGTGAGGAGGTAGCGCCGCACCTGCCCATCCTTGACCTCGACGACGTGCGTGGGGGCGGAGATGCTGAGCTCGTCCAGCCCGTCCTCGCTCGAGACCAGCAGCGAGTGCTTGGTTCCCAGCACCGCCAGGGCACCGGCCATGGTCTCGAGATAGGCGGGGTCGGAGACCCCGATCAGCTGCCGCATGGCGCCGGCCGGGTTGGTCAGCGGCCCCAGGAAGTTGAAGATCGTGCGCACCGCGAGCTGCCGGCGCACGGGCACCACATAGCGGGTGGCCTGGTGGTGGGCGGGCGCGAACATGAACCCGAAGCCGACGTCCTCGATGCAGCGCGCCACGGAGTCGGGCGGGAGGTCGATCCGCGCCCCTAGCGCCTCGAGCACGTCCGCCGAGCCGGAGAGGCCGGTCGCGGAGCGGTTGCCGTGTTTGGCGACCATGCAGCCGGCGCCGGCAGCGATGAGCGCCGCCGTGGTCGAGACGTTGAACGTGCGGCGGCCGCCCCCGGTTCCGGCGGTGTCGAGCAAGTCGTCGCTCGAGACCTTGACCGGGGCGGCGAATGCCCGCATCGTGCGCGCAAGCCCGGCCAGCTCGTGCTCCGTCTCCCCCTTCGTCCGCAACGCGATCAGAAACGCCGCGATCTGGACCTCCGAGGCGTTGCCGGACATGATCTCCGACAGGACCGCGGCGGTGTCTTCGAGGCTCAGGTCGGCCCCGTTGGCCAGCTTGTCGATCGAGCGCGTGAGCAGGTCCGGACCGGCGGTCATCTCATCGAGCACCGGTGAGGAAGTTCGACAACAGTTCGCGCCCCTGCTCGGTGAGCACCGACTCGGGATGGAACTGGACGCCTTCGGCGGGAAGCTCGCGGTGCCGGACGGCCATCACCACGTCCCCGCCGAACGCGCTCTGGGCCAGCGCGTCGGGGAGCTCGGGATCGGCCACGAGCGAGTGGTAGCGCCCGACCTCGAGCGGCTCGCGCAGGCCTCGGAAGATCGTCTTGCCGTCGTGCTCGATCTTCGACGTCTTGCCGTGCACAGGCTCGTGCTGCACGACCCGGCCACCCCAGGCCTGCACCAGCGCCTGATGGCCGAGGCAGACCCCGAGCGTCGGGATCCTCGCCTCCGGGAACCGGCGCACGGCCTCGAGGGAAATGCCGGCCTCGTTCGGGGTGCACGGACCCGGGGATACCACCACGCGGTCATAGCCGCGGATCAGCAGCTCGTCGACCGTGGCGTGATCGTTGCGCACGACCTCGAGCTCGGCTCCGAGCTCGCCGAGGTACTGGACGAGGTTGTAGGTGAAACTGTCGTAGTTGTCGAGGACGAGGACTCTCACGGCACGTCAACGGTAGCTGGGGTTAGTGCCCACTTAGGGCCACTCGGTGCTGCCCGCCGCGAGCTCGATCGCCGCGAGCACGCCCTTCGCCTTGGCCACGGATTCGCGGTACTCGTAGTCGGGCCGGGCATCGGCCACCGTTCCACCGCCCGCCTGGACGTGCGCGATCCCGTCCTTGACCACGACCGTGCGGATGTGGATGCACGTGTCCAGGTCGCCCGTGTAGCTGACGTAGCCGATCGCTCCCCCGTAGCCGCCGCGCTTGACCGGCTCGAGCTCGTCGATGATCTGCATCGCGCGGACTTTGGGCGCGCCCGACAGCGTGCCCGCCGGGAGCACCGAGCGCAGCGCGTCGAGCGAGCTGAAGCCCTCGCGCAACCTGCCCACGACGCTCGAGACGATGTGCATGACGTGGCTGTAGTTCTCGACCGCCATGAAGCTCTCGACCTCGACGCTCCCGTACTCGCATACCCGCCCGAGGTCGTTGCGCCCGAGGTCGACCAGCATCACGTGCTCGGCGCGCTCCTTGGGGTCGGCGAGCAGCTCCTCGGCGATCCGGCGGTCGTCCTCGGCGCTTTCCCCGCGCGGTCGGGTGCCGGCGATCGGGCGCGTCGAGACGGTCCGCCCGCTCACCGTGATCAGCGGCTCCGGGCTGGCGCCGGCGATCTCGAAGTCGCCGAAGTCAAGGAAGTACATGTAGGGGCTGGGATTCACCGCGCGCAGCCCGCGGTAGATCGAGAACGCCTCCACCGGAGCCGCCGCCGACCAACGCTGGGAAGGGACGACCTGGTAGGCGTCGCCGGCGCGGATGTACTCGATGATCCTCGCCACGATCGCCTCGAAGCGCTCGCGCGGCATGTTCGCCTCGAACACCGGCAGCTCCCGATTGCGCCATGGAAGCCGGGGCGGGCTCGGGAGGGGGCCGGCCAACCGCCAACGCACCTCCGCGATCATCTCCAGCGCCCGCGCGTACGAGGCCTCGAGATCGTCGTCCGTATAGACATTGGCGAGCACGGTGACGGTGCGCCGGAGGTGGTCGAAGACGACGAGTCCATCGGTCAGCATCAGCGCGAGGTCGGGCGCGCCGACCGGATCCGGATTCGGCTCGCCGAGCGGCTCGACCGTGCGCACGAGGTCGTACGCGAACACTCCCACCGCCCCGCCCGCGAACGGCGGGAGGTTCGGCAGGGCGGCGGCGCGAAAGCGACCCAGCTCGGCGGCCGCAAGCTGGTACGGGTCGCCGGCGTCGCCGAGCGACCAACGCAGCACCTTCCGGGGGCGATAACCGATGAACGAGTAGCGCCCGACGCGACCCTGCTCGGCGGATTCGAGCAGGAACGCGGGACCCCGCTCGCGGAGCTTCAAGAACGCCGACACCGGAGTCTGGCAGTCGTCGATGAACGTCTCGCGCACCGGGATCAGGTTGTGGTCGCGCGCCAGCTCGCGAACGCCCGCGAGTGAGGGGGTGGCACCCGCCCGAGCCGTTTCAGCGTGCGCGACGGCCATCGAGCACCTGCTCGGCGTCGGCGAGCGTCAGGTCGCGCCCGCGCAACAGAACCGCGAGGTGGTAGAGCACGTCGGCCGCCTCCTCGGCGACGCGGCTCTGAGATTCCTTCCGCGCGGCGCGGACGACCTCCTCGGCCTCCTCCTGCACTTTCGCGCCGGCCAGCCGCGAGTCGTCGAGCAGCTTCGCGGTGTATGACCCTTCCGGCCTCGCGCGAGCGCGCTCGGCGATCGTCCGCTCGAGCGCCGGCAGCGTTTCGTGGGGCGCTCCAGGCGCGAGGTCCCCACGGTGAAAGCACGTCCTCTCGCCCGTGTGGCAGGCGGGGCCCGCCGGCTCGACGAGCGCGAGCAGGGCGTCGCCGTCGCAGTCGTAGCGGATCTGCTTCAGCGCCTGCGTGTTCCCGGACGTGGCGCCCTTGTGCCAGATCTCCTGCCGCGAGCGGCTGAAGAAGTGCATCTCACCGGTCTGGCGCGTGAGCTTGAGCGCGTCGGCGTTCATGTAGGCCAGGGTGAGGACCTCGCCGGTGCGCCAATCCTGCACTATGCAGGGCACAAGGCCCTTTTCATCGAACGCGATCTGGGAATCGTCCACGGGAGCGACGATTCTAGGTGGCCAACCAGCCTCTCATACCGGATGTCTCCGCTCTCCCCGCTCCAGCCGGTCCACAGCAGGCGGATCCGCGCGCGGAGGCGGCGCCTCATGCTGCTCCGGCTGTTCGTGGTCGCGGTGCTGCTGGCGGCGGCCGCGGCGGCGGTCGTGCTGGTCATCCGATCGCGGCGGACGAACCTGCACGGCGCCCGCGAGACCCGGTTTGAGATCAACAGCCGGTTGCTTCACCGGTCGCTGCCGGCGGTCGCGGTCGTGCCGCCGGGGACGGATGGGCGCGGACGGCCCTTGCTGGTGTTCCTGCACGACACGGGTTCGGACGGGCAGGATCAGAATCTGAGCTCGGCGATGTTCGCCGCGCTCGCGGCCCAGGGTGCTTCAGCGCCCGACGTCGTCTTTCCGGGCGGAGGCGACGATTCCTACTGGCACAACCGGACGAGCGGGCCCTGGGGCAGCTACGTCGTCGACGAGGTGATCCCGCACGCACTCGCGCTGCTGAACGCGGACCGCCACCGGATCGCGATCGGCGGGATCTCGATGGGTGGCTTCGGGGCGCTGGACATCGCGCGCTTCTACCCGGGGCTGTTCTGTGCCGTCGGGGGCCACTCCGCGGCGCTTTGGCGGCGCGCGGCGGCAAGCGCGCCTCGGGCGTTCGACAACGCGGCGGATTTCGGGGTGAACGACATGCTCGGAGCTGCGCGCGGAGAGAACCTGTACGCGCGGACGCCGGTCTGGCTCGACGTGGGCACGAGCGATGCGTTCCGGCCCGCCAACGCGGCGCTCGCCCGCGAGCTGCGGGCGCACGGCGCCCGGGTGACGTTCTCGATCGCCCCCGGAGGCCACGACAGCTCCTACTGGGACAGCCGCTGGCCGGACTACATGGCCTTCTACGCGCGCGCCTGCCGGGGGCCTTAGAGGAAGGAGAGGGTCATTCGATCCCCAGGCGGTCCAGGAGCCGCTCGTCGGCTCGCCAGTGGCGCCGGACACGGACCGAGAGGTCGAGATGGACGTGGGTCCCGAGCTCCCGCTCGATCGCGCGCCTGGCCGCGATACCGATCGCCTTGATCATCCGTCCTTGAGCGCCGATCAGGATCGCCTTCTGCGATTCGGTTTCGGAGAGGATCACCGCCTCGATCCGCACCAGATCGTCGCGACGCTGCTCGATCGCCTCGAGCTGCACCTCCACGGCGTGGGGAACCTCGGCGCGGGTGCGGGCCAGCACCTGCTCGCGCACGAGCTCCGCGAGCCGCACCGGCTCGGGCTGGTCGGTGTGTTGCTCGGGCTCGAAGTAGAACGGACCCTCTGGCAGCAGCGACACGAGGTGGTCGACGAGCGGGCGGACGCCGGCGCCGGTGCGCGCCGAGACGGGAAAGATCTCATCGGGCACGCCGAGCCCTTCGGCGGCGGAAAGCGCGGCGGCGGTCTTCTGGCGGTCGGTGCGGTCGACCTTGTTGACCGCGATCACCACTGGCACCGGCGCGTCTTCGAGCAACCTCGCGATGAAGCGGTCTCCGGGACCGATTCCCTGCTCGGCGTTGACCACGAACAGGCAGCCGTCGGCGTCGGACAGCTCGCGCTGCACCCGGCGCTGCATCCTCTCGGTAAGAGCGTCGCGGGGGCGCTGGACGCCGGGCAGATCGACGAGCACGAGCTGCCATCCCCGCCCCGTGGCGACCCCGCGAATCGCCCGCCGGGTGGTCTGTGGCTTGTCGGACACGATCGCCACCTTGGCGCCGATGATCGCGTTGGCCAGGGTCGACTTGCCGACGTTGGGGCGGCCCGCGAGCGCGACGAAGCCCGACCGAGTCGGGGTGCGTTCGGCGCCCGCCGCCGGCGTGCTCATCTGACCCAGCGCATCAGCTCGGACTGAAGCGCGAGCATCTCCCCGTCGTCGGTCTCGTGATCCATGCCCGTCAGGTGAAGCGCGCCGTGGACGATCGCCTCGCGCAGGTCTGCCGTGTGCCCGGCGCAGATCACGATGTCACCGAGCTCGCGTGGGCCGGCGGTGTGGCCGTCCTCGTCGACGCCGAACGACAGCACGTCGGTGGGCTCGTCCAGGCCGCGGAACTCGCGGTTGAGCTCGGTTATCCGCTCGTCGTCCACGAACTCGACCGCAACGTGACCTTCGGCGATGCCCGCCGAGGAGACGGCGAGGTCGCACAGCTCCTCGATCTCGGTCACGCTCGGTGCATCGCGCGCGAACGCGTCGATCCCGATCACGTCGACGTCGAGCATGCCTTTACGCTCGCTTGCGCGGTCGGAGCTCGGGCGCCAGCCGCTGCGTGTGTTCGTTGTACGCGGCGACGATCCGCTGCACGAGCTTGTGGCGGACGACGTCCTCGCCGCCGAAGCGCACGAACTCGATTCCCTCGACCTCGTCGAGGATGTCGGCGACGACCACGAGGCCCGAATCCTGGTCGCGCGGAAGATCGATCTGGGTGATGTCGCCGGTGACCACCATCTTCGAGTTGAACCCCAGGCGCGTCAGGAACATCTTCATCTGCTCGGGGCTGGTGTTCTGGGCCTCGTCGAGGATGATGAAACTGTCGTTCAGGGTTCTTCCCCGCATGAAAGCCAGCGGCGCCACCTCGATCACTCCGCGCTCGAGGTGCTGGGAGACGCGGTCGGGCTCGAGCATGTCGTGCAGGGCGTCGAACAGCGGACGCAGGTAGGGGTCGACCTTGGCCATCAGGTCTCCGGGGAGGAACCCGAGCCGCTCTCCGGCCTCGACCGCCGGCCGGGTGAGGATGATCCGGTTGACCTCGCGCCGGCTTAGCGCGGCCGCGGCGAGCGCGACGGCCAGGAATGTCTTGCCGGTTCCCGCGGGACCGATTCCGAACGTGATCGTGTGGTGGCGGATCGAGTCGACGTAGCGCTTCTGGTTGACGGTCTTTGGCGCCACCTTGGTCGCACGGTGGCGCCACACCACGTCGTCGAGGATGCGCGCGGGCGATTCGTGCTGGTCGAGAGCCCGGGTGACTGCTTCGATCGTGCCGGGGGCGATGTCGTGGCCCTGGGCGATCAACTCCGAGAGCTCGCTCACCACTGCGGCGGCGTCGTCCACGGCCTCTGCCTCGCCCTCGAGCGTCAGGATGTTGCCGCGCAGGTACACCTCGCAGTCGAGGTGGCCCTCGAGCGTGCGCAACACCGCGTCCTCGCTGCCCGCGAGCTCGGCCGCGACCGCGTTGTCGAGCTCGATCTGCCTACGCACCCAGCGCCTCGCGCACGCGCGCGGAGGCGCGCTTGCCGTCCGCGCGCCCGCCGGCCCTGGCTATGACCGCCTTCATCACCTGCCCCATGTCCTTGGGAGAGCTGGCGCCGGTCTCGGCGATCGCCGCCGCGACTATCGCGTCGAGCTCGGCATCGCCGAGCTCCGCCGGCAGGTAGTGCTCGATGATCGTGGCCTCGGCTTCCTCCTGGTCGGCGAGCTCGGGACGGCCCCCTTCGCGAAACTGGCTCGCGGCATCGATCCGGCGCTTGCGCTCCCGGCGGAGCACCGCAAGCTCGTCGCCCCTCCCCTCCTTGGCGTCCTTCTGGAGCTCGGACAGCACAAGGCGCAGCGCGCTCACGCGCTGCTTCTCGCCGGCTTTCATCGCGCTGTTCATGTCCGCGCGCACTTGTTCGGTGACGGTCACACCTCTGAGGATAGCCCTGGCCCGCTCGGAAGCCCGCACGTGAGACCGTCGGCGTAGAGCTCCTCGCAGACGACGTCGACGACCTCCCCGCGCGCCGCGGCGCCCGCGGGCAGGTAGCACCGCGTGTAATCGGCGCTGTAGCCCGAGCATTGAGAGTCCGCGACCTTGTCGACCAACACCTGTTCACGGTGGCCGAGCTTGGCCGCGCGGTGGTGGCGCGAGCGGACCTCCGAGCGCCCCCGCAGCTCGCGCGAGCGGCGCTTCTTCTCCTCGGGCGCGACCCGGTCGCCGAGATCGGAGGCGACGGTGCCCGGGCGGGGCGAGTAGGAGAACGCGTGGACGCGGCTTATTTCGGCGCTATCGAGCAGCTCGAGGGTATGTTCGAAGGCGCGCTCGTCCTCGGTCGGAAAGCCGACGATCACGTCGGTCGTGACGTTCAGGTGCGGCACCGCCTCCCTCACGGCCCGAACCTGGTCCACGTATTCCGAAGCGCTGTAATTGCGGCCCATGTCGCGCAGGACGGCGTCGTCGCCCGATTGGAGTGGGATGTGGAGGTGCGGGCACACCTTGGCCTCGGTCGCGAGCGCCTCCACGAGCGAGTCCTTGACGTGGATCACCTCCACGCTCGAGAGCCGGACCCGCTCGACGCCGGGAGCCCGCGCCACCTCCATCATCAGCTCACCGAGCTCGAGTCCGTGCTCCGGATCGCGGTAGTCCCCCACGCTGATCCCGGTCATCACGACCTCGGGCTGACCCTGGGCGACCCGCCGACGAGCTTCGTCGAGCACCGCGCTCGCGGGGCGAGAGCGCGCTGCGCCCCGCACGGTCGGGATGATGCAGTAGGCACAGTGGCAGTCGCACCCGTCCTGGACCTTCAGGAATCCGCGGGTGCGGGCGGCTTGTTCTGGGCCCTGGCGCGCGAGTACGTCGGTGCGTAGGTCCGCGCACGCTCCCAGGTCGTCGGCCATGGCGCCGGCGACGTCCTCGGCCGTGCCCACGAACGGGCGTACGCGGGAGTCGATCTCGGCGAACTGCCCCGGCCGCAGGTTGGCCGCGCAGCCCGAGACGAACACGCTCTTCGCCCCCTTAAGTGAGCGCCGCACCGACTGGCGGGACTTCGCCTCGGCCTCGCTCGTGATGCAGCAGGTATTGATCACGTGCAGCTCGGCCTCGGCCTCCGGCGCCTCGGCGTGTCCGGCGTCCAGGAGGGCCTGGCGCGCGATCATCGCGTCCGCCTGCGAGACCTTGCAGCCGAGGAACTTGACCGCGAACGTCGTCACTGCGCCGCACGGTAGCGCGGTTCGCGCCGCCGGCGTGCACGGCGGCCCGCGGGCTCGAGGGCGAGCCCGCGGGCCATCAGGGAGGGAGCCTGCTCGCGAGCGGCGGACCGTCGTACTTCCCGATCACGATCACCCGATTCGGTGTCCTCGGGACGGCACACGGCGAGCGGAGAGAG
>JAFASF010000261.1 GCA_019244745.1 Solirubrobacterales bacterium | reverse complement strand
GGGAATGCCGTCGGGGACATCGACCCAGATGGCTTTTGAGGTCGACGACCTCGAGGCGACCCTGGCCGATCTGCGAGCCCGGGGCGTGACGTTCGAGCGCTTCGAGATGTCCGGCTTCGAGGTCCGAGGCGACACGATCGCCGCCCCGGATAACTACCCGAGCAAGGGGTCCGGCGAACTGGGCACGTTCTTCTTCGACAGCGAGGGCAACCTCATCGGTATCGCTCAGCCGGTCCGCGAGGGCGCGACGCGGAGTTAGCATGGCGCGTCGTTGGTAGCGCTGCGCTGCCGCAGTTAGGCCCAATGTTGGCAACGCCTGCGTGAGGTGCTGCTTGCGGTCCACGGCTTAGCAGCCGATGGCGTGGTGAACGCGAGAACTGATCACACTACGGACGAGGCAGGGTGAGCTTGGCGAACCACGCCACCAACCCGATACTTCGCGATCCGGCGGAGCAAGAGGTATCGCCGCTGGAGCTGCTCTTTGACCTCGTCTTCGTGCTGGGCGTATCGCAGCTCACGCGACACTTGGTGGCAAGGCCCTCCTGGCGTGGTGCGGCCGAGACGCTGGTCCTCTATCTCCCGATGTTCGCCGTCTGGATGTACACGAGCTGGGCGGCGACTCTCTACGCGCCCACCCATCCGCGGGCTCGCCGGATGGTGATTGTCGTCATGCTCGCCGGGCTGTTCATGAATGTGTCGCTCACGCGGGCATTCGCTGACGCGGCATGGGTGTTCGTCGCCACGTTCCTCGGTATCCAGCTTGGTCGGACCGCATGGATGCTGACGACCGAACTGGACCCCCTCAACCATGAACACTTCGTGAGGACGCTCGTCTGGCTGACGGCCACGGCGCCGATATGGATCGCTGGCGCTGCCGTTTCCTCCCGCCTTCGCCCGGTCGTCTGGGGTGCAGCCGCAGCAATCGATTTGACCGGGACCTGGCTCGCTCATCCGCTGTTAC
This sequence comes from Solirubrobacterales bacterium, assembly GCA_019244745.1. Taxonomy (GTDB): domain Bacteria; phylum Actinomycetota; class Thermoleophilia; order Solirubrobacterales; family Solirubrobacteraceae; genus Palsa-465. Next base: position 23,025 of record JAFASF010000261.1, on the reverse strand, counting down.
ACCGTCGGCTCCGTTCCGAGCGCGCCGAGTTCGGCGGCGAGCACCTGATGGAGCGCTGCCGGCTGTTTCTCTTGATCGCTCTCGGCGAAACGGTTGTGACGCCCGGAGTGGCCCTGGCGACCGCCCCGATCCGCGTGACGACGCTCGTCAGCGGCACGCTCGCCTTTACGGGCACGCTGTCGCTGTGGTGGTTGTACTTTCGCGCCGAGCCAATTGCCCGCGAGCACGTATCGAGCAGCGTGGATCGCATTTACGCAAGCCGGATGGCGGTCAACGGGCTGCTGCTCATAATCGCGGGTCTGATCGCGCTCGCGGCCGGGAATGCGATGGTGATCGATCACCCATCGCGCGATGCGACCGTCGCTCTCGTGCTCATGCTGGCTGGCGGATCTGCGATGTTCCTGCTCGCGCGCACGTGGTACCTGCGGCTCGTCTTCGGCACCGCTCCGCGCGCCGGGCTCTTGACGGTCACAGTGTTAGCGGCAGTGAGCGCCGCCGCGCTGGCGGCCTCGGCGCTCGTAGCCTCGTTGGCGGTAGTCGCGGTTCTCACGGGACTCGTGGCGGTCGAGCACCTCAAGGCCACAGACCAATCACCGTCCGGTTCGCCGACGTCCTCGCCGTAGACGTGCGACCGCCGCGCCGGCCCCCGACGAAGGTCGCGGCAGGACTCACCGAGTCGCCCGGCTTTTCAGCTCCTTCCTGATCTGCTTGACCACGCTCTTCGCCTCGGCGCCGACGTAGCCGATCTGCGCGGGCCTCGGCTTGTAGCCGATGAACCGGAGGCCCGGGGCTGCTTCCGGGCCCCCGTGGATCAGCGGGACGCCGCGCTCGTCGAGGACGCCCAGATGTCCGACGAGCGGGTCTAGTCCCGTCGTGTAGCCGGTCGCCGCGATCACCACGTGAGGCTCGAGCCGGGTTCGATCTGCGAGTATGACGCCGGTCGCGTCGAGCGAGTCGACCGCGGCAACGATCTCGATGCGGCGCCGCTTGATCGCGTCGATGACGGGCCTGTCGAGAATCGCCGGCGCCTTGCCCTCGCGGTGCGACCGACTCATGATCCCTTCCTTCGGCGGCACCAGACCGTGCTCGCTCAGATCTCCAATCGTCACGCGCCGAATCAGGCGCGTCTGACGGTCCCCGATCCGAGGCGGCAGCCGGTACATGAGCGTGGCTGGCACGTCCCCCGGCAAGGGCCCGGCTTGCCGCAGGATGATGTTTGGCTGCGTGCGGATGGCGACACGGACACGGCTGGCGCCGCCCTGGGATAGGTCGTAGGCGATCTCCATGCCTGAGCAGCCAGGCCCGACGACCAGCACGTCAGCCCCCTGAAACTCGCGCGGGTTGCGGTATTCGGCGGAATGGAGCAGGCGCCCGCTGAACCGCTCGCGGCCGGGCCAGGCGGGAATCAAGGGGGTGTGCTGGTGCCCGGTCGCGACGATGAGGTGGGCGGCCGTCATCCGTCCTGCCGACGTCGTGATCGTCCAGTGGTGATCGTCGCGATCGACTCGCTCGACGATCGTGCCGCAACGAATCTCGATGCTGTTGCGGGCTGCGTACTCCTCGAGGTAGCCGACGACGTCGTCGCGTGAAGGAAACAGGGCTGCTGCTTTGGGATAGTGAGCGTGAGGGAGGTTCGACGTCCAACGCGAGGTGTTGAGGCGCAGTCGGTCATATCGGCGGCGCCAGGACGTCGCGACGGACTCACCCCGCTCGAGGACGAGCGCGGAGATCCCGCGGCGTCCAAGCTCCGCGGCTGCAGCAAGCCCCGCGGGGCCCGCCCCGACGATCAGGACATCGGCAGCCGCGTCACATTTCAGGCGGGTGCCGGACGCGAGGGGACTCTGCTCGTCCGAGTTTGCGATCGGCGTGGGATGGACTGGTGCAGTTGGTGCGGACATGACGTCGCCTTTCGTCTCCAGGATCCGCCTCGCGACCAGCGTCGTGATCCCGGCGGCGACGAGCCTGAGCTCGTGCGGAACGGCCAGTCCGTTTTGCGGATCCGGTGGGCCTTCCATGGCGCACAGGATCTGCCTGCGGTCGGTTGTGCGGCATCGCGTGATGCGGCCATCTTCGTCCGGCCCTTCATGTGGCCGGATTCGGCCAGCGCTGGTCAGAGTGCGCCCGCCGCCGCCGCGCGCCTGACCGCGGCGGCTCGCGAGGAGCAGGAGAGCTTCACCAGGATGTTCGAGACGTGGCGGTGGACGGTGTGCTCGCTGATCACGAGCCGCTGCGCGATCTGCGGGTCGGTGAGACCGTCCGCGACCAGGGCGAGCACCTCGAGTTCGCGCCCCGTCAACCCGAGTGATTTGCCGTTGGACGGCGATGGTTTCGAGACGACGCCCAGCTGCTCGAGGGCCTCGGTCGCCCGCGCGCACTCCTTGTTGGCGTCGTCGTTGCGTCCGGAAGCGGCGAGAACTTGGGCGAGCTCGATGCGCGTCAAGGCGCACTCATACGGCATGCCGCTCCGCGCATAGAGCGTCACTGCGTCCTCTAGTGCCGGCCGTGCCCCCGGCAGGTCGCCGGCCGCCGCGGCGCTGGCACCTTCCGCGGCGAGCGCGGAGGCCCTCAGCGGCTCGGTATCCACGTCGGTAGCGATCAGTGTGAGCTCCTCCAGTGCGTGCTGCGCTCGGTCGGAGTCACGAAGCGCGGCGAGAGCGCGGACCTGGACCTCGAGTCCGGCGACTCGCCGTGTCTTGGCCTCGCTACCGACCTGGCGCAGGTACTGCTCAGCGTGGTCGGCTGCCGTACGGTACTCGCCCTGATCGAGCGCCACTCTCGCGCATCCGAGTCGGCCGTCGGGGAGATGTTCGACCTCGGCGAACATCCTCGCCGCTTCATCGGTTCGACCCTGTCGCCGGCGGAGCTCGGCCAGTGCGACAAATGCCTCGCCGGCCATGCCGGCCACGTTGGTCTCGAGCTCTGGAGCGGCGAGCCGCAACTCTTCCTCCGCCTGCGGCCACCGTCCGCGGAACATCAGGACGCCGGCGTAGTGTGTCCTGCAGACGGAGAACAAGGGTTTCGAGCCGTAGCGCTCGCAGAACTCCGCCAGGCGCTCGCACCATTGTCCGGCCCGATCGAAATCGCGCACGCGCTCGCAGGCGAAGATCAGGTAGCAGCAGGAGTGCGAGATCGCGGACAGATCCTGGAGGTCTCCTCCGACGATCGCCGCCGCCGAACCGTCGAGGCGCCGCATCCCCTCCGCAACCTTTCCTTCGTTGACGAGCAGCAACCCATCGAGGGCCAGCGCGGTCATCTCGAGATCAACGTCGGACAGCAAGCGCCCGAGTTCGACCGCGTGGCTCGCCAGCTCGTGCGCAGCCGCGAGCCGTCCGCTGGCGAGGAGGACCGACGCCTCGCGGAGGGCAAGCCAGCCGTGCTCCGATGACGATTCTTCGTCCGACAGGAGGTCGTGCGCGCGCTGCAGCCAGCCGGTCGCAATGGCCGGCTCGCCGCGGAAGGTGCGGTAGTCCCAGGCGAGTTGGATGGCGACGCGGGCAGCGTCGCGTGGTAATTGGCGCTGGCGATACAGCCGGTAGGCGCGTTCCCGAGCGACGAACACGGTCTCCCGGTCGACCAGCCATTGCGCGGCCATGCCGAGTCCTTCCAGGGCCTGTGGCGTTTCGCGCTCCTCTAGGGCCGCCTCGAAGTGCTCGCGCGCCTCACCCCAGGCACCACGACGTAGTGCCTCGCCACCGTCGAGCAGTGGATCACGCTGTGCCGGCCCCGCCTCAGTCATTGGCTCGCAACCCTTCTTCGCGGAGCGTACTCCAGCGCGGAACGCGGCTCGAGGCGAGGTGGGAAAAGGAAAAGGATTACCTGCCTACAGGCGGGTGCAATCGTGGCCTCCGCTCCGCCGAGGATCGGACGTGGCTCGCTCATCAGGGTCCATCAGCCCGCGGGGGTCGACGCCGCGACATTCCCCAACGTGTCACATTTGGCGTTGCCGCGGTGCTAAGTGGTTGTGATGGGGTTGCAGACGCGACATGACGAGCGGTTGGAGTGCTCTGATGCCAGATCCGGCCTGGCTGGCTTCGAGGCGTTCTTTCGCGACCACTACCGGGTCGTCGTGCGCCTCGCACAGACAGTAGTCGGCGACCTGCAGGGGGCGCAGGATGTGGCGCAGGAGGTCTTCCTAGCCGCCTACCGGCGCTTTCCTGGCGATTACGAGCAGGCTGCGGGATGGGTTAGGGTCGCGGCGGTACACACGGCGCTCAACGTGCTTCGCGGTGAGCGGCGTCGAGACAAGCGCGAGCTCCAGGTGCAGGCCGTGAGTTCCCTGCCCAGCGCCGAGGACACGGTGATCGAGCGAGAGGCGCGAGCTGAGCTTCGTCGCGTCCTGCGTCGTCTGCCACGCCGCTCGGCTGCGGCGCTGGTGATGCGCCATTGCGGCATGAGCTACGTGGAGATCGCAGAGGCGCTCGGGGTAAGGGTCGGAAACGTCGGGACCCTGCTCAGAAGAGCGGAGTCCGCGCTTCGAAAGGAGATGGACCGTGAGACACATTCCTGACGGGGTGCTTCGGCGGCTCGATGACGAGCCCCTGGCCGTTCCCGACAGATTCACCGAGCACGTGGCCGACTGTGGCCGCTGCAGTGCCCGGCGAGCGAGCATCGCCCGCGACACCGAACTCGCGGCACGGCTGTTGTCTGCCCCGCAGCTCGTACCGGACGCCGACATGGCATGGGCCCGGATCCGGCGTGAGCTGCAATGGAGCCGGGAGGAGAGAGCCGATCGACGGTGGCGGCGAGCGCCGGTGATCTCGCGGCGCGCGCGGTTCCCGAGTGTGTCGCTGCGGGCCGGGCTGGTCATGTGTGCGATCGGGATCGTGGTCGCAGGCACGGCGGCGGCGGCCACGCTGACCACCATCTTCGCGCCGACTCACGTGGCCCCGGTGTCCTTGAGCCAAGGCGACATGCGGGCGATCACCGCCTTCATGGGGCTGGGCGACAGCCACGTGCTCGGAGGCTTCCCCACCCCGGATGGATCGAGCACGGTTCGGTTCGGGACGATCAAATGGTCCTCCTCAGGGTCTGCCCACCCGGTGTCCTCGCTTCGGGCGGCTGCCGGGGAAGCCGGCGTTCCGGTGTCACTGCCCGCCCGCCTTCCCGCGGGAGTGGGCGCGGTCCAACAGTTCATCGTTCAGCCCCGCGCGAGCGTCACCGTCACCTTCAACTCCACCGCCGGGAGCCTCGGAGGTAGCTCGGTGACTCTCGACGCCGGGCCGGCCGTCCTCGCGGAGTACGCCGCGACGAGCGGGACCGGCGTGCCGACACTTGGCGTGGCGACCATGCCTCGCCCGAAGGCGCTCTCCACGGGTGCAAGCATGAGCCAGATCGAAGCCTTCTTGCTGAGCCAGCCCGGCATCCCGCCGGAGCTCGCAGAAGAGGTCCGACTGCTCGGCGACTTGAGAACGATCCTGCCGGTGCCCGTCCCGCCCGGCGCCTCGGTTCGCTCGGTGCAGGTCGGCGGCTGGCCCGGCGTACTCCTCGCTGACAAGTTGAACGCAGCCGCCGGGGTGGTGTGGGAGGACGGTCGGAGGATGTTGCATGTGGTCGCGGGAATCCTCGATTCGCGAGATGTGCTGAATGTCGCGGACCAACTCGGCTGAGAGGGCCGCCCTCGACGGGGCCGCCGCGTCCGTCGGGGATACGGCCGTCTCGCTTTCAGAGGCCGCGGGCTCCTCCTCGGGGAGCCGCTCTCCCCAGGCGACGGCGTCCCCGGCGATCCACGCGGCGGATCTGAGCAAGCGCTTCGGCGGCACCATCGCCGTGAATTCGCTCTCCATGACGGTGCAGCGAGGGGAGGTCTTCGGGTTCCTCGGCCCTAACGGGGCGGGAAAGACCACGGTCGTGAAGCTCCTGCTGGGGCTGGCGCGCCCCACCGGGGGCGAGGCGCTCGTCCTCGGCGCGCCGTTGGGTGACCGCGAGACCAGACGACATATCGGCTATCTCCCCGAGCTGTTTCGCTTCCAAGCCCTGCTCACCGCCAAAGAGGTGCTCCGGTTGCACTGCCGACTCCTCGCGCTGCCCAAGGCAGCGTGGGAGGAGGAAGCGCGCAGCGCCCTCGAGACTGTCGGTCTGCTTGAGCGAGCCAACGACCGGGTGGGCACTTTCTCAAAAGGCATGCAGCAGCGGCTGGGGCTCGGCGTGGCCTTGCTCGGCGACCCCGCACTGGTGATGCTCGACGAGCCCACCAGCGCCCTCGACCCCGTCGGACGCCACGACGTGCGCGAGATCATTCGCGCGCTTCGCGACCGGGGGTCCACCGTGTTTCTCAACACGCACCTGCTCGAAGAGGCCGAGCATGTGTGCGACCGCGTGGCGGTCATCGATAAAGGAACGGCCATCGCCACCGGCAGCCTTGACGAGCTGCTCGGTCGCCATAGCAGAGTGCGGCTCAAGGTGGCAGGACCCGGGGCAAGCTGGTGGAGCTCTCTCAGCCGGTTCGGTCGATGGCACCGGCAGGACGAGTGGATCGTCGTCGACGGCATCGATCCACCACGGATTGCCGACTTGATCGACGAGCTAGTCGCCCTCGGCGCGCGGGTCGAGGCCGTGATCCCCGAGCACCAGAGTCTCGAAGCCCGCTTCCTCGAATTACTGAGCAAGCGATGAACCCGACCTTGACAATCGCCGCGCTCACGATCAGAGAGTCGGTCCGGCGACGTCTCCTCCTCGCGTTCGTCACGATCACCGTGGTCATCGTCGGACTTAGCGCCTGGGGCTTTGACCGCTTGAGCCACGCCCACAGCCTCACCTCCGGCGAGAGTGACCTTGCGGTTCCGCAGGCGCTCATCCTGTTCATGTTCATGTTCAGTTTCGTACTCGCTCTGAGCGCCTCGGCGATTGCCTCTCCGTCGATCTCTTCGGAGATCGAATCCGGCGTGCTCATGACGATCGTGACCCGCCCCATCCGGCGAACCGAAGTGCTCCTCGGCAAGTGGCTAGGGCTCGCAGCCCTGCTCGCCGTATATGCCGGGGGAGTGTGCGCCCTCGAGTTCGGGGTCGTCCGCTGGGCGAGCGGTTTCCTTCCACCGAACCCGCTCCTCGCCGGCGTGTACCTGTTCGCCGAGGGAGCGCTCCTGCTGACGCTAGCCCTGCTTTTGAGCACGCAGATGCCGGTGATCGCCGCGGGGGTGATCGGCGTTGCGGTCTTCGGCGCCGGATGGTTGGCCGGAGTCGTGGGTACGCTCGGCACCACACTCAACATTGGCGCGCTGCGGACCGTGGGGCAGGTAGGACGATTCTTACTCCCCACCGACGGGCTGTGGCACGCCGCGATCTACTACCTCCAACCACCCTCGCTAATCGCGCAGCACCTCGCCGAAGGTGGACGGCAAAACCCGTTCTACGCCCAAGGAGCACCGTCTTGGCCGTACCTGATGTGGGTGGTCTGCTGGTTTCTCATTGTGCTGATCGCCGCAGTGGCCAGCTTCGAGCGTCGCGAGCTGTGAAAACCGGAATCCGAGGGGTGGCCGTCAAGTCGCCCGGTTGTCCATGCCCGCGCGACGCCTTCGGTTCGCGGCCGGCACTGACCTAAGCCTGTCGTCTCCGGTTCAGAGACGGCAAGTCTCTGGCCGGCGCGAGGGATCGAAAGCTCGTGTGGCATGCCCGTCCCGTCGCATCTGGTCGACGTCCCTGCGATTGCGGACCGATGAGAACTCCGCCCTGCGCAGGTCTGAGTAGACAAGCGTGAATCTGCTGGAGAAGGAGGAAGGCATGAACATCAACGCGGCAGTCGTGGACCTTCCGATGTCGGCCGACCCGACGCCGACCCAACGCGCAAACAGGATCATCGCCCTGGTTCGTCCGCTGGTCGGTCGTCGTCGCTGGCCGCAAGAGCGGTCGTGTCTCACGATCGGCGACGCGCGTCGGATACCGGACGGGCGCCGCGGGCATGAGAGAGGGTCCAACTGGGTCCACACCCACCACTAGCTCTACTTCCCGGAGACGGTCTGCCGTCGTCAGATACACGCCTGGGGCAAGGGCAGTTGCTTCCGGGAAGGATGATGCGGACTTCTTGCCCGACGGTAGGCGGAAGTCGCGCACCGCCTGTCGCTGGCTCTACGGGTGGACTCAGCTTGTCGTCTCGACCGGCTCGTTCCCGAGGGGGTGACGCTCCTCAGCGGGAGCGCGAGCGATCAGGAGCGTGAGGGCGACGAGGATGGTCGAACCGCCTCGGCTGAGCGACGCCCCGCTCGCGCTAGAACTCCGGGTCGGCCGTTCGGTCGAGGAACCGGTCGCTCAACCGTCGTCCGGGCTAACGAAAGTTCTGCAAATGGGCATTGTGCCGCGCGACATCCCGCCTTGGCTGGGGTCGGCTCAGGCAGTGGACGCACCCGATTGCCGCTTGGCCGAGAGGGCCGAGGGGTATACGGATCCTGCTCGTCCCATGCCCCCGGAGGAGGCGGTCATGCTTCGCATCGCGTCATTTCTTGCCGCGGCTCTCGCGATGGTGCTCATCGGAGTCGCCCCGGCTAACGCTGCCCGAAAGGCGGAACAGGATTCGCAGGCGGTGGCGATCGGCACCGGCGGTGCAGTCGCCTCGATGGATCGGTACGCGAGCCAGGCGGGCATCGACGTGCTGAAGCGAGGCGGCAACGCGATCGACGCCGCCGTGGCCACCGGTAGCGCCATGGGCGTAAGCGTGCCGTTCGTCGCCGGCCCCGGCGGGGGCGGCTTCATGGTGATCTACCTCGCCAAATCGCACCAGATCGTCACCCTCGACGGGCGCGAGACCTGCCCCGCCGCCTGCACCCCGACGATGTTCCTCGACCCCAAGACCGGTCAGCCCCTCGGCTACACCTTCGCTTCCGACCAACCGATCTCGACCGGCGTGCCGGCGATGGTGGCCCTTTGGGACAGGGCGATCGCACTTTACGGCCGCGAGCGCCTGGCCGGCGACCTGCAGCCGGCGATCTCACTTGCGCGGCGCGGCTTCCGCGTCAACCAGGACTTCCAGCAGCTGACTGAGTCCGGGCTTTCCACGCTTCGGGCCTACACCGCAAGCCGGGACCTCCTGCTGACCCCGTCTGGCGACCCGCTGCCGCTCGGGTACTTGCTTAAGAACCCAGACCTGGCGCGGACTTATGAGCTGCTCGCCAAACACGGGCCCTCGTTCTTCTACGACGGGCCGATCGGCGAGGCGGTCGTGCAGGCCGACGACCACCCGGTGGTCTATCCGGGCACGACCTCGATCACGATCCCCGGGATCATGACCGTGAACGACCTGCGGTCCTACGCGGTCAGGACCCCAGCTCCCACGCACGTCAACTACCGTGGTCTGGCCGTATATGGGATGGCCCCGCCCTCCAGCGGCGGCTCGACCGAGGGCGAGATCCTGAACATCCTGAGCGGTTTCAACCTGGCCACGGAGCCGAGGGTCACCGCGCTGTTTCACTTCCTCGAGGCATCGCGCCTCGCCTATGCGGACCGGAACGCCTACGTGGGCGATCCGGAGTTCGTCAACGTGCCGCTGAGCGGATTGCTCAGCCCCGACTTTGCCGCGACGCGCCGCTGCTTGATCGGCGACGCCGCTCTGAGCTCCCCGGTGGCACCTGGCGATCCTTTCGGACCGTTCGACCCGTGCGGCGGCTCTTCCACGGCTAGCGGGGCGGCCGCCGCGTCGGAGGCGCACCACACCAACAACATCGTCACCATGGACAAGTGGGGCAACGTCGTCGCCTACACGAACACAATCAACTTCTTCGGGGGTAGTGGCCAGGTGGTCCCCGGCTACGGCTTCCTGCTCAACAACGAGATGACCGACTTCGACTTCGCGCCGTCGAGCCCGGGGGCGTATGACCCGAACCTGCCTGCCGGCGGAAAGCAGCCGCGCTCGAGCATGGGCCCGATCATCGCCCTGCGCGACGGCAAGCCGGTGTTCAGTATTGGTGCCGCGGGTGGCTCCACGATCATCACGACCGTCGTACAGACACTTATCAACCACGTCGACTTCGGGATGCCGATGCCGGCGGCCTTGGCGGCACCGCGGGTCAGCCAGCGCAACCAGGCGACCTCGCTGGCCGAACCCGCCTTCTATTACAGCCCGGTCGCTCAAGAGCTCGAGCAGCGCTTTGGCGAGAAGTTCACCCTGGCGACCGGACCGATCCTGCCGCTCGACAGCTACCCGGGCGACGCGACCGCTCTGCAGGTCCTGCGAGACGGGCGAATGGAGCCGGTGGCCGAGCCCGTCCGGCTGTTCGGCGGGAGCGCGCTGGTGGTCCACGAGGGCTGAAACCATGGCCTTCAGCCGGGAACAGATCCGAGAATCGATCGAACGCGCGGGTGACGAGCACTGGCAGGCGCTCGTCCGCCACCACACCGACGCTTACCCGGAGAGCAATCCCACGCCCGGTGACGTCGCCCGGGCTGAGGCTGAGCGGCTGAACGTCCTCGGCTTGGGCGACGATCCCAACCTCCAGCTGGTGGAGAGCCGGGTGGAGCAGGTCCCCCCGGCAGTGCGCATCACTCACGTTTTCGAGGATCGCGAGAAAGGCGCCCGGTTCGAGACCGAGCCGTTCACCGGTTACGAATGACCGCGGCTCGTCACCCACGGGGGCGATCAGGAGGTAGCCGCCTCACCCAGCTGATGGGCCCGCGCGCTCTGATCCCGTGAGTCCGGCTCGCGGAGGCGTAGCAGTCACCGCATCCGTCCGCCGCCAGAGGTCACGCGGGCAGACCGTGCCGGTCTCCGACCGGCTGGTGGAAGAAATGTCCGACGCTCGAAGGGAGCTGCCAAATGGTGATTCGAACTCGTTTCAGTATCAGCGCCGACGGCTACGTGACCACCCCGGACGGGTGCCTTCGCCGGTGGCCGATCCGGCCTTCCCGCACCCGGATCAGCTGGCGCAGGTCTCCGAGTCGGACATCGGCAAACTGCACGGCATGGGCCCGAAAGCGATAGCTGGCCCGCGCGCGGCCCGGCGCGGTCTCTCGTTCCGCGACTCACGCTGGAGATAGGCGAGATGGCCAAGCTGATCTACTCGGCGATTACCTCGCTCGACGGGTACGTCGAGGACGAGGAGGGGAAGTTCGACTGGGCGGCGCCCGATGAGGAGGTGCATGCGTTCGTCAATGATCTTGAGCGGCCGATTGGCACCTACCTGTATGGGCGTCGGATGTACGAGACGATGGCCTACTGGGAGACGGTGAGCACTGACGCCGATCAGCCGGCCGTGAGTCGGGAATTCGCGGAGATCTGGCGAGCGGCCGACAAGATCGTGTACTCCCGGACGCTTGAGATGTTGTCCAGTGCGAGGACGCGGATCGAGCGCAACTTCGATGCCGATGTGATCCGGCGGCTCAAAGAGACGTCCAGGTCGGACATCACGATCGGCGGTGCCGAACTCGCCGGCGAGGCGATCGCCTCGGGCCTGGTCGACGAGTGGCGGCTGTTCGTGGGGCCAATCGTGGTCGGTGGCGGCAAGCGCGCACTGCCCGACAACGTCCGCGTGGAGCTCGAGCTGATGGATGAACGCCGGTTCCGAAGCGGCGTCGTTTACCTCAACTACTGCATGAGCGCCTGATCGAACGCGGGTGCGGCGATGAGGATGGGCCTGCCCCGGTGGATGTCATGCCCCGCGTGGCTCTGCGATCGCTCGAGCGCGTCATGTCGACGGGCCGGCGGTGGCGAGCGCACCGAACGGATCGTCGCTTGTCACTCCGCCTGGTAGGGCGCGGACGGCTGAGCTGAAACTCGACCACGCGTCGCTCGCCGGGGCGCCCGTCAGCCGGCCATAGAGCTGGGCCAACGTTCCATTGTCACCCAGGCTGACCATCGTCTGGGCTATCTGGCTGAGACTCTGGCGTTGGCTCATCAGCCACGACAGGAATGCCATCCCACACCCCGTGCTGTCGGGATCCTGATCGGTCTGCTCGGTCTGATCAACCCAATTGGGCATCCCGTCCTGGGCCCACTGCGGCGCGGTCGCGAAGTCCGCCAAGGCGTTGGATCCGACTACAGCTGCGCACCAGCGCGACAGCGCCTCCCCGGTGCTGTAGCCGCACAGCTGGCCATGCATCGCACATTCGCTCAGCTCCGCCTCGAACAACGCCACGACACGAGTCGAGTTGCCGTAGGAGACATCAACCTCGATGGCGCCGCCGCTCGTGAAGTCGCATCCGTCGTGGTCCGCGCCGCCGGTGCCGTCCGTCCGCCCATTGAGCGCGAACACGATGACGTCCACGGGACCACCGGTGATGCCGAATATCGAGTTGTTCTGCTGCACCACCCGATCGGCTGCGGCGAGCAGGTCCTGCGCGTTCTGGAGGGCCGGGTTGCCGAGACTGGGATCGACGTACACCCTGACCCCGCTGCTGGAGGTGCCAACGAGCTGCGAGGCTCCCTTATAGCTAGGCCACGGCGGCACCGTTGGACCGGCGGCTCGCGCTGGGGGTCGTAGCGGCGGGCGCAGGGGATGGCTCACTGTTTGCTCCGGGCTGAGTCGCGTTGCATGGTGCGGAAGCTAATCAGGCTGCCGCCCGAGTCAATCGGGTTGGGTCTTGCACTTCATGACAGCACCGGTCGGTGTGGTATTCGTGCTTTGACCGACCCACGTCCTAGAGTAGTCAGCGGCCGAACACGGATTCCGTGGGCCGCACTTATTCGTCGCGTCAGCCCCCAGCCGGGACGGGCGGTTCACGGGCCGCCGCGATTACCGCGTCGATGACTCGCGCGGTGGCGGCGTCGAGCGGCCCGGGCGGCCGCGCCAGCACGACGCGGCGCGTTTCTTGGGGCTCACCGCGCACGGCCACTAACTTGACGCGCTCGGGAAGGGCCGGGACCATGATGGGGGCGAGCGTCGTGATGGCCAATCCGGCGGCGACGATCTGGAGCTTGGCGAGCCAATCGCGGACGACGTAGCGGACGTCCGGGCGCTCGGCGAGGCCCGGCCACACACCGAGCAGCGACTCGCCGGCGTCGGACCGACTCGCGACCCAGACCTGCCCTTCCAGCTGCTGCACCTCGACCGCCTGGGTACTCGCAAACGGGTGGCTCAAGGGGACGCCGATCATCAGATCGCGCTCTACCAGCGTCGTAAGCTCGAGCGGGGGCGATTCGGAGTCGGGCGGCCGGAAGGGCGGCGTGCGGGCCAGGATCGCAAGGTCGAGCGTGCCCGCCCGCAGAGCCCGGGTCAGCGCCGGCGTGGTTCCCTCGCGCAAGGTGACTTTCAGCTGCGGCGGCACCGATGCAAGCGCCGTGGGCACGAGCCCCGCCGCTGCCGTCGGGAACGCGCCGAGGCGTACCGGGCCACCCGCGGTCTCCTCGCCCGCCAGCTCGCGGAGCGCGCCGTCGAGTTCGTCGAGGGCGCGGACCGCACTCGCCAGCAGGCGCGCTCCCGCCGGCGTCATCGCGACGCCCTTGTGGCTGCGCTCAAACAGCTGGCGGCCGGCGACCGCCTCGAGCGCCGCCACCTGGCGCGAAACAGCCGACTGCGTATACCCGAGCGATTCCGCCGCGGCCGAAAACGAACCGGCCTGCGCGACCTCGCGCAAGACTCGCAACCCGCTCGGCGAAAAGTCCAGCCGGGACATGCGCGTTACGCATAGTAATCGTGCGAGATTCTCGTTTGCGGCATGTCCGATCGAGGCTAGATTGAGGGCATGACCGGTTCACGAATCGCACTCGTCACCGGCGCCAATCAGGGCCTCGGGCGCGCGCTCGTCACGGGCTTGGCCGCGGGCATGGCGCCGCAGGACCGGGTCCTGCTGACCGGCCGGGATCCCAACCGGGTCGAGGCCGCTGCGGCCGCCATCGCCGCCGGACCGGCGGTCGCACGCGTCGAGGGCCGCGTTCTCGACGTACGTGATGCCGGCGCCATCGCCAGGCTCGCGGCCGAGTTGGGGGAGGTCGACATCGTCTTCTCGAACGCGACGTCGCGGATGAGCCCGCAGGCCCGCCCGATCGACGAGGTCGACGCTGTCTGCGAGACCAACAACCTCGCCTCGACCCGTATGCTGCGGGCCTTCGCCCCGCGTCTTCGGCCGGGGGGCCGGTTGATCATCGTGGCCAGCGCGCTGGGCACGCTCGACAAGCTCGACGACCGAGTCGCCGGGCGCTTCGCTGCCGCAGCCGCCGAGAACCTGGACGCGGTCGACGCCCTTGTCGCCGAATGGCGCCAGGCTGTCCACGACGGCCGCGCCGAACAGGAAGGCTATGGAACGTGGCTGAACATCCCATCCAAGGTCGCCCAGGTCGCCGCCGTCCGCGCGCTCGCCCGAGAGCGCCGGACCAGCGATCTCGCCGAGAACAAGCTCCTCATGGCGCTCTGCCCGGGACTGATCGACACCGACGCGTCTCGCCCCTGGTTCGAGGACATGAGCCAGGCCCAGACCCCCGCCCGGGCGGCGTCGTGGCCGGTCGAACTCGTCCTTGCGCCCACTTTCGACCCGGCCTTCTACGGCGAGCTCGTCCAGTTCGGCAAGGTCCTCCCCTGGGAATCTGGCGTTCCTGTGGCGCACACGGCGGCGACGTGAGCCAGCGACCGGGGGCGCGACCCGACCGGCGGGACGCATTGGGTTCCGTGATCGGTGTGCCAGCCCCCGGCTGCGCGGGCACAGCGGGCAGCCGGCCAATCGCGCGGGGCTGGGTCACCCGTAGAGCGGCGAGCGCGCGACGTCGCGCCGTTCAACCACTGGTCACCACTGAATCGAGACACTCGGCATTCACGTATCCCGAACGAAACGGGCTCGGCTCGCCGGTGTGCTCGTCGTAGGTGTGGCGCCAGACGCAGCCGGTGTCGTTAGCAAGGAGGTGGATCGATACCGACGTCTCCCGCGACGTGGTCCGGACGCGGTGGATGTCGTCCCGCGGGGGCAGCAGCGTGTAGAAGTCGCCGGGATCGAGCGGTCGCCGGCGCAGCAGTTCGAGCTGGCCGCCGCCCGGCCGGTAGAACTCCTCGTCCTGTTGGCCGCGATAGATCCCGACAAGCCCCCAAGCGAGGTGGTCGTGTACCGGCGTCATCGCGCCCGGGGGAACGACCAGGCTGAACAGCGACAGTGCGCGATCGGCGGCCCGAAAGATCAGCCACTGGCCGATGCCGCCACCCATCCCGCTCGCGGCCGCCGGAACCTGGTACTGAGCGGGCAGCCACTCGCGGTCGGCCAGTAGCTCGGCGAACAGCGGGCCGATCTGCTCACACGCCTGCGGCGGGGAGTCGGCGTGGTTGATCCGCTCGCGGACGTCGGAGATGAAAGCGCGCACCCGGCCGGTGTCGAGGATGTACTCGTCCTGGGACAGCGGCTGAAGGGTTCCGTGATGTTGGAAGCCACACATCAATGATCACCTCTCTCCAGCGGGGATCCGGTGAGCTCGGAGCGTACGGCACGGGTCTTCCCGAGACCCTACTCGTCCCGGCCCAACTGCACCGCCCCGGAAGCCGTTCACCTGCTGTCGGGGTGCCGCGCGCAAGCAGTCGCCCAAATGCGCGGCGGGAACCACGATCGAGCTCTAAATGGTGTGACTTCGGCCGTGTCGCGCCAGCGCCTCACCGAACCCCACCACATCGGTGAAGAAGGCGTCTCCGAGAAACTGCAGGGTCTCCGTCGCCCGGGCGCCCGCCTCGGCGTCTCCGGCGGCGCACGCGTCGGTTATGACCACGGGGATGAAGCCCAAGTCGCCGGCGTGCCGCACGGTCGGTTCGATGCCAATCTCCGTCGCCACGCCGACGACCGCGATGGCCTCGACACCCGCACCCCGCAACGCCAACTCAAGGGGCGTGCCCGCGAACGCCGACAGCGTCAGCTTGTCCAGTACCGCCTCCTTCTCGTTCGGCCTGAGCTCCGGGACGATCTGAGTCTGGGGAGCATCGGGCAGGAACGGGGAGCGCACATCCTCGAGACGATCCACGCGCTGCCAGGCGCGCCACATCCTCAACTGGGCCAACCCCATCAACTCCACCGGCAGCGTCACGTGGCGTGTGAAGTACGTCCTCACCCTGGCGGTTCTTGCCGCCTCCAGAACCGTCCGGACGTTCTCGATGACTTTCTCCCGGTCAGCGATCTGCTCCAAGATCCCCACCTGCATGTCGTAGACGAGTAGCCCGAGACGCTCCGGCCGGCAGACGTCGTCGAGCGACTGCGGGACGTCGAGGCCGTGGAGTTGCTCCATGTGCGCCACCCTACCTACACTCGATGGAAGCAGGGCCGCGCACGCGGTGGACTGGCTCAGCGCGGGGGCTAATCAATGCCGAGCAGTTCCCATCGCAGTCGCGCAACCAGACCGCGCGCGCCCGTGCGCGATGATCGGGGAAAGGCGAACGAGCCGTGATCGGGGCAAGGCGAACGAACCCCTCCGGGCGCTGCACGCTCACGCCGCGGCCATCGTGAACGGCTAGCCCACGTGCTCGCGGAGTGGGAGCCGCCGGTCCGCGGATAGGCCATGAGCGCGCAGCCAGTGCACCACGTAGTGGACCCAGATCGGCAACGAGCGGTGGGCCATGAACAGGTGCCCCGTGTTCGGCAGGATCAGCTGCGAGACGTCGCAGCCGCAGCTGGCCTTGTAGAACGCCAGCTCGGCCTTGGCGTTGGCCGGCGGCACGATCACGTCGTGGTCACCCGAGGTGAGCAGCACCGGGATGGTAGATCCGATCTTCTTGATGAGCGGGATGTTCTCGGCGTAAATCCCCGGAATGTCCGACAGCTCTCCCAGGGGGGAGTCCACGAAGGGGGGCGTGCAGGCGAGCCTTGCCACGGAGGGCACGGCGCCGGGCGCATAGATGTCGAACGCCCTGCAATCCTGGCTGGTCCCGAAGAACTGGAAGTAGTCGGGATGGTTGGGATCGACCATGAGGTGGGTGTCCGGGCCAGTGGCGAGCGGCGTCCCGGCCGTGATGTCGGCCTGAACCATCGCGGCAACGTCGTGGTACTTGCCGGGATAACCGGCCACGATCCAGCCGCCCGCGCTGTGGCCGACGATCACGACGGTCCGGTTCCTCAGCCGGCTGGGCCGCTGGGGCGAGGAGCAGTCGCTGCCGCGGGTCGTCGCGTAGCGCCCCGTCCTGACCTCGCCGACGACCTGATGGAGGAGATCGCGCTGGACCGAGGTCGTCAACGTGAGACCACCTCCGGGATGATCGAAATAGCTGCTCCTGGCGTAGCCCAGCCGGTCGTATGAGATCACCACGTATCCCGCCCGCGCCAGCGACCGCGCGACCGACCAGTGCGGCGAGTAGTCCCAGTTCTGGGTCGAGGACGCGACCCCGTGCACGAGCACGATCGCCGGGGTTCGTGAGCTCACCCCCCGCTCGGTGAAACGCTGACCGTAGAGGACGCTCGTGCTCCCGGCCGGATTGGTCACCGAGAAGCACACCGACTGGATCCGCAGCCCGCGGTCGAAGTCCCCCTGGGCCGGTCGCCCTCCGCGGAACGCGGCGTCCGCTTGCGTGCTGCCCCCAATTGCGAACAGGACAACGCCTAGAACGAACGCCAGCCTGGTGCGCCGCATCGCTACCTCCCTCGATTTCTAGATCGGCACGGGATGCTACGCCGACCGGTACGCGAGCGGTCGCGGTCATCGGACGCGCTACATACGGCGCACGGCCCTTGGTGATCGTCGTGTGAACGCGCTAGGCATTCGGACCCGCACTCGCGAAGTGGCCGGCGAGCGGACGAAGCGATCCATAGGAGCCGCCCAGGGGAGCGCCGAGACGGCTGCTTCCTGGGCGGCCCCGGGATCAAACGAAGTTGCCACGCGCTGGGCTCTCGGTGGTGGCGCAACTCCACAATCCCCATCGGGCGTGACGGCCCCCAGACCGCCACAGGAGCGGGCGTCCGACGAAGAAGAACAGCGGAACGGCGAGCCACAGCAGGTGGCCGTGGCTGAGGACGATCGCTGCGATCAGGAGGGGCGCAAAAGCGACGGCCGGCCAACGCCAGCTTTGCCGAATTGAACGCCTCGCCTCTTCGCGGGGGAGGTCACCGACGAGTTCGTCGAGCTCGCGGTACGTTTTGGCCGCGTAGCAGCGATCGAGGCGCTCCTGGAACTCGTCGGTCTCGAGCCGTCCGGCCAGATGTTGTTCGCGGAGGAAATCCGCCACTGCCTCGCGGTCACGGTCGCCGACCCGCAGATCGCGGTCTCTTTCGGTGCGCTGTGCATGATCTCTGTAGCTCTCGGGCATTTGCGATTTCCTTCCCTCGCGGCTTGTATCGCGCTACAGTTTACACAAGAGTACTTGATAGTCAAGAATTCTTGAGGAATATTCGCCCGTACATCGCACGCCTCGCCCCCTTGATGCCAGAGCTCGCATTCGCTCTCCGCCGCCGACGCGGCGAGCTGCCTAGCACTCTGCGCCGAGCCGGTCGGCTTGGCGACCGGCACATTTCGACGCTCGTGTCCCTGGCCGTCGCGGGACGGGCCACGGTCTCGGAGCTGGCCGAGCGGATGGACATGAGCATCGCGCACGCCAGCCTGGTCGTCGGCGAGCTCGCCGACGTCGGGTTGATCGACCGCGACCACGACGAGCGGGATCGGCGGCGGATCATCGTCTCGCTCTCCGAGAAGGCCAAGCCGGCGGTCGCCGAGATGAGAAACCGCCACGCGGCACCGCTGGGGCGGTTCCTGGCCGACCTCGACGACGCCGAAGCGGAGCGCTTCATCGACCAGCTCACCACCCTGATCGCCTACCTGCGCGACCAGCCGGCGCCGGCGGTCAAAGAGTCCGCGAGCGAGTCCGGCCGCGCAGACGCATGAAAACGTGGCATCGGCTCACGACCCCGGGGATCCGCGGCCAATCCTATCCGGCACGGAACACGCTGAACGGGCGACGAACCTTGCCCGCTGCCATCGCTCGTACCAGTAGATGATCCTCAGCCGCCGGCGGTCCGATTTTCCATTGGAAAGCGGAGCGTCCGCGCAAAGACTGTGAGGTGCGAGAATCGCTATCGGCCAACGATATCGTGATACGATAGATGAGGACTCAGCCAACACAACGACGATAGGCGAGGAAACAGCCAACACAGGAGGAATCCCGATGAGACCACCGATCTTGGATCCCACGGCGGGAGCGACCGCTCGAGCCATTCGCGCGCATCCGGAAGCGCCGCAGCCCGTCTGCGATCCCACCGATCCACGCTACGGGGAGCTCATGCCCGACACCCGCGAGGACGCGGCCGATCAGCCGGTCTGCGATCCCACCGACCCGGAGTACGGGCCATCTGCGGCGTGAGCCGGGCGCAGATTGGTAGCGGCGAAGCTGAGGCTAGGTGCGTTTTTCGGAGGTTTGATGTCCGAGCTCCGACGCCTAGATTGAGCCGATCGCACCCCCGCCGAACGGACCGGAGGACGGCATTTGCCTGAGCTCTCGCACACCGCCGAGTTCAGCCCCACCGACGACTCGGCCGCCATCCTCACGGACCTTGCCTGTCCCGCCTGCGGGCACCAAGGTCCCGGGCCCGCCAGCGGCGGGATCATGGACGACAAACTCAGGATGTTCTGTGATTGCTGTGGCGCGTTTGTAACGATCACGCTCAACGAGGAGCAAGCCCGCGCGATACGCCGGCGGTCGGAGACGAGATCTGCGTTCAGCGACCGGCCAGCGCCGCTCGCTCGGCGCGGACCTATTTGGTGAGCGATTCGGTCTGGTCGGGATGCCGTCCCCAGCCAAGCATGGAGAGCGGCCCGATCAGGCTCCTAGAGGGGTATCGTATCGCGATATCGCTGCTCGATGGCCGTTGGTGCTCGTTGTGCCCCGCGGGTCCCCTGCGGGCGCCCGAGGCACCACGGCCCGAGCGCAACAGGGTGATGCCGGCGCTAAGCCGGGACCTCGTGCCCAAACCCCTGATGGCCAAACCCCAGACCCAGGAGCCCCATGCCCAACATCTCCAAGCCTCAGTCCGCTTTACCGGCCGGCCGCCGCCTGCGCTACCAGCAGGCACTGGTGTGGAGAGAGATCCGCCACCTAGCTCGCAAACACGAACAGTCCGCGGAAGGGCGTGACCTTCGATCCGCGACGGGTGGCGGAGCGCAGCGCCGACGAACTGACGGGTCGGGCTCTCGGACGCCGCCAGCGCCCGCGATCCGGGAAGTCCCTCGCCAGGAGGTTCGGCCGGCGGGTGAGCTCATCGGCAGGCCGGACCGTCGTCCGGCGGTTCCGCAGTCACGCAGGAAGCCCCCACATGAAGCTGCTCGATCATCACGAGAGCGGACCCCATGACCTACCACCCCGATCGTCGTCGCTCCCCATGCGGCCAGCGCGACCCACGCCCAGGCTCGCCCAAAGTCCGAGATGTCACGGGACCCGGCGAGCGCCAGCTCATCACCGAGTACATCCCAAGGGGAAAGACTGTCGCCCAACGGCGCGGGTCGTAGCTCGGGCGCGGCCATCTCGCCTCGCCCGCGATCAGAGCCGGCAGCCAGAACATCGTGAGCCCCCATAACGCCACGCTGGCAATCCGAAGCGGCGCGTGGATTCCACTCACGATGTGCGACGCTGCCTGCGCCCGAGCGAGCTCCGCACACGCGAGCGTCGAGATCGCGAGGGCGCCGCCCGACACCCACTGATCTCCTGGGCCAGTACGCAGCTGGGCGAAGTCAAACCGGGCGAGTACGAGGACGAAGGCAACGAGACCAAGCGCGAACGGGATGGCGCGGCCACGGTGAGCCAGCCCAGGGCACGGCGCTCGGCGAGCGACGCGCCGAGAACGGCCAGCGATTGTGGAGCCACGAGGACGAAAAGGTTGAGCCCGTGCTTGGGAGCGAGGTGAGAGGCGCGATCAGGCGCGCCAGGAGCAGGCACAGGATGGAGGCGATCGCGAGGAGCGCCCAGCCCGCCCACGACTATCCGAGGAGCGCCAGGCGGGCGCCGAGCACGGCGGTGCCGGCGACCGCAGTCAGCGACGAGGGGCGCCGGGCCTCCTGGCGCCACCGGGACCGGTCTAAGCAGAGCCGCCCGAGGAATGCTGCCCCGAGCAGCGCCTAGGCGATCGCGGCGATCACCGTCAGGACCAGCGACAATCCCTCCGCCCGGACCGAGTGCATCGCCACCGACACGATCCCGGTCGCCATCACGGCACCGCCGGCCTCCGGTGGGATCACCGCCGTGAGGCTCAGGATGGGGAGGGGAGTCGGCGTGCGGGCCACCGGCGCAGAGCGTCGGCTGGCCGCCGTGCTCTCCGCTGGCATTGATCACGCCGCGGGTCTGTCGTTCGTCCGCGGGCCGCCTTCGGGTTGCGTCCTCCGGCCGGCTCAACGGCTCAGCGGGATGACGGGTACGATCGTCCGCTTGAGCGTCCCGTTGATCGCTAGCGCGGCCGCGGTGTACCAAGCGATCACCGCGCAGGCGATGGTCACATAGCCGCCCCAATGCGTGATGGTCGAGTGACCGCTGCCGAGGAGGCCGACGCCGAGCAGAACGTAGGCGATCCACAGAGTGAGAAAGACGAGGTTCACCGCAACGCTCACCCGGAACGAGGCGAACCACATGTACAGCGTAAAGAAGCCCCAGCAGAACAGGTACAGGGCGAGGGCGTGGTTGGCGGGCAGCATCCCGCTCGCCTTGACGGTCTCGGGCAAGAAGAACTGGATCAGCAGCACGAAGGAGATCCAGAATGCGCCATAGGAACTGAACGCGATGGCGGCGAACGTGTTGCGCTCGGCGAACGCCCACATCCCGGCCAGCAGCTGCGCGAGCCCTCCGTACGCACCCGCGACGCTGAGTACGACGAATACGTCCTTGCCACTGATCGCGTTGGCGTTGACCATGCCGAGAATGAACGTCGTGAGCGCGAACCCGGCGAGGCCCAGGCCTGCCGGATCTGCCGGGGTCCACCAACTCCGCTCCGTGGGGGCGGGTGCCGGAGCGACATCCGCTTCGCGCGCACCATTGTGTGCACGCATCTGGGCGGCTTCCATGTATCCTCCCTTCAGTCGAACATAATGCGATATCGTATCACGATATGACTCTCGAGCAAGCCGATTTCGAACATCTCCTCGAGCTACGTACCGGTCTGCGTCGGTTTCTCCGATGGAGCGAGCAACAAGCCGAGGCGGCCGGGCTGACCCCGACACAGCATCAGCTGCTCCTCGCAATCCGCGGCCATCCAGACCCGGGCGGACCCACGATCGGGGAGATCGCCGATTACCTGGTGCTGCGCCACCACAGCGCCGTCGGGCTAGTCGACCGTGCCGTGGCCGCGGGGTTCGTCGCGCGCAACCCCGACCCGACTAACAACAGTGCCGTCCGGGTCACGCTCACCCCGGCTGGTCTGGACAAGCTCGACGAGCTCTCCGAGGCTCATGTCCAGGAAATAGCGCACCTCGGCCCGACCGTGCGAGCGCTCTGGAAAGCGCTGGAGCACGCGGACGGCGACACGCCGCACCCAGCCGCCCGTCGGAGCCCGGCGACCTCAGACCCGGATCGCGGCCGGTCGCCCAGCGCGAGGCGTGACGCAAAAACGCCGTCGACGCGCGCCCGTCGCGGACGGAACTAAGAGCCCGGCCCGGCCGGGCTGCCCCCGACCGGGGAGGGAGGAACGTCGCCGCCGACGAGGGTGGGCTTCCCAGGGCGAGGCCTACCTGCGCTCGGCCCGATCGCTCCCGTCCTGGAGATAGGCCCGTCCGATCCAGTGACCGACGGGTCGACCATCCGCGCACTCCGTTACGTCCGCGTAAGGCCCGATGCGCCCGACTGGCCTACTGGAGTCTCTTCTCGGCGGAGGTCGTTCGCCGATTCTGTGTCCGGCCACGTGGCCTACGGGTGGATCACCGTCGTGACCCGTAGCCGGTATCTGAGAGTTCGCCACTTCAAGCTCCTCGAGTTGTGCTGGTCGGGAGCCCGATTCGCCGCCTCGGCGCCGCCCCGGTGCCGCAGGTGGATCTGGCTCCGAGCCATGGTTGACTTGATATGCCTATCGTATCACGACATCGTAAGCCGATAGCCCGATTTCGCCCTCTATGAACGAGGGCCCGGTGTCAAGTCCTCGTGCTTCAGCGGGACGGAGGGTGCTTGCGAGAGGTGGTCGTCCGCCTGCATGGATGCCGGCGGAGCTCCGTCCGGATGGGGATCGGCAGCCTATGGGCCACGGGCGGGT
>JAFASF010000151.1 GCA_019244745.1 Solirubrobacterales bacterium | reverse complement strand
GCTCATCACGCCGCTTCGAGACCGTTTCTCGGTCGAGCTCGCCGACGGTACCGAGTTGAAGGCCAAAGGCAACATCGTCGATCACGAGTACAAGATCGAGCGTGACGGGGATACGGTGGCCGAGGTCTCCAAGCGCTGGTTCCGCGTGCGCGAGACGTACGGGATCGAGATCGCTCCGGGGCAGGACGATGCCTTCGTCCTGGCGGTCGCGGCGTGTATCGACGAGATGGAGGAGCGGTAGTGGGCTCATGCCGTTGGCCGGCACCAACCGGCTCGCCGCCTCGCCAGGAGGTTCGGCGGCACCGGACCCACACCGGGGTTCATGAAGGGGCTTCGCTCGTCAGTCGGCCAGGCCTAAGGCTGCGCGCCCGGAGCAGCCGGGCGCGCTTCTTGGCCATGAGGTGGCGGTAAAGGTGCTGGTGATCAAGCGACGCGAGCCGGGACTGTGCCATCGGGTCTCGCGGCGTCGTGGCTGAAGGCGTGCAGCAAGCCGCGCCTGCAGGCCGGCGCGGAACCGATCCTGCCACCGCCTCCCGCGCAGAAGCCGGGAGGTCGAAGCCGATCCAAGCGGTCATCCGCAGAACGCGCCCCCGCCGCCATTGTGATCGGGCTGCGTCAGCGCTTGTTGCCCGTGGCCGACCGACGGCCAGCGGGCCAGCTCGTAGCGAGTGATCTACCACGCGTTCGGCGCCATCCTCGGCTTCGCGTACACTGCCGTCGCAGCGCCGCGGCCCGCTACGACCGGGGGCACCGGCAGTGTGGCCGGGCTCGCGATCGAGCGGGAACTCATAGCTCCGTCCACCCCGCGCTCGGAAACCAGCGATCCCTTTGCGGCTCGCGCCGGCGCCAGCCGCGTGGGGGGCGACCTCGCACAAGGTCTTCCGCGCGGCGCTGGAGACCGCAAGGGCAGAATCAGGCTCAACCCCGGGCTGGAGGGCGCCGATTGCTTCAACCCGGTCTGCCCCGCAGCCGAGCGAGTGCCTTGACGGCCCCGAAATCGCGCGTCAGAGGGTGGTGATGAAGCCTCAGGCTCGACCGCCGCCGATCAACGGAGCGAGGTGCCGTGAAGTCGGGCCGGAGCGGCTTGACTTCCACTCGCATGAGAGCGAGAGTGGTCAGTGTCAACGAGGCGTCCTCGACCCCAGGTTGGTCGGCGGACGGCTGGGATCGGGCTCGTGCCAGTTCTCCGCAGCGCAGGCTTCGCAGCGTCGGTGTTCTCGCCGGGTTGCTAAGCGTCGTGTGGGCTGGCGAGCCGTGTCTCGCCGCGTCGCGGCGCCACCAACCGATGGAGGCCTAGATGAGCGCAACGGAGGTCAGCCGAAGCGAGGAGGACGGGAGCGTGGGGCCGGCGCGCGTCGACCTGAAGCTCGAGGTAGTCGTCATCCCGGTCGCAGACGTCGAGCGGGCGAAGGAGTTCTACGGACGCCTGGGGTGGAGGCTCGACGCCGACTTCCCTTTTGATAACGGGTTCCGAGTCGTCCAGTTCACGCCGCCCGGTTCCGGTTGCTCGATCCAATTCGGGACGAACATGACCTCGGTCACGCCCGGCTCGGCCAGTGGCCTCTACCTGGTCGTCTCGGATATCGAGGTTGCGCGCCGCGAGCTTGTCGCTCGGGGTGCCAAGGTCAGTGAGGTGTTCCACGCAGACACGCCGGGTGCCCAGTTCCAGCCCGACGGCACGAGCGGTCGCGCCAGCGGGCCTGCGCCCGGTCAGGACAGCTACGGCTCGTTCGCGACGTTCAGCGACCCGGACGGCAACGGCTGGCTGCTGCAGGAAGTAACCACGAGGCTGCCTGGCCGGATCGACCCGGCTGAAACGGCATTCGCATCCACCGCGGACTTGGCGAGCGCGCTTCGGCGGGCGGAGGCCGCCCACGGCGAGCACGAGAAACGCACCGGGCGGCGTGACGAGGACTGGCCTGACTGGTACGCCGCGTACATGGCGGCGGAGCGGGCCGGCGAGGAGCTGCCGACATGACCAGCGAGTATGACGTGATCGTGTTCGGCGGCGGCGCTCCCGGCGAGCACTGCGCTGCCGCGCTGGCTGTACGCGGGCTGCGCGTCGCCGTTGTTGAGCGCGAGCTGGTCGGCGGTGAGTGCTCGTATTGGGCTTGCATTCCGTCGAAGTCGCTGCTCCGCCCCGGGGAGGCGGTACATGGCGCGCGCGAGGCCGCGGCGACCGCCGAGGTCGACGTTCAAGCCGCATTGGCGTGGCGTGACTTCATGGTCTCCAACCACTCCGACGCAGGCCAGGAGCGCTGGCTGGCGGATCGTGGCATCGACCTGCTGCGCGGCACCGGTCGGCTGGCCGGGATCGGGGCGGTCGAGGTCGATGGAGTCCGGCACACCGCGGAGCACATAGTGGTGGCGACCGGCTCGGATCCGATCGTGCCTCCGGTCCCTGGACTCCGCGAGCTCGAGGGTGTCTGGGGCACACGCGAGGCGACGAGCATGAACGCCGTGCCCCGGCGGCTGCTCGTGCTGGGCGGCGGCTCGGCAGGGGTGGAGCTGGCGCAGGTCGTGCGACGTCTCGGTGGCGAGGCGGTGATTGTCGAGGGCGCCGATCGCGTGCTTCCACGGGAGCCGGCGCCGCTGGGCGACGCGCTCAGCGACGCCCTGCGCCGCGACGGGATTGAGCTGATGCTGGGCATGCACGCCACTGCCGCGCGGCGGGACGGCGACGAGTACGTCCTCCAGTTCGATGGTGATGGGGAGTTGCGAGGCGAGAAGCTGCTGGTGGCAACCGGTCGGCGCCCGCGCGTGGAGGGGATCGGCCTAGAGACGGTTGGTGTCGAACCCGACCCGCATGGGGTCCGCGTTGACGAGTACATGCGCGCGGGCGAGCGCTTATGGGCGATCGGCGACGTCAACGGCATCTGGCCACTGACTCACGTCGGTGAGTATGAGGGCGACGTGGTCGCCGCGAACATCCTCGGCGATCGACGTCCGGCGAACTACGAAGCGGTTCCTCGAGTCACCTACACCGATCCGCAGGCTGCTTCGGTGGGCGCCCTCGAGGCGCAGTTCAGCGGCACAGCTCCGGTGTCAGAGGTGCCTAAGACAGCCACCTATACGCACGCCTACGCTGATTCCAACGGTTTCCTCACATTGCTCAGCGACGGTAAGCGGCTGACCGGCGCTTATGCGCTTGGGCCCGAGGCCGGCGAGTGGATGCAGCAGGCAACACTGGCCATCCGCGCACATGTCCCGGTCGAGGTGCTGAGCGATACGATCCAGCCATTCCCAACTTTCTCGGGGATCTACGACGCGGCGCTAACCGAGCTGCGCATGGACATCGCGCAGATGCCGCACCCGATGAAACCAGTCGATTCACAGATGGCGACCGTCATGAGGTGACGAGGAACCACGAGCACCGCACCCGCCGGCTCTTTACCGGGGCTGGAGCCGGAGTTCGTCGGACAGACCGTCGTTCTGATCGGGAAAGCGCCGGCATCGGGCTCGAGACCGCTCGAGCACGGGCCGAGGGGGCCGAAGGCATCCCCACTGCACACAATCCCGAGCGACTGGAGCAAGCGGCAGGCGAGGCGATGCTCGTACCTTCGTCGCCTTCGAGGCTACTGACACGGCGGCGCTGAAGCAGTTCTTCGACGGCCTCCCGGACAGGATCGAGCGTGTGATGGTCATAGGCGGCGGCCCGAGTTACGGGCCGCGGCTCGAGATGGATTCGGACCAGTTGAGCACGTAGAAGTCGCCATCCAGGCGAGCGGAGGTCTCGAGCGTGACCGAAACAGGACCCGTGACGACGGCGGCACACCTCTCCTCGGCATGAACCTCTGGCCGGGACAGGTGTAGTGTCAAGGCCATGGGCGACGTCACATACGTATCGAGAGTCCGGATCGAGCGGCTCGGCGGGCCACAACGCCTCGCCTACCTTCCGGCCGAGGACAACCCGGTCGCGTTCGGGGTCCACTCCGAGATTGCCGAGCACTATGGCGTCGATCCCGCCAAGTACCCGCCACACGCCACGACGCTCGATTACGTCGTTGCGGCGGCCGGCGGCTGACTGGCCGGCACGTTCGCAGGCGCGCTGGAGGCGCGCCAGATCGAAGTCGATCCACAGCGCTATGACGTCGAGGCGACCGGCGAGATCGAAACCGACGACGGAGTGCTCGTGATCAAGCGGATCAGAGTCGACTACCGGCTCGCCGTCCCCGACGAGCGACGAGCGGACGCCGAACGAGTGCACGACATTCATGCCCGCTTCTGCCCGGTCGCCCGAAGCCTGGCCGGCGCGATCGAGATCAGCACCCATCTCGAGCTCCTCTGACCGGTGCGCCGCAGAGGACTGCCCTCGGGTCGTGCGAATGTCACGCGGGCCCTTGGAACCCGCCGTCAACGGGTCCTCGACGCGGTCACGTCAGCGTCATAGGACGCAGCGCTGGTGTTGCGTGCGATGCCTTGCCTCGGCTACGTTCTTGCCGGGGCGACGGCCACGAGTGAGGGACGAGCATGGTTGAGCTGAACACGATCGAGGAAGCGATGCGCGAGCAGTTGCGTTGGACTTCTCCGACCTGACCGCGCTCTACATCAACTGCACGCTGAAGCGCTCGCCCGAGGTGTCGAACACGCAGGGACTGGCGGACCGCTCGATCGCGATCATGGAGCGCACCGGCGTGGCCGTCGCGGTGATCCGCGCGGTCGACCACGACATCGCTACCGGGGTCTACCCGGACATGACCGAGCATGGCTGGGAGCGCGACGACTGGCCGCAGGTGTTCGAGAAGGTGCTGGCGTCTGACATCCTCGTACTGCTCTCGCCGATCTGGCTTGGGGAGAAGTCGTCGGTCTGCACTCGAGTGGTCGAGCGGCTCTATGGCAACAGCCACCTGTTGAACGACGCCGGCCAGTACGCGTACTACGGGCGCGTGGGCGGCTGCATCATCACGGGCAACGAGGACGGCGCCAAGCACTGCGCGATGAACATCCTCTACTCCCTTCAGCATCTTGGGTTCACGATCCCCCCGCAAGCGGACTCGGGGTGGCTCGGGGAGGCCGGCCCCGGTCCCAGTTATCTCGACGAAGGCTCCGGCGGACCCGAGAACGACTTCACCAACCGCAACACCACGTTCCTTACCTGGAACCTGCTGCACCTCGCGCGGATCCTCAAGGACGCCGGCGGGATCCCCGCGCATGGCAACCAGCGCACCGCGTGGGATGCCGGGGCGCGGTTCGGCTACGCCAACCCGGAGCACCGGACCTAAAAGAACCGCCAGATCAAGTGTTGGACGACGCGCTCGCTTCGCGCACGCGCTCGGCGAAGCCGAGAGCAGCGTTCAACGTCAGGCGGTCGGTCCTGAACGAATCGAGCCAGGTCGTGCACAGCGGCGCGTTCGTCGACCGCACCTCCAACACCGCGTCCCGGGCGGCGGGTGCGGCGAACCCTGCCGCAGCGTCTCGGCGACTTGCTCCCGCGGCTCGAGCAGGGCATCGCTCCCTTGCTGGGATTCACGCTGGGTGCGGAATGCGTTCCGATCGCCGCGCTCGAAGCGTCGGGTTCGGCGGTGATCCATCGCGGGCGGCGGTACGTATGAATGCCCAGAGAAGTGCATCAAGAATCGAAACCTGGGCGTTTCGGGCTCCAACCGGCGCCTGCGGGCACCATGCCGATGCGCGGCGGTGATGGCCGCTGTTGCTCGCGTACGAGGAGGACAAATGGCTGATCATCTTGATGCCCCTGGCCTGACATCGCCCGCGATGGACACCAGGGTCGACATCACCGACCACTACGCGTTCCAGAAGCCGGGGGACAGGGACCGCACGATCCTGATCCTGAACGTGAACCCGCTCGCCCCCACGCACGCGGACGAGTTTCGCCACGACGCGCTGTATGAGACGTTGATCGATACCGATGGCGACGCCGTGCCGGACCTCGCGTTCCGCTACCGGTTCACGCGCAAGCACCGCGGCGGGCAGTTTGCGCATGTGACCCGCGCGATCCTTCCCAAGCACGCAAAGCTCGAGGACGGGCACATCCACCCGGAATGGGAGAAAGACGTCCTGGTCGACAAAGCACCGGTGTCGTTCGGCCGCCGCGCGCGGATCAGCGAGGGCAATGACGGGGTTCGGTTCTTCGCAGGGTTTCGCAGCGACCCGTTCTTCTTCGATCTGATGGGGTTCCTGAACGGGTTCAAGTTCACGGGCACGGACTTCTTTCTGGGAAAGAACGTGTTCGGGATCGCGCTCGATCTGCCCAACCAGCTGCTCGGCAAGCGCTCCAAGATCGGGGTGTGGGCGCGGACGCTCGTGCCGATGCTCCACCAGCCTGATCACCTCACCCAGGTCGACCAGATGGGCCGCCCGGCGATCAACACCGTGTTTAACCACAACAATGACAAGAACACCTTCAACGTCGTCCAGCCCGATGACCAGCGCAACGCGAAGACCGCGTCCGGCAAGACGTTCCTGGAGGTCTTCACCTCGGAGCTCGAGAGCCTAGGCGGGTATGACGCGGCGCACGCGCGGTCGATCGCCGATGTGCTGCTGCCCGACATCTTGACCTTCGATTATTCGAGCCCGCGGGGCTACCTGAACGGACGGCGCCTGCGGGACGACGTGATCGACATCTCGCTGAATCTGGTCACGAACGGCAAGATCACGGGCGACGGGGTAGGACCCCACAAGGACTACCTGCCGCACTTCCCGTATCTCGGCAATCCGCACGTTTGAGTAAGAGGAGTCGAAGATGGACAAGCTAGACCGCAAGAGCTTCTTCAGGATCGCCGGGGTCGGTTCGGTGGCGGCAGCCGGCGCCGCGGGGTTTCCCCTCGCCCGGCACCTTGGGGGCCCAACCAAAGGCCTGGCGTTTCGCGCCACGACCGGATTGCCGAAGCCACCGCTGCCCAGCTACGCGACCTACGTCGTGGAGGGCAGCGTTGACCTCTCACGCGGCGAGGGCCTGATCACGAGTCGGGTTCTCGCGGGCCATCCGGGAGCGACGAGCACGATCGGCCTCCCCGGCCTCGCTCGTCTTATGCGCGTGACCGGAGTCGAAACTCAAGGCCAGCAAGTGCGCTTCCGGGGCGTGATCGAAGACCGCTCGCAGCTTGCGCCGGGGGAGAGCGCCAACGTCGAGGTTCTGGTGGACCGAGACCGCGGAATCGTTCAAGCACCCTTCCTCGGTAGCCAGACCGAACTACAGCTCGCGACCCACTGACCACCGGGACCAGCCGGGCGCGCGCCGTCCACAAACAAAGCATCGAATCGATGGCGGCGTTTGATGCGGATCCGACGCTAGGAGAGAGTTCGCACCGCCGACCGAGGTGGCCAACTCTGCTTTGAGCCGGGGGCTGTCGCGGCGAGGTCAGGACCGCGTCGAGGTGGCGGCCGTGTATGAGCACGGGTCGGCGGTCGCATATTGATAATCGATATGATGTCGTTATTGGAAAGGAGCTATCGACGTGGCGGTCCAAGAGCCGGGCCGCGGCCGCGGTCGGGATGATGCGATGAGTGTGTCCCTGGCGGCGGTCGTGGCCGGGGGTGAGCTGCCGTTCCTACTGGCGACGCCTGCCGGGGGTGGCGGGCCCTGTAGCTTGGTCGTTCTTCGACTTTCGTCACCACAGCACTGAGGAAAGGCCGGTCGGGAGTGTTCCTCGTACCAGCGTTAGGCGGCAGCACCCATGGTTTTCCCTGGTGGTGGTTCGTCGTCGCCGTTCTCGTGGTCATCATCGTGGTAGCCCGGTTCCTATCCGGCCGTCGTTAGACTGGCCGGCGCTCGCGGGCGGGATCGGGCGCGTTGCCCATGGTCTGCCTGCGGTTGCCCGCCGTGCTCGAAGCGCGCAGATTGCCCGAACTACCTTCCCGAGCTTGAACCGGCGGCCCAGCCGAGCAACCCCCCACGGCAGCCCGGGCGGCGCACGCGCACAAGCGCACTACTGCCTGCGCTACGACCGGCTCGACACCAAAGACAAGATGACCCTGTCCCGAGACATCACACGAGCGGAGAGCGGGGAAGCGGAGCGGAGAGGGGAGCTGTTTGCCGTTGTTGCGCAGGTCTGGAATCGGGTCGCCATGATGCCTGGGTTCCCACGAAAGGATCACCCGCGCGCGCTTACCGAGATGCGCCTCCGTGGAGGGGAAGCTAGCGATCGCCCGACAACGGCCCGCTCCCGCCCCTGCCGCGCGAGGGAGCAGCGCATGCCGGTGCGGCCGCGCCCGAGCGGCCATAAGCCCGTAGACGATGCTCCGTGGCGGGGCGCCAGCCGCGCAACTCGCTCTGAACCTTTGGTCCGCGAGCGTTCGGACGCTGAGAAGTACGTCTGTCTGTGTGGTAAGTCGAGCGGGGTTAGGATCGTCTGTATCGTGGTCGTTTCGGCGTCCGAGCCGTCGCTGCTGGAGCGCGAGGCAGAGCTGGAGCTTCTGTTGGCGCGCTGCGGGGACGCGCGTGCGGGTCGGGGCGGGATGGTGGCGGTCGAGGGTCCGGCCGGGATTGGCAAGTCGGCGCTGCTCTCGGCTGCTTCGCGCGCTGCCCGTGATGTCGGGCTGGGGGTGCTTGCGGCGCGTGGTGGTGAGTTGGAGGCGGGGATTGCGTTTGGGGTGGCGCGTCAGTTGCTGGAGACGCCTGTGCTGTCGGCCGGCGGTGCGGAGCGTCGTCGGTTGTTGGCGGGGCCGGCGCGTCTCGGCGCGAGTGCGTTGGGGTTAGGGGTCGGCGATTCGCCTGATGATGAGTTCGCGGCGTTGCACGGTTTGTACTGGTTGGCGGCGAACTTGGCCGAGCGCAATCCGTTGCTGGTGTTGGTGGATGATTTGCAGTGGGTCGATCGGTCGTCGCTGTCGTGGCTGGTCTATCTTGGACGTCGCGTCGCTGAGCTTCCCGTGCTCGTCGTGGTGAGCGTCCGGGAGGGCGATGCAGCCGTCCGCCAGCCTCTCGTGAGGAGCATGCTTGGCGATGCCGCGGTGGGGCACCTGGGGCTGTCGCCGCTGGGCTTGCAGAGCGTCTCGACGCTCGTCGACGCGGGCCTTGGCGAGCGGGCGAGCGGGGAGTTCTGCTCGGCTTGCCATCGGTTGACGGGTGGCAATCCGTTGTACCTCAGGCAGCTGTTGGTCACGTCGCGAGCGGAGGGGATCTCGGGTGACGAGCAAGGTGTGGAGGCCCTCGGTGCCCTGGCGCCGCGGGCGATCGGGATCTCTGTGCTTGCTCGTTTGGCCGCGCTCGGCGGTGACGCCGTGCGCCTTGCTCGCTCGTTGGCGGTGCTTGGGTCCGGGACGGAGGTGGCGACGGCGGCCGAGCTGGCTGAGGTCGATACGGTTCAAGCCGAGTTGACGGCTGACGCGCTCGCGGCGGCGCAGATCTTTGCGCCGGTGCGGCCTTTGGAGTTCTTTCATCCGCTGATCGGTGAGGCGGTGTACGCAGATATCGCGCCGGGCGCGCGGAGGTTGGAGCATCGCCGCGCAGCATCGATCGTCGACCGGGCCGGCGTGATCGATCGGGCTGCGGCGCACCTGATGCTGACCGGTCCGAGCGGTGATCCTTTGGTCGTCGAGCGGCTGGTGGCTGCGGCCAGTGCCGCTCGCCAGCGAGGCGCGCCAGAGATCGCGGCCGGTTATCTCAGGCGCGCGCTCGAGGAGCCGCCCGCCACGGAGGAGCGCCCGGGGTTGATGTTGCGTCTTGGCAGGGCTGAGTGGCGCGCCGGGTTACCAGGCGCGACTGCGCATTTGGAGGCCGCGCTGGCCGGCGCTAATGACGCGCGCACGATCGCGGCGGCGGCGGGGTCACTCGCGCGTGCCTTCAACATCGCCGATCGGACCCACCTCTCGGTGGCGGTGTTGCAACAGGCGGTGGAGCGGGTCAAGGAGATCGACTCGTGGTTGGCGCTGGCGCTGGAGGCTTCGTGCGCGCTAGTCGGAGTGATGGACGATCGCACGGCGCCGGCCGCCTTGGAGGCGGTCGAGGGGTTGCGGACGCGACTCGGGGACGTCGCGGAGCCGCCCGCCTACCTGTTGGTCGTCCTCGCGAACGTCGCGATGCGGCGCCAACACGTAGAAGAGGCAAGGCGGCTGGTCGACCGGGTGCTGGCTCGGAAATCATATCCCCCGCCGCTGGAGGCGTGCACGCCGCTGATCGCGGCGCTGATCGGGCTTGAGTCCCATGACACGATCGCGCGTCTGAGCGATGACTTGCTGGTAGACGCGCGGCGGCGCTCGGCGCTTCAGGAGACGGTCGCGATCGCGAGCTTCTCCGCGTGGGCGATGCATCTCCGCGGCGAGCTCGCCGACGCTGAGGCGCAGGCGCGGTGGGCGCTCGAGCGGGCGACGGGGATCAACACCATCCACGCCGTCGCGCTGCTGATCGAGGCGCTGGTCGACCGCGACGCGCTCGAGGACGCCGAGGATCAGCTTCGACGGCTGCCCGATCCGCTCGCGTCGCACTCGATCCTCGTCCCCAGTTACCTGTTGGCGCGCGGGCGGCTGCGCGCCGCGCAGGGCCGCACGGACGACGCGCTGCGCGACTTCATCGAGTGCGGCGCGCGAAGCGAGCGACTGGGTGGGGCGCCGACGCTGCGGCGATGGCGCTCGCAGGCCGCGCTGGCGCATAGCGCTCTTGGCCGCCCGGAGGAGGCGCACCGGCTCGCCGCCGAGGAAGTCGAGTTGGCGCGAGAGTTCGGCGCACCGGGCGGGCTTGGGATTGCGCTGCGAAACCAGGGGCTGGTCGAGGGAGGCCTCCCGGGCTTGGCGCTCCTCGGCGAGGCTGTGACGGTGCTTGAGTGCTCGCGGGCAACGGTCGAGCTGGCGCGCACGCTCACCGAGCACGGGGCGGCGCTTCGTCGCGCCGGCCGCCGCGTCGAGGCGCGGGCGCAGCTCGAGCGGGGACTCGACCTCGCGCATCATGCGGGCGCGGCTCGTGTGGCGGCCCGCGCTCGGTCAGAGCTAGTGGCCGCCGGGGCCAAACCCAGGCGCGACGCGATCACCGGCCGCGACGCGTTGACCGCCGCCGAGTTGCGCGTCGCGCGGCTGGCCGGGCAGGGGATGACTAACCGCGAGATCGCGCAGGCGCTGTTTATCACTACGAAAACGGCGTCGGCGCACCTCAGCCGTGTCTACCGGAAGCTGGGGATCACCCGCCGGGGTCAGCTTCCAGATGCGCTCGCAGCCGGGCTGCCCGCCTCGGAGATGCCCGAGCCCGAGTCCGGCCTCGCCGTTTCCTAAGGCCGCCGGCGCAAAAGATGCGACGGCCTCGCCCGATGCGAGCGCGTCCGTGTGAGCGCAGACTCGATCGCATCGATCGCAAGTGAGGAGCCATCGCACAGTGAGCACGTACGTTCTTGATAACGCGTCGGAACAGGCGGCGAGGCGGTTCGCGAGCCTGGAGGCTTGCTATGACCCGGTGACCATCCGCCAGCTGGGGCAGGTCGGAGTGTCGCCTGGCTGGTCGTGCCTGGAGGTCGGAGGAGGCGGCGGCTCGATCGCCCGCTGGCTCGCCGAGCGAGTCGGGCCGAGCGGGCGGGTGGTCGTTACCGACATCGACGCGCGCTGGCTCGACTTCAAGCACCCCAACATCGAGCTGCGAGAGCACAACATAGCCACCGACGAGCTCGAGTGGGGCGCATTCGACCTCGTCCACGAACGCCTCGTGCTGATCCACCTACCCGAGCGCGAGCGAGCGCTTCGCCGGATGATCGATGCGCTCAGCCCCGGGGGCTGGATCCTGATCGAGGACTTCGACTGCTCTTGGACCGCACTCGAACCGGCCGGCGAGCCGAACGACGCCGCTCTGTTCGTAAAGGTACTGGGCGCCTTTCTAGAAGTCCTCGACCAGGCTGGCGTCGACCTCGCCTACGGGCGCCACTTTCACTCTCTATTGCATCGGCAAGGGCTGGTCGACGTGCACGTCGAGGCCCACATCGACATCTCGAGCGGAGGGTCGCCTGGATTCGCGCTCTTCCGCGCCAACATCGAGCAACTCCGAGACCGCCTTGTCGACCTCGGGCTCGTGACCAACCGCGAGATCGATCGCGTCTACGAACTGTTCGAGGACCCCGAGTTCTCGTGCAACCATCAACCACTCGTGTCCGGCCGCGCCCGCCGGCCGCTGCGGTGAGCGCGATGGTCACGGCAACCTCGCCCTCGGGGGACGGGTCGAAACTCCGCCCGCGAACCCCCTCGGCGCTGAAGAGACCACGGTCCAGTCGGGGGAGAACCGTTTCCCCCGGTCCTTCGTACCACAGATCAGTGAAAACACTCGTAGTTCCCGGGGAGGGCATTTCGATGATCAGCTCGTTCAAGCAGCGCCGCATTTCACCGCGGCGAGGCTGTCGGCATCTACTGACCGGAGTCATTGTGATGGTGGCCGCGCTGACATTGGTCCCGGCGGCGTTCGCCAATGGCTGGTCGCTGCAGACGGTGCCGGCCGGCCCGTCGACGACGAGCAACTCGCTGAACGGGGTGTCGTGCTCGTCTGTGAGCAACTGTTTCGCGGTCGGGGACGAGAAGTCAGGCGGCCAGTTCAGCGCCCTGATCGAGCACTACAACGGCACGAGCTGGGCGGTGCAGGGATTCGCTGGCCCACCGGGCCAGAGCTTTCTGGAAGGGGTGTCATGCCCGACCTCCTCGTTCTGCATGGCCGTCGGGCAAGACTCGCCCACCGGAGGCGGCCAGGTGCCACTCGTCTTCACCTTCAACGGCAGCGCCTGGGCCCAGCAGACCGTGCCGCTGGTCTCGGGCTCGGCGGTCCTGTCGGGCGTGTCGTGCACGTCGAGCA
Organism: Solirubrobacterales bacterium; assembly: GCA_019244745.1. Taxonomy (GTDB): domain Bacteria; phylum Actinomycetota; class Thermoleophilia; order Solirubrobacterales; family Solirubrobacteraceae; genus Palsa-465. The sequence goes on along the minus strand of JAFASF010000151.1, from coordinate 4,901 downwards.
CGTTTTGCATGGCGGTCGGCCAGTTCACGAGCGCCGGTCAGATCGCCGCCTGGAGCTGGAACGGCTCCGCCTTTACGCTGCAGCACACGGGCAGCGGCTTCTTCCCCGCGGATTTCACCTCGGTGTCGTGCACGTCGCGCACGTTCTGCGCGGCCGTCGGCTACAGCGGCGTGCAGTTCACGTCCGGGATCGTCGACCCGTTCGCCGAGTTCTTCAACGGCAGCAGCTGGAACGGCCCGGCGGTGCCGATCCCCAGCAACAGCCGCAACAGCCTGCTGACCGGTGTCTCGTGCGCGTCCACGAGCGACTGCCAGGCGGTCGGCTTCCTCTCCAGCACCAACGGCTCGCACGCGTTCGGCGAGAGCTACAACGGAATCGGCTGGTCGGAGCAGTCGGCGCCGCCGATCCTCACCACCGCCGTGTTTGGCGGTCAGGGCGCAGACGCGTGCGCGACCGCCAGCTTCTGCTGGGCCGTCGGGGAGTACGACATCGGGGGCCCCGTCAACCCGCAGGTGCTCGGCGATTTCTGGAACGGGTCGAGCTGGCAGTTCGCCGTGCTCCCGAGCCCCGCCGGCGCTAACCCTGGGCTGGAGAGCGTCTCGTGCCCGACCAGCAAAGACTGCGAGGCCGTCGGGAACACCGACACGGGCGGCCAGCCCGCGCCGTTCGCTGAGCAGTACACGGGCAGCGTCCTCTCCGGCTGCTGCATCAAGTTCACTCCGCACCACTTCGCCCTGAGCGTCTCAGGACTCGAGAAGCACGGGGCGACGATCACCGCGGCGCTGAAGAAGCCGAAAACGCTGGTGCTGTTCGTGCAGACCGTCCGCCACGGCAGGGCGATCATCGTCGGGATCGTGCCGCTCGGCAATCATCCCGCCGGCACCTCGCACATCCACTGGAACCTGCGCGTCAACGGCAAACTGCTGCGGCAAGGCCGGTACGAGGTCAGCCTCCGGTCGGTGATCGGCAGCATCCTCTCGCCGCATGCACCGCCGGGCGAGATCGCGCTCGCGGTCAAGGCGAACGGGCACGTAAGCGTGGGATAGATGAACCGCGCGGCGGCCGGCGCGCGGGTGGGCCGGCCGCCGCGGCCACCTAGATCGGGGCAATGACATGAGTGCTCGAATTCTTCGGACCGCGATTCGCCCGCTGGTATTGGTCGCTGCGTCCGCCATCCTCGGCGGGCTGGCGGCCGCGCCGGCGCTGGCCAACGTGACGATCAACGTCAACACGCCCAACGACGACCTCACACCGGGCGACGGCACGTGCTCGCTGCGGGAGGCGATCGCGTTTGCGAACGGGATCACCGAGTTCGACTGCGCGACGGTCCCCACACCCTCGGGGACGACGACGATCAAGCTGCCAGCGAACTCGAGCCATTACTTCCTCGGGGCGATGGGCGAGCTTGCGCTCACCGGTGTGTTCGGCCCGGTGGTGATCGAAGGGACCGGGGTGGGTCCGCTCGGGACGACGATCGACGCCGCCCACAACGACCGCGTGCTCTTGGTGGAGCAGGGCGCGAACGTGAGCATCACCGGGCTGACGATCACGGGGGGCATCCCCCGACCGAGCGGCTGTCCGGCAGGCGGACCGGGCTGCCCAGGCACCGCCGGCGGAGGGGTCGCTAATGAAGGCGTGCTGACGCTCACCAACGTCGCGGTCACCGGCAACACGGCCGGCAACGGCGGCACCGGCGCGATCGGACCCGGCGGCTGTGCCGAGCCTGGAGGCGCCGGGGGCGGCGGCGGCGGGATCGCTAACGCTGGCACGCTCACGATGACCGGGGTCACGGTCAGCGGGAACGCGGCCGGTGCCGGTGGCGCCTACCCGAGCGCCGGCAGCTGCTTCTTCCAAGCCGGCGGTGCGGGCGGTGCAGGTGGAGGAATCCTCAACCTTGGCACGCTGAAAGCGTTCTCCTCCACGATCAGCAACAACTCCGCCGGCGCGGGTGGCAGCGGATACCTCGCTTGCGGCTTCTTCGGCGGCGCGGGCGGGGCCGGTGGCGGGATCGACAACACCGGGACGTTGTCGCTGGACTCCTCCACCGTAAGCGGCAACAGCGCCGGCAGCGCGCGATCCGTGGCGAGTGGGGGCGATGGGGCGGTTGGCGGGGCTGGCGGCGGAATCGCCAGCACGGCTGGATCGTTGACCGTGAGCGCATCGACGATCAGCGGCAACACCGCCGGGGCCGGCGGCAGCGCGAACTCGGGCTGCGGTGTCCTGCCAGGTTCCGGGGGCGCCGGCGGTGGGATCGACAGCACAGCAGCGCTCACGATGCTCAACTCGACCATCGCGTCGAACACGAGCGGCGCGGGAGCCACCGGCTGCACCCCGAGCCACGGCTGTTACGGCGGCGCTAGCGGCGGAGCGGGCGGCGGGATCGCGCACGCGAGCGGCAACGCGACGCTCACGAACCTCACGATCGCGGGCAACAGCTCCGGATCAGGAGGCACCGGAGCCTCCAACGGGTCCGCCGGCGCCGGGAGTCAGCTCGACGTCGCCAGCGGGCTCCTCTACGAGGCCAACACGATCATCCAAGGCGGTTGCGCCGGGAAGATCAACGACGCCGGCGGGAACCTCCAATCGGCGGGCAGCGGCTGCCAAGGAGCGGTCGGCAACGCCGAGTTGGGCGCGCTCCAGGGCAACGGCGGCCCCACCCAGACGATGGCGCCAGGCTCGGGGAGCGCCGCAATCGACCAGATACCGGCAAACCCCGCCAGCTGCCCCGCGACCGACCAGCGCGGCTTCATCCGCCCCGACGGGGAGTCCATCTGCGACGCCGGGGCCTTCGAGACCGGCGCGCGTCCGTTCATCCTCTGTATTCGATGCGTCGCCGGCCTCACGCTCGCGCCCCACTTCTTCGGCCTGACGCTGCACGGCACCAAGACGCGAGGCGCGACCGTCATCTCCGTCCTGCATAAGCCGCGAGTGCTGGTGCTGCTCGTGCGCAGGATCGTCCGCCACCACCGGCTGACCCTTGTCGGGCTGGTGCGCCTCGGCCAGCACCGTGCCGGACGGTCCACGGCTCACTGGAACCTGCGCGTGGGCGGCCGGCTGCTCGCCCCGGGCTCCTACCAGATCGTCATGTACGCGCTCGACAACGGAAACGTGCTCTCACTGCCGGCCAGGCCCGGGGCACGCACACTCGTCGTGTTCGCCAACGGCAAGGTGAGAACTCGACGATGACCACCAACAGCGAACGCGGTCTACAGCCTCGGTAGTAGCGTCGGCGAGAGCGAGCGCTTGGAGCGCCAGGCCATCGAGCTGGCGCCAGAGTGAGGAGGGGCTCGATCGAGTCGGCCTCGGGGAGGCGACAGCACGATCGATCTCGGCTGCGGGCCGTGCGGGGATCTCGAGCTACTCCACCGCCGCGTTTCCCCTGGCGGTCGCGTGGTCGGGGTCGATAGCGACCCGGCTCACGCCCAGATGGCGTCTGAATTCGTTTCCGAGCACGGCTTCGACGGCGTCGAGATCATCGCGGCGGACGCGCGAGCCACGGGGCTGGCGGCTGACTCGCCGCGAGGTCGCTTTACGCGCTGTTAGAATGGTAAAGCGATGAGCAGGGTGTCCCGAAAGCATCAAGTCACGCTCCCCGTAAGCGTTCTCAAGGATGCCGGCCTGGCCGCAGGGGACGAGGTCGTCATCCGGGCGATTGGCCGTGGTCGGATCGAGGTCGAGCGTGCCGAAGACGTCATTGACCGCTATGCGGGCAGTCTCCCGGCCGGCACGTACCCACGCGGCTATCTCGATCGGCTGCGTGACGAGTGGCGCCCGTAGCACTGGATGCAGACATCGTGATCGCATTCCTCGACCCCGGGGACGATCAACACGCCACGGCAGTCGCGGAGCTGCGGCCGCGATTAGCGGCCGGCGACGAGCTGCTCGCGGCACCGACGGTGTACGCCGAGAGCCTCGTGCGGCCGCTGCAACAAGGCACCGACGCAACCGTCGATGAGTTCTTCGATGCAGCCGGGATCTCGATCGTCCCGATCGATCGCGCGGTCGCTCGGCGCGCGGCAGTGCTACGAGCCGAACATCAGTCGCTGCGGCTCCCGGACGCGATGTCGCTTGCGACGGCGATCGTGACCGACTCGGCGCTGCTCACGCTGGACAAGAAGCTGCGGCAGATCGCCCGGCGCGTTCAGCCGTCACCCTGATCCGGACATCCGGCGCGAATCCTTGCATCGCGGATCCCGCGCAAAGCGAGACCTGGCCTCGTATCGGCCGGATGCTCGTCGGCGAACGAAAGCAAGACAGGTCCGCGCTGCTGGATCCGGCCAAGAGGGGATGTCTGCTCCGGCCGACTGAAACGCTGGAGGGTTCTGCTGTTTCGTGAGCGCAGAAGCCCCGTTCCGGGGCGTTTAGCCGGTCTGAGGACCCTCCCGTTGGCGCCGGGTTGTAGATGTCTCCCGTCTGGCGGCGAGCGGTCACGGCTCGATCACGTTGAACCAGATGTCGAAGGTGTCGAGCAGCTCGAGAACGGTGGCGAGCGGGCCGACCTCGGGCTCTACGTTAATCACGCCTTTCTTGGCTTCCTCGAGCAGGTTCGATTCGCCGAGGATCATCGCGTCGAGGTCCGCCCGCTTAAGGGTGACGGTTGCGTCCGCGTCGTGGGCGTTGCGTTCGAGGGAGTGGTTGAGCGTACGGCTGCGTAGCTCCAGTACCGCGTTCTCGCCGGTGGGGGAATTTTCAAAATGGCCAAGGTGGGGAATTCTTCAGCTGGCGCGCTCACGAGGCGCCGGCCGTGGGAAGTGGCGGGGCAGTCGGAGCCTGAAACGCCCGTGCTCGCGGGCAATCCTGAGTTAGGCCGTGGGGAAGAAATGTCCGGACTTGACGGCTAACGGAGAGGGAGGGATTCGAACCCTCGTCGGACCAAACGACCCGAACCGGTTTTCGAGACC
>JAFASF010000089.1 GCA_019244745.1 Solirubrobacterales bacterium | reverse complement strand
CGGACGAAAAGGGCGTTGTGCTGATGACCTATAGGCGTGCAGCTGCCTGCTTACGCCGAGTTAAGCGAGCTGCCGTCCACCTTTCTCGTAATGAAGAGGTCGTCGGCGTAGCGGAAACCCCGCGGAGGCCGCCGCCCGCGGGGGTCCGCTCGCGTTCCGCCGGCACCGGTGATGGGGCGTGGCGGGCGCGGCTGCTCAGGCGCGGCGGAACGTTCTGACCGCGAGCGGGACGAACACCACCAGCAGGCCAGCGAGCCATGCGAGTGTCCCGAGGGCGGGACCGAGCGCATGGGCGTGGCCGACGGTCAGATCCCTCGCGGCGTTGACGGTGAGGCTCACCGGGTTGACATCGGCGAACGTGTGCACGACTCCGGGCATCGAGCTGGTCGGGACGAACGCCGAGGAGGCGAACACCAGTGGGAACACCCAGATGAACCCCACCGACTGCGCGGTCTCCGGATCGCGCACCGCCAGGCCCACATACGCGCTGATCCACGAGAACACGTACGCGAACGCCAGCACGAGCGCAAATGCGAGCGCCACCTCGTAGACCGGCTGGCTCGGCCGGTAGCCGACCGCGACCCCGATCAACAGCATCACGATCAGGGTGATCACATTCACCATCAAGTCGGCCGCGGTGCGTCCGACCAGCACCGCCGACCGCGCGATCGGCAGCGACCGGAAGCGGTCGACGACCCCGGCCTTCAGGTCCTCGGTCAGCCCGAGTCCCGTCGTTAGCGCTCCGAAGATCGCCGTCATCACGATGATCCCGGGCATCAGGTAGTTGACATAGCTGATGTGAGGAGCCTTGATTGCCCCTCCGAACACGTAGCGGAACAGGAGCACGAAGATCACCGGCTGCACGAACAGGTACACGACGTACATCGGCCGGCGCAGCACCTTACGCAGCTGGCGCATCGCCATGACCCGGCTGTCGGCCGCTGTCTCGGACAGCGTGACGCGGCCGCGGGACGGGATTGCTTGGGCGGTGGCGCTCATCACGCGGCCTCCTGTTCGAGTGTCTGTTCGGTTGGTCCCTCCTCGGCGGGGTGGCCGGTCAGGGTCAGGAATACATCGTCGAGCGTCGGCTGATGCAACTCGATGGATGCGATCTCGACCTGCCGGGCGTCGAGCCTCCGCACCGCCTCGGCCGATGCGCCCGGATCCTCGACGGCCAGGCGGATCTCCCCGTCGGCGGCGTCAATGTGTGGCTGCTCGGCGGCTCCGAGCCCGGCAAGCGCCGCAGCGGCATCATGCGCAGCGCCGCCGTCGGCGAGGCGGACGCTCAGGATCGTCGCGCCGACCGCCGCCTTCAGCTCGGCGGCGGTGCCGTGCGCCGCGATCCGGCCACGGTTCACGACCGCGATCCGTTGCGCCAGCCGGTCTGCCTCGTCCAGGTACTGGGTCGTCAGCAGCACCGTCGTCCCGTCCCGTCGTAGCTCGTCGATGATCCGCCACAGCTCCTGGCGCGATCTGGGGTCGAGGCCGGTGGTCGGCTCATCGAGCAGCACGACGGGCGGCCGTCCGATCAGTCCGGCGGCGAGGTCGAGCCGACGGCGCATCCCGCCGGAGTACGTGGAGACGCGACGGTCCGCGGCCTCGACGAGCTCGAACCGCTCGAGCACCTCCGCCGTGCGCCGGCGGGCGTCGCCCGTCGGCAGCCGGTAGAGGCGCGCGATCATCTCGACGTTCTCCCGGCCCGTGAGCTCCTCGTCGACCGCCGCGAACTGACCCGCGAGCCCGATCCGCCGCCGGACGGCAAGCGGCTCGCGCACCACGTCGTGGCCGAGCACCGCCGCCCCGCCGCTGCTGGGCGGGACCAGCGTCGCCAGGATCCGCACGAGCGTCGTCTTGCCGGCTCCGTTCGGGCCGAGCAACCCGAACACGGTCCCGGCGGGCACTGTCAGGTCAAGGCCGTCGAGCGCGACCACCTCTCCGAAGCGCTTTCCGATCCCGCGGACCTCGATTGCATCACTCATGGTTCCTCCCTCCCGAAATCAGCTCGGCGCTGTTTTGGGCCTCCCGGCGGATCGTGATGTCCCCGAATCCCGTGGTCGCCCGTACTTCGACCTGCTCGTCGGCTGACCCGGGACTCTCGGTGGCGTCGAGGCCGTTGTCGACGTGGCCGTACTGCGTGTGGAGGTCGAGCCAGGCGGCGACCCCGCCGGCGATCCCGACCTCGATGTGCCCGGCTGCGGTCTCCGCGACAAGCGTGCCGCGATGGATGCCCCCGACGCGGATGTGTCCGTTGGCGGTCTTGGCGCTGACCGAGCCGTGCGAGTGCTCGACTTCGATGTCGCCGTTTGCCGCCTTGACCTGGAGATCGCCGCCGACCTCGCCGATCCGGGTGTCGCCGTTGGAGTTCTTGATCACCGCTGAGCCGTCGATCTCGCCGGCGCGCACATCGCCCGTGGCAGTCGCCAGCTCGGCGTCCCCGATCACCCGCTCGAGCCTGATGTCGCCGGCAGTTGCCAGCTTCACGCGCGCGGCCCGCTCAAGGCTGATCTCGCCGGCACTGCTCTTTAGCTCACAACGCCCGAGCGAACCGGTACAGCGAAATCCGCCGGCCGCCGTGTGGCCGCTCAGATCCGAGCCGGCGGGAAGCTCGATGTCGATATCGATCGACCCGCCGTCGCTGAACGGGCTCCACTCTCGCAGCCGGCGCGGTCCCTTGACCAGCAGCCTGCCGTCGGCGTACTCGACGCGCGTGTGCTCGGCAGCGGTCACGTCATCGCGCCTGGACGAGTCGCTCGGCCGTACCTCGACGTTCGTGTCCGCGCGCTCCCCGGCGGCGACGCGGACGTCCGCCATGCGCAAGTCGAGCACGACTGAGATTGGTTGTGGTGTTTCGAAGTGAGACATCTCGTGGGTCCTGTGAGTCGTTGGTTTTCAAGTCAGTAAGTTCTTCCGATGGCGGCTGCGCCTTCAGCGCCCCCAGCCCGTGTAGCGCTGGCCCGAGCGGGCGGTCCGTTGCTCGCGCTGGGCCCCCGGCTGACCGCGGTCGACGGCCGCCGCGACTGCCCGCACGAGCCAGGCGTTGATCGACAAGCCCTCGCGGTCGGCGCTTTGCTCAACCCGGCTCTTGAGTTGGTCTGGCAGCCGCAGGTTGATCCGCGCGATCCCTCCCTCTCCGGCCGCGGCCGCTGCGGAGGTCGTGGCCCACCCCCCGGTCAGCTCTCGGCTATCGGTCTGCTCGCCCGCCGTTTCGGCCGGCGGCACCGTAACCACGAACTCCGGCTCGCCTCCGCGCAGGCGTAGCTCGACCGCGCCAGGCGCGAGCTCGCTTGTGATCTCGGCCGCCGCCGCCGAGAGCGCATCCAGCAGGGTCAGGCGCACGGCGGATTCCAGCGGGGCCGTGAGCCGCTGGGCGAGCGACAGGGCCTCCTCGCCGCCGGCCGAGGCCGCCACCGCGAGCTGGTCGCGGAGGTTGTCTACATACGGTTCAAGTTCCATGGCACCCATATTGGCATCATTTTGGCATCATATCAAGTGCCGTCTTGATGCCGCGACTGTCCATGAGATCCCGCGGTACCGTCCGCCACCTGCTGACTGGCGGAGGGCGTCCTTCAACGACCTCGAGCAGCTCGACCTGTCGCCGCAGGAAGGGGGCCGGCCCGAGCGGTCGCACCGTCTCGGTTCGCGGGCCACGACCGGACAGCGATCCCACGTGCTGGGGCGCTCCCTCAGCGACCGCCATCTGCGGTTGTCGGTCACGTTCGTGCCCGTTGAGGCTAAGGTGGCTCGGGTGCGTGAGCTCGATGCCGTTTCGGATCCGGAAGCCCTGACCGGGGCGATGATCGCGGGCGGCTTCGGAATCGCTTGGGCGCTTGGGGTGCCTCGGGACTGACCGGCGGGCCAGCAGCCGCTGTTCGGGCGGGTGCGATAGTCATCGGCGTGCTCATCGTGCTTGGCAGCGCTCTGCTGCAGCGTCTCGCCCGCGGCGCCGACCGAGCGGCGCGGGGCGCCGATCCGCGGGCCCGGTCGGGCTCGTTGTTCTCTTCCCCGGCCTATCGGCGGGTCGTGGCCCTGGAGGTGATCGCGCTCGTCGGGGGCGGTGTCCTGCTCGGCTCGACCGGACACGGCGAATACACGATCGCCTGGTTCGCGGGCGTGGTCGGATTCACTTTGTCGGCTTCGGACGACTGTTCTGGGTTGGCTTCTACTGGCTCGGTGGCGCACTACTCGCAGCCGGGCTCGCGGGGGCGGTCCTGGGCCTCGCGGGTGGTGGGTCAGGCACGATCAGAGCGGTTTCGGGGCTGATCGCGGCCGCGAGCCTGTTCGCGGCGGGGGGCTGGACGGTCCTAGCGACGCGAGCCAGCGTCAGCGCCTGACGCGCCGTGGCGTGGACTCAACACAGCGCTCACGCGTGTGCCGATGGCGGCGGCGCGACCTCCCCCCGGTACGCGAGCCTGACACTTGGCTCCTTCAGTCCGATATACCTGACCTCGAGCCGCGAGTCGTATCCGTTCCACGATCGCCCACGCGATGGACAGGTCAAGCCGACCGGCGTTGCCCTCGCCCGGTCCCCACGTCGACAGGCGTCCACGGATCGGTTTTGGGCTGACGCCCACGCCGAGGCGCAAGACGTTATAACGGAGAAGCACCGTGGCGCGAGGCTTGGCATCTCATCGGCATATGGCTACTGGGTGCGCGGTCTTGCTCGTGGTGAGCAGCGTCGCGCTCGTCGGGCAGCTGCCCCACGCGGTGTTGAGGGAAGCATCGGCTCGCCTGGCCACGCCGCAGGGCGGACCGTTCGCGGTCGGGGAAGTCGTGATCACGTTTACCGACAACAGCCGACATGTCACCCTGCCTGGAGGGGGTCGCGTCCCGCGACGCCTCGAGACGGTGATCCGTTATCCGGCACTTGGCGGGCCCTCGCAGATCGATATCCGTGGGGCTTCACCGGCGAGCGTCGACGGGCCATTCCCCTTGATCGTGTTCGCCCACGGGTTCAGAGCCACGCCCGATACCTATTCAAGGCTCTTGCGCGCCTGGGCGCGAGCGGGCTATGTGGTTGCAGCGCCGATCTTTCCGCTCACGAACGCGAGGGCCCCCGGCGGCGCCGACGAGTACGACCTGGTCAACCAGCCCAAGGACATGAGCTTCGTAATCAGCCGCTTGCTGGTCCGGAACGCCGCCGGCTACGGGGTGCTGTCG
>JAFASF010000114.1 GCA_019244745.1 Solirubrobacterales bacterium | reverse complement strand
TCAATCCGTCAGCGTCTATCTATGTCGTCGGGTTCGAGAACGCCCGAGGCTCTTCGCTGCCGTTGACCAGATCCGCTCGGGCGGGAAGCGCGCGTCCTCCTTTCTGGTGCGCGGTCGCGGCGAGACCTCGCTTCGTGGCCGCGTAGTTACGCGTGACCAGGGCTCTCGTGCGACGATATCGCGCCGAAGCCGGAGTCTCAAGAGTCCTCCGGGGGTGTGGCCGAGCCGGCCGGCGCCGGGCGCCAGGCGTCGGGGCGTTCTCCGGTTCGAACGGCCACGGCCCGCAACCCCAAGGTCGCTTTCGCCATACTTTCCGACATGACGCTCGGGAACCTCGGATCTCGCTTCTTGGTGCCTTGTCGCTGCCGCTGAACAGCAACGATTACGGGATGGGCCTGGGCGGGTTGTCACGTATGGCCGAGGGTCGCAGCTTCTGGCCCAACTTCTTCTCCGGGATCGTGGCCCGTCGGCAGTGGAACCCGATGGCGATCGACCTCGCGCCGGACGCCCGCGCGTGGCCCGGGCTTCCGGACGAGCGCCGGCGCCGGCTCACCACTCTCCTCGCGGGCTTCCGGGTGGCCGAGGATGCCGTCTCCGAGGAGCTCACGCCGTTCGCCGACGTCATGGGCCAGGATAGGTCGATGTGGTCCGACGAGACGTTGCTCGCCTGGGTCCTTTTCCTGCAGCGCCGCGACGAGGACCGCCACACGCAGTTCTTCGATCGCGTCGCCGAAGAGGTGCTCCGACTGCCGGGAGCCACTCCGGAGGAGCGGCGGGCGGCGGCCCGGGAGCATGTCCCGCCCGCGGTGCTCGAGTTGTTCGAGGTGCGGCTGCCCGCGCTGGCGGCCGAGCTCGCGGCCGGTCGCGCCGAATTGAGCGAGGGCATCGGCCTCTACCACATGGTGCTCGAGGGGATCGTCTTCGACGCCGGGCAGCACGCGCTGCTCGACGACCTCCAGGACGGCGCCCTGCCCGGAATCCGCGAGGGCGTGGAGCGTGTCGAGCTCGACGAGCGCTGGCACATCGGGTTCGGCCTGCGCTGCCTGATCGAGGCTCGGCCCTCCCCGGAGCTGCTCGAAGACGTCCTGGCGCAAGCCGAAGAGGCGGCCTCGGCTTGGGGCGATGCGGTCCCCGCGGCCACCCGTGAGCGCACCGCACACAAGGCCGCGCGGCGGCTATCGGTTGTCCACCTCATCCACGAGCACGTGGCCGCGTAGCTGGGTCGTCGACCCAGCCGGCCAGCCCGCCGTGCTCCTCCTGTTCGATATCGACGGGACGCTGCTTCAAGGCACGACACAGCCCGTCGGTCAAGCCATGCGCGCGGCCCTCGAGGAAGTGCATGGAGTCGACCTGAGCGCCATCCGGACGCGGATCCCGACGGCCGGGCGGACGGACGGCGAAATCGCGCGCGCGATCCTGCTCGACGCCGGCGTCTCCACCGCGCGAATCGATGCCCTTGCGGAGCGCGTGCGCGCGACCTGCTGCCAGCTGTGCACCCGGCTCATCCCGGATGACCTCACCGATGCCGTGCTCCCCGGGGTCCGGGAGCTGCTCGATTGGTTGAGCGAGCAGGAGGACGTGACCCTCGGGTTGCTGGCCGGCAACTACGAGCCGATCGCGCGCCTGAAGCTGAGGCGTGCCGGCATCGGCTGGGCGTTTGCACCCGGGCAGGGCGCCTTCGGCTCGGACTCCGAGGATCGCGCGGCCCTGCCGGCGATCGCCCGGCGACGTGCCGGCACGGGCGAGGCGCCGCATCCCCGCCGTAACACGGTCGTGATCGGCGATACGCCGCTGGACATCGCGTGTGCGCGCGCGGACGGCGTGCGGTGTGTGGCCGTGGCGAGCGGGTCCTACACGAGCGAGGCGCTGGCGGGTGCGGACGCGGTGGCACGCGACGCCGTCGAGCTGCGGCAGATCCTGTCGGGTCTGGTACGAGCTCAGATTCGCGCCGGGCGCTTCATCGTGCGATAGACAAATTCGCTCGGCTGCGCCGACTCGCGCGCCGACAGGACGCGGTCGTGGTGCGGCGAGAACCTGCACACAGGGTCGGTGGCCGCCGCGTCGCCGGTCAGCCGCAGCGCCTGACAGCGGCAGCCGCCCCAATCCTCCTCCTGCCGGCCGAGCGGGCACGAGCGGCACGGCTCCTGCATCCAGTCCGTACCCCGGAAGCGCGCAAACGCCTCGGACTCGTTCCAGATCCACTCCAGCGGATGCTCCATGACGTTGGCGAACTCGAGTCCGGGGATCGTCGAGGCTGCCTGGCAGGGCAACACGTCGCCGTTGGGAGCGATCACCATCGCCGTCCGCCCCCACCCGCCCATGCACGGCTTCGGCAGGTCCTCGTAGAAGTCCGGCAGCACCCAGAGGACGTCGACCTTGGGACCGACGCGCTCCCGGAAGCGGCGGACTGCCTCCTCCCCGCGCTGCAGCTGCTCCCAGGTCGGCATGAGCGCCTCCTGGTTGGGGACTGCCCAGCCGTAGTACTGGGTGTTGGCGAGCTCGAGGCGCTGGGCGCCCAGCTCTAGCGCGAGATCGAGCAGCTCCTCGATGCGGTCGAGGTTGTGCCGGTGAAGGACGCAGTTGATCGTCAGCGGGAAGTCGAGCTCCTTCACCAGGCGCGCCGCCGTGATCTTCTTCTCGAACGACCTGTTCCCCGCGATGCGATCGTTCTCCTGAGGGTCGGGGCTCTGGATCGAGATCTGCACGTGGTCGAGCCCTCCTGCTTTGAGCGCCGCGGCCCGCTCGCGCGTGAACAGGGTCCCGGCCGTGATCAGCGAGGAGTACAGGCCGGCGTCGCGCGCCCCCGCGCACAGCTCGGTGAGATCGCGGCGCAGCATCGTCTCGCCTCCCGTGAGCGCGAGCTGGAGCACTCCGAGCCGGCGTGATTCGCTGAAGGTCCGGATCCAGTCCTCGGTCTCGAGCTCCCGTCGGTACTTATCTCCGCCGATGTCGACCGGGTTCGAGCAGTAGGGGCAGTGGAGCGGGCACCGGTAGGAAAGCTCGGCGATCAGCGTGAACGGCTTAGGGTGCGGCATCGACCACCAGTCCTCTGTTAGTCATGGCGTCGAGGAGCTCTCGAACGTCGCCGCCGACATCGGCATTGTCGTAGCGGCCGGCGATGACGCCGACGATGTCGTCCAGGGATCGCTCGCCGTCGCAGAGCTCGAGCACCTCCGCCGCGGTGGGATTGAGCCGCACGGCCCCCTCGGGGACGAGCAGCAGGTGCTCTTCGCGTACCTCGTCGTACCGGAGTCGTGCGCCGGTGACCAGGCGCGGCCGCGTCATGGTGCCGGTCCCGCCGGCTGCGTGTCGCCGCGGTCGATCGCGTCGAGCTGCGCCCACAGCACCTCGGTCTTGAAGTGGAGCGCAGCCACCGCGGCGGCTTGCTGCTCGCGGCTCCGGCAGCGGTCAACCACGAGGTCGAGCGCGTACTGGGCGTCGCGGGGGGCCTGGACGAGCCGTGTCCGGAAGTACTCGAGCCCCCCGGGGTCGATCCATTCGTAGTGGCGCTCGAGCGCCTCGAGCCGCACGCGGATCGCGCCGGGGCCGAACAGCTCGGTAAGCGACGAAGCGACCGCCTCGACCCAGGGCCTCTGGCGCGCGAAGTTCACGTAGGCGTCAACCGCGTAGCGCACTCCGGGAAGGACACCGCGCTCGGACTCGAGCTCCTCTCGTGGGACGCCGAGCGCCTCGCCGAGCCGCAGCCACGACTCGATGCCTCCTGTGCGCTCACCGGCGCCGTCGTGGTCGATGATCCGGTGGATCCACTGGCGCCGGACCTCGACCTCTGGGCAGTTGGACAGGATCGCCGCATCCTTGAGCGGGATGCACCGCTGGTAGTAGAACCGGTTGGTGACCCAGCGCCGCAGCTCTTCGCGAGAGAGCTGCCCCGCGTCCATCCTTACGTGGAAGGGGTGCCGGTTGTGGTAGCGGGTTCCCTGCGCGCGCAGCTGCGCAACGAAGTCTTGCGGCGCCCACGCCTCGAGCTCGCCGGCTGGTGTGGTGACAGTCTCGGTCATACCTCGACCTCGAGCCCATCGTAGGCAACTTCGACGCCCGCGCGGACGACGGCCTCGCGCTCGGGCGAGTCCTCGAGCAGGATCGGGTTCGTGTTGTTGATGTGGACTAGCGCCTTGCGCGGTCGATCCAGGCGCGCCAGCGCCTCGAGCGTCCCGCCCGCCCCCGAGAGGGGCAGGTGTCCCATGTCCCGCGCGCTCCGGCCCGAGATGCCGAGCCGGGCTAGCTCGTCATCGCGCCAGAAGGTCCCATCGACCAGCACCAGATCGCTCGCGGCGAACCGGGCCAGCACGTCGTCGTCCAATCGAGCCAGACCGGGAACGTAGGTGACAGCGCCTCCACTCGCGCGATCTCGGAACACGAACCCGCTCGCCTCGAGCTCGACGCCCGACCCCTCCAGGTAACGTGGGGCGTCACCGCCCACATCGAACGACTCGACCGTCAGAGTCGACCCGGCGAGCGGCGTGGCCGCACCCGCTTGGAGCGTCTGCCACTCGGCGCCGCAGTAGCGCTCGAGGATCGGCAGCACCGGGTACCCACGCCTGAGCGCCCGCTCCACCCCCTCCCCGCCGTACACGCGCACGGGCGTCGCGGACTCGCGCAGCAGCAGCAGTCCCGCGGTGTGGTCGATCTCAGCATCGGTCAGCAGCACGCCCGCGATCGGGGGTGCGCGAACTCCGTCGATCTCGGGAGGCGTGAGCGCCGCGAGCTGCTGGCGTGCGTCGGGCGAGGCGTTCACGAGAAACCACGGCCCGTCCGTGCCCCGGATGGCCAGCGATGACTGCGTACGAGGCCGCGCTCGCACCCCCGCGCGCGCCGCCTCACACGTCGGACAACGGCAGTTCCACTGTGGAAACCCGCCCCCGGCGGCTGAGCCCAGAATCCGAACGTGCACGCCGCAGACGAAGCGGGACGCAGCCCCAGGTGGCGACCGGAGGCCGCGTCAGCTTCGGGTTCCTAACGGTGATACAGGTACGAAGTGACCTCGGAGCAGAGGTCCACGATCTCAAACTCGGGCTTCACCCACTTCATAAGGAACTTCCTCCCTACTAGAGTG
>JAFASF010000016.1 GCA_019244745.1 Solirubrobacterales bacterium | reverse complement strand
AGCGCCAGCTGCTCCTGGAACGAGCCTCGATGCCCGCGCTGGACGCGATCGAGCACCTCGCCGGGCTCCAGGCGCAGGCCCCGCTCGCCCCCTACATCGGTCTCTGGACGCGCGTCAGGGACTTCAGCCCAAGCGAGCTCGCGGAGTTGATCACCGAGCGCCGGGCGGTGCGCGCCCACGTGATGCGAGGCACGATCCACCTGCTGAGCGCAGACGATTACCTCGCGCTTCGGCCGCTCCATCAATCGCTGCACGGACGCCTGTTCGGAAGCACGGCGTTCGCGCGCAACCTCGACGGCCTCGACCTCGAGGAGATCCGACAGGCCGGCGAAGCGCTCCTCATCGCCAAGCCGCGGACCCGCACCGAGATCGCTCGGCTGCTGTCCGAGAGGTGGCCCGAACACGACCCCGAGTCGCTCGCCTACGCCGTCACCTACCTGGTGCCGACTGTCCAGGTGCCGCCGCGCGGGGTCTGGGGCAAAACCGGGCAGGCGCGCTACGCGGCGGGCGAGGAGTGGCTCGCGCGGCCGCTCGCCGCCGGCGGGCCGGGCGCAGGTCCCGAGCTCGCAATCCGCCGCTATCTGCGGGCCTTCGGTCCCGCGACGGTCGCCGATATGGCGGCGTGGTCGGGCCTAACCCGCTTGGAGGAGGCGGTCTCACGCCTGCGAGCCGAGCTGTGCACGTTTCGCGACGCGCGTGGCCGCGAGCTGTTCGATCTCTCCGACGCGCCGCGCCCGGATCCGGAAATCCCCGCGCCGCCCCGACTGCTGGCCGCCTACGACAACGTGCTGCTGTCCCACGCGGATCGCGCGCGGGTCAACCCCGATGCCCGTCCCGTCCCTCTGCTGCCCGGCAACGGAGACCGCGGCGGCCCGCTGCTGATCGACGGCCTGTTCGCGGGGACCTGGAAGATCACCTCAGAGCGCCGGGGCTTCACGTTGCAGATCGACGCCTTCGGGCGGATCCCGAAGTCTGAGCGGCGAGGGCTCGAGGACGAGTCGATGGCCCTCCTGCACTTCGTCGCCCCCGACGCCGAGACGTACGATCTTCGCGTGCCCTGACCACCCCGCACGCACGCCCGAAACCTTGAAGGTGCTCGGGGTGTTGCAGTCCGCGATGCGGCGCTTTTCGCTCGCCCTCCTCCTCCTCGCCATCGCGTCCCTCGCCACTGCCGCCGCGGCGTCGGCGGCCCCCGCCGTGAGCGTGTTCCCCACTCCGGGGTCGAAGTCCGCCCTGCCGGGGACCCAGATCGTCTTCCGCGGGGTGGCTCCGGCCGGCATCGGCCCCGTCCAGGTGGTCGGCTCGCGGACCGGAGCCCACGCCGGAAGCGTGGCGGCGGACTCCGACGGGCAGGGCGGAAGCTTCCTTCCGGCCCAGCCGTTCGCGGCCGGCGAGACGGTCACCGTCACCACCGCCCTGAACATCCTGGGCGGCCGGAGCGGCAGCTTTCAGTTCACGATCGCAAAACCGGACGGAGCGATCCCGCCGGAGCAGATCCCGCTGGTCGCGGCCGGGGCCAACGGCCTCCAGCACTTCCGCTCGCGCCCGGATCTCGTGCCCGGTTCGGTCACGGTCACCAAGCGCGGCGCGCCGGCATCCCTGGGAGACATCTTCGTCGCGCCGCAGCAGGGCCCCGTGCAGAACGGCCCCATGCTCCTCGACCCGTCGGGCAACCTCATCTGGTTCAAGCCCCTGCCCAAGAACCAGCTCGCGACCGACTTTCGCGTGCAACAGCTCCAGGGCCAGCCGGTGCTGACGTGGTGGCAGGGGTACACCAACAACGGCAGCGGCCGCGGCGAGGGAGTGATCTACGACAGCACCTACCGCCAGATCGCCGTGGTCAACGCCGCCAACGGACTGCAGGGGGCAGACCTGCACGAGTTCCTGGTGACGCCGCAGGGGCAGGCGTACATCATCGCCGCCTCCCCCCTCCGCTGGCCGGGCCTCCGCAAGGCGCTGATGGACTCCGTCGTCCAGGAGATCGACATCAAGACGGGACTCGTGCTGTTCGAGTGGCACGCACTCGACCACGTGCCGCTGAGCGAATCGTTCTTCAAGCCGAGCTCGCCCGGGTTCGTCTTCGACCCCTACCACCTGAACTCGATCGCGCTCGACCGCGACGGGAACCTCATCGTCTCCCTGCGCAACACCTGGGCGGACTACAAGATCAACCATCAGACCGGAGCCGTGATGTGGACGCTCGGCAGCAACCGCAGCAGCTTCCGCCTGGGACCCGGAGTGCAGACCGCCTTCCAGCACAACCTCGTCGTCAATCCCGACGGGACGTTGACGATCTTCGACGACGGCGCCGGGCCGCCGGCGGTTCATTCCCAGTCGCGCGCGATCCGGATCGCGATCAACATCAAGAAGATGACCGCCACGCTGCTCCAGCAGTACGAGCACTCGCCGCCCTTGTCGTCGATGTTCGAGGGCGGCTACCAGGCGCTCCCCGGCGGCGACGCATTCGTGGGCTGGGGGTCACAGCCGTATTTCTCCGAGTTCACCGCGGCCGGCAGGCTCGACTTCGACGCGCACTTCACCGCGCCGACGACGAGCTACCGCGCCTACCGCTTCCCCTGGTTCGGGCAGCCGGCCACGGTCCCCGCGCTCGCCGCCGGCAGCGGCGCCGACGGAGTGACCACCGTCTACGCCAGCTGGAACGGAGCCACGGATGTGGCCTCGTGGCGCGTCCTCGCCGGCGCCGGCCCGGGCGCGCTCGAGCCGGTCGGAGGCGGGCGGAAGCGGGGGTTCGAGACCGCGATCCCGGTGCACAGCGAATGGCCCGACTTCGAGGTCCAGGCGCTCGGCTCCTCGGGCCAGGTGCTCGCGAGCTCAGGGGTGCTGAGCACCGGGACGAATCGCATCTCGATCTTCGGCCACAGCGCGTTCATCTCCCCGGGCGGTATGGGGGGCCTGCCCGCCGGTTGCTTCTCCACCCGGCCCTGCCACACGTCGGCGACCGTGAGCGCCGGCCGGACGGTCATCGCGCGCGCCGGCGGTCAGTACGTCCCGGCGGGCGGCGGGGGGACCGTGCTGTTCATGTTGAGCGGCAGCGGGCGGTCGATGCTCAGCCGGGCGCGCGGCCATCAACTGGGCGTCACCGCAACCGTCCGGGATTCGGATGGAGCATCAAGCAGCACCACTCTGAACCTCGTCCCGTATCACACCAGCGGTTCGGGGCCGCGCTACACCGCCAAGCAAGGCGCGAACTTGCAGATCCTGACCAAGATGGCGTTCGTGTCACCTAGCGGCGTCGGCGGCGTGTTCGCCGGCTGCTTCTCGTACCAGCCGTGCCACGCCAGCACGGTCGTGACCGCCGGGCGGACCGTGATCGCGCGGACCGGAAGCGAGTTCCTCGGCGCCGAGGATTGCGGAACCCTGATCTTCAGCCTGACGCCGGCCGGAAGCCGGATGCTCGCGCACACGCGCGGCAATCAGCTGGCGGCGACGGTCACGATCACCAGTGGGGCTAACACGGCCACCGCGACGATGCCGCTCGTTCGCTGGGGGTGATGATGATGTTCGGGGGCGCGCATGCGCGCCCCCGCCTGGCCGCGCATGCGCGGCCAGGGAGCCGGATGACTCGGGCGCGGCCCGCTTAAGCGAGGCTGGATGCCGAGCGGGCCGCAAGCCCGAGGCCGCATGCGGCCCTGCCTTCCATGTCTATGGCGGCGAGGAGGCCGGCCCCGGCGCGGGGTGTACGGGCAGAATCACCGGCGGCCTCGGGGTCTGGTTGAAGTTGAAGTCCGCGCGCACGTCGCCGAGCAGGGGGTTGGCCTCGCGCACGTCCGGACGAGGATCGGGCCGGCCGTCGGTCGCCGGGTCGAGGCGCGCGCCGCCGAGGAAGTCGTCCTCGATGAACTTGTCGTAGGCGTCGTGGCTGAGGATCTGGTGGTCGATGAAGCCCTGGCGCGCGTACGGGCTGATCACGATCGCCGGGACCCGCAGCCCGTAGCCGTTGCGGTCGACCACCGGCGGCACCACGTGGTCGTAGAACCCGCCCCAGTCGTCCCAGGTCAGGAAGATCGCGGTGCTGTTCCACTCGGGGCTGTGCATGATCGCGTTGATCAGCCCGGTCACGTACGTCTGGCCGGCGCTCACCAGCGCGGGCGGGTGCTCGGAGACCGTGCCGTTGGGGGTGATCCACGAGACCGCCGGGAGCGTGCCTTTCCTCGCCTGGGAGAAGAAGTTGCTGAGCGACTGGACGTTGCCGAGTTGGTTGTCCTGCGCGACGTCAGTGAACGACGGCAGCGGGTTCCAGATCCCGGGCGTCTGCGGTCCCTGCTGGACCGGCGCGCAGCTCATCGCGCTGTCGTTCTCGCAGTCGGGCTCGGTGCCCTTGAATACGTAGTAGCCCCAGCTGACGTTCTGGCCGTGCAGCAGGTAGGTCATGTCGGTCCAGGCGTAGTGGAGCATTCCGTCGCTCGGGCCGCTGATGTCCGAGGTCCAGTCCGCGTTCGGCGATTGGTTCGCGCCGTGGCACGAGAATGGGTTCAGCGGATTGGTGCAGAACGCCGACCACTCCGAGACCATGTACAGGTGCTGGGGCAGGCTCCAGGACGAGTTCGGCTCGAACATGTGGTCCTGGAGCACGAAGTCGCTCGCGTAGGTCCAGTAATTCGGGATCTCGCGCGCATCGTGGTAGCCCATCACGTCGATGCACTTCAAGGCCTGGGCCGTGGGGGTCTGCTGGCACGGGCTGCAGTTCGGGTTCGTGGTCGTACAGCCCGACCCCTGCTCGGCCTGCGCGATGAACCCGTCCATGGCCCCGCCGTCGATGTCGGCGGCCGCGTTGGGCATCCCGTGCGGGCCGCCGTAGTTGAGGTCGGAGGAGTCGTGGTACGGCGCGACGCACGTCCCCGTGAGGGGATCGGGGACGCAGACCCCCGGCGGGATGCCGTCCGCCCCCGGGAAGGTTCCGAAGTAGCTGTCGAACGACCGGTTCTCCTGCATGATCACGACCACGTGGCGGATCTTGTGGATGCCGGTGAGCGGCGCGATCCGGATCGCCAGCGCGGGCGACTGAGACTCGATGTTGCGCGGGTTTGCCGGTAGCAGAGCCCGCCACTGAAAGCCGCCGGTCTCGGTGAAGCGGCGGGTCAGCGCGAACGTCGATTTCCGGCTCAGGCCCGGCTGCCCGATCGTGCTCCAGCGGCGGCCGGACAGGCGCTGAAGGAGGATCCGCTGTCCGGGATGGTCCGGCATGACCTGACCGCTGAGCGTCTCGCGGTCGCCGCTGACCGCAAACGTCGCGGTGCTCGCGAGGCTGATCAGCGCGCGTACGCTCTCGGCGACCGTGGTGCTCTGCACGCCGCGCGACGTCGCGAACCACTCGCGGTTCGTCGTCACCGTGCCAAGCGCAATCTGGTAACGGCCCGCGCGGTCGGTAAACGCCCGCGCCACCGGGGCAAACGTGCGCTCGCCGGGGTTGCGCCGCCACAGGACCACGGTCGCGGCGCACGGCTTCGGCGACTTCTTGAGCCCGATGAGCCGGCCCGAGATCGTGACCTGGTCTCCCGCCGTGGCCGGATTCGGCGCCGTGTAGATCGACACCCCCTTGGGCTTGTTCTTGGCGGCGGTGCCGGCGGCGCACGGTTTGAGCGCGGTCGCGGGCGTGTTGGCGCCGGGCGGCGATGTCAGCACGGATGCCCCACCGCCCGCCCCCGAGACGATCAAGGCACCGGTTATTGGCACGATGAGCAGACGACGCAAAGCGCTCCTTCTCCCGGCCCGCGAGCGTTTCTCAGGAACCTAACCCGACGGGACGTCGCTAGTTGCGGCTCGCGCCGCGTGCCGGGAAGGATCGTGCGGCGTCCGTCGTCCTTGCAAACAGCGGCAAAAAGCCGACAATGACGAGGGATAGCCGAAGGAGCGCGGTATGCGGAAGACCATGAAGTTTCTCCTCCCAACGCTCGCGACGTCGGTGCTGCTGGCGGCGTGCGGGAGCTCGAGCAGCAGCTCATCCTCGTCACAGGCGAGCAGCGCCGGCACGTCGGCAGCCGTGGTCAAGACAGCCTCGAACTCGACCGTCCACGCCACGGTGCTCGTCGATTCCCACGGCATGACCCTCTACCACCTCAGCGCCGAGGCGAATGGCAAGTGGATCTGCACGACCTCGGCCTGCACGTCGGCGTGGCACCCACTGACGGTGTCGAGCGGCACTCCGAGCGGAAGCGTCGGATCGCTCAGCACCGTCAAGCGCCCGGACGGGACGCTGCAGGTGACCTACAAGGGTGAGCCGCTGTACACGTTCGCCCAGGACACGAAGCCCGGAGACGCCAGGGGCGAGGGCTTCAAGGACGTCGGCACGTGGATGGCGGTCACCACGGGGGCGGCGGCGAGCAGCGCGCCGGCGGCCTCGACCTCGAGCTCGACCCCGCCCGGATACTGAGAGCGAGTTCGATCAGCGCGCCGCCGCGAGCAGGATGCTCGCGATGAACGTCCACAGAAGGGCGAGCACGGCGGCGAGCAGGAGGATCGCGTAGGTAACCGAGGTGTTGTTCATCGGCCCGAGCAGGGTGGTGGCCGACAGCAGCGACGCCGCGACAGCGGCCGTCCCGAGCCAGCCGGTCCAGCGAGGGAGCAACACGCGCCGCAAGGCGAGGATCGCGCCCCCGGCGACCGGCAGCGCGAGGGGTGCCGCGACCGCCGGGCCCCCGGCCAGGTAGGAGAGAACGACCAGCGCATGGGTGAGCGCCGGGTCGCGGACGACGGCCGGCTCGGCGAGGGTGCGGTAGACGAGCGCCGAGCACAACAGAAACGCCGCCGCCACAACCCCGCCCGCCAGGGTGATCGCCGGCAGGGGGCCCCGGGGCTGCCCGGCGTCGCGAAAACGGTCGTGCAGGTACGCGATGAAGCAGAGCAGCGCCACCGCCGACAGCAGGTGGAAGAACCCCAGCGCCCGGACTTCGGATCCGTTGTGCAGGAAGTACGTCCGCAGCCGGGCGTAGGACGCGTTCAACGGCGGGTAGTTGGACGAGCCGAGCAGGTCTCCGAACAGCAGCCCGCAGCCGAACAGGACGATCGCCACCGCGCCGCTCGCCGCCCAGATCCGCCGTATGGTCATCCGGCCAAGATATCCGCCTCCAGGGGTCTGCTTGATCGTCGCCATGCCCGGCTCCATCAGCTCGCCAAGTAACGGCTCATTTACGCGATCGCATCGAGGAGGCCACGGTGCTCCGCTGGTGTGCCTGCACGGGTTCGCCGACACCTGGCGCACCTGGGAGCTCGTTCTGCCGTGGTTGGAGCGCCGGCACGACGTGCTGGCGTTGACGCTGCCCGGGCACGCCGGGGGGCCGCCGATCGCCGGAGAGGTCACCGATACCGCGCTGGCGGACGCGGTGGAGCGCGAGATCGACGAGGCCGGTTTCGAGATCCCGCACCTGGTCGGGAATTCGCTCGGCGGTTATCTCGCGTTACGGCTCGCCTCGCGTGGTCGCGCGCGGACGGTCGTGGCCCTGGCGCCCGCCGGCGGCTGGGCGCGGGGCGACTCCTCGTATGTCAATCTGCTCCGGTTTCAGCGGGGCCTGATCGAGCGGGTGAGGGCCGGCGCGCCGCACGCGGAGGCGATCGTGGCCACGCGGGAAGGGCGTCGTCTCGCCACGCAATACCTCACCACGAACTTCGAGCACATCCCAGCCGAGTTGCTCGCGCTCCAGCTACGAGGCGCTGCCCAGTGCACCGCCGCCGAGGCACTGATCGAGCACGCGATGCGCTCCGGCTGGAATCTCGACGCCGAGCGCGTCAGCTGTCCGGTGCGGATCGTGTGGGGCACCGACGACCGCCTCCTGCCGTGGCCCGCGGCCGCCAGTCGCTTTCGAGGCCAGTGGCTTCCCCATGCCGACTGGGTCGAGCTCGAGGGAGTTGGCCACTGTCCACAGCTGGACGTGCCCCTCGAGACCGCACAGCTGATCCTCGGCTTCACGTCGCCGTGAATCGAGCGGGGCACCCTGCCCTCGGCCGCCGCATCGTGAAGGTCCGGACCGCGAGAGGACTCGATTCCGTTCACGGTCGCCAGGTTCAAGGTGGGTATGCTGAAAAAGCCCCGCATATGGGGGTATTTCAGGACACCCCAGCGGTGGGCTCGGTTGTTGGTGTCACGTCCGATGACGTGGTGAGGGCCGGATGTGACCGCGCCGGCCGATCAGCTCGCGGGGGCTGTCGCGACCGCCGGATCGCCGGCGTGGGCCGCCTCGGCGTGCGCGCGGCTATCCCGCGAGGAGATCAGGACCGCCGCGAGCAGCGCCGCCAAGAGCGCGAAGCCTGCTCCGACCAGGAACGCGCGGTCGAATCCTTTGGTCAGCGCGACGTTCGCGTTGTGCACGCCCGCGTGAAACAGGCTCTGAGTGCGGCTGTTCGCGACCGTGGCGAGGATTGCGAGGCCAAGCGCGCCACCGACCTGCTGGGAGGTGTTGATCAAGCCCGAGGCGAGGCCCGCCTCGTGCGGCTCGGTTCCGGTGACGGCGGCGATCGTCACCGGGACGAACGAGAGCCCGAGGCCGACCGCGGCGAGCAGCGACGGCCCGAGGATGTCCGCGGCGTACGAGCCCCCGGTCCCCGGAACCTGCGAGAACCACAGCAGGGCGCCGGCGACGAACAGCAGGCCGGTGATCAGCGGCGGCTTGAACCCGAACCGGGTCACGAGCTGCGAGGCCGCGCCCGCCGTCAGGATGAGGCCCACGGCCAGCGGGAGGTAGGAGATTCCGGTCTTGATCGGCGAGAAGTGCAGCACGTTCTGGAGGTACAGGGAGATGAAGAAGAACATCGAGAACAGCGCCATGCCGATCAACAACCCGACGATGTCGGCGCCCCTGAGGGTCCGCAGGCGGAAGATCGAGAACGGCATCAACGGGTGGCGCTGGCGCGTCTCGATCACCAGGAACGCGATCAGCAGCGCCGCCGCTCCGGCGAGGCGCAGGATCGTCGCGGTCGAGCCCCACCCGACGTTGACGGCATCGACGACCGCGTAGACGAGCAGCGCAAGCCCGGCCGTGACGGTGACCGCACCTGGAAGGTCGAACGTGCTGGCTCCATCGTCGCCGCGGCTCTCGGCGAGCGTCCGCGGAGCGAGGGCAGCGGCGATGATGCCGATTGGCACGTTGACGAACAGCACCCAGCGCCAGCTCAGGCCGCTCGTCAGGATGCCTCCCAACAGCACGCCGGCGGCACCGCCGGCGCCGGCCACGGCACCCCACACGCCGAGGGCGCGGTTGCGCTCGGCGCCCTCCGCGAACGTGGTGGTGATGATCGACAGCGCTGCCGGCGAGACGATCGCCGCGCCGAGGCCCTGAACGGCGCGAGCGACGATCAGCCAGCCCTCCGACTGGGCGAAGCCGCCGGCAAGCGAGGCCAACGAGAACAGCACCAGTCCCAGGATGAACATCCGCCGGCGTCCGAGGAGGTCCGCACAGCGACCGCCGAGCAGCAGGAATCCACCGAACGTCAGCGTGTACGCGTTCACGACCCACGACAGGTCAGCGCGCGCGAAGTGCAAGTGAGAGCCGATCGACGGCAGCGCGACGTTCACGATCGCGGCGTCGATGACGATCACGAACTGCGTCATCGCGAGCAGGATCAGGGCGAGATTCTTCGCCCGGGGCGTGTCGAGCCTCGGCTCGATGCGTGGGGTGAGGGACCTCATTGTGAACGTGACCTCCGGTTCCGCTTGCATCCAGCACTATAGTGAACTACGATTCCGGTTGTCAAGAAGGGCGAGGAAAACGAGCCATGACCACGACCGTCACCGAGCACCGACGTCCGCTGCGCGCCGACGCGCGCCGGAATCATGAGCGCATCCTCGAGGGCGCGCGGGCGGTGTTCGCCGAGTACGGGCTCGAGGCGCAGATCGACGACGTGGCGCGCCGAGCCGGCGTCGGGGTCGGCACCGTCTACCGGCACTTCCCCACCAAGGAAGCGCTGCTGGGCGAGCTCGTGCGCCGCAAGCTGCGGGTGTTCGCCGAGAACGCGCGCGAGGCGCTGGCGCGCGAGGGCGAGCCCTTCGGCGTGTTCGCCGACCTGCTGCGCCGAAACGCAGAGGTGTGCGTCGCCGACGCCGCCATCCAGCACGCGCTGATGGCCTTCGGGCAGCACATCTCCATGCATGCTCAAGTCGAGCTGGAGGAGCTGAACAAACCCACCGCCGAGCTCATGGCTCGCGCTCAGCGCGCCGGCGCGATGCGGCCCGACGTGACCGTCGACGACATCTCGATGCTGATGTGCGGCGTGTCGGCCACGATGACGCAGACCGGCCCCGGCTTCGACTGGCACCGGCACCTGGAATTCGTCATCGACATGCTGCGCCGCTAGACGACGCCTAGCTGGTGGCGCCGCGCAGGCTGCTTTGGCCGGCCGGGGCGGGCTAATGCGTCGCGTCCGCCTCGAGCCATCGGCTGAGCGCGTGGCGACCCGCGAGCGTGACCTCGCCATCGGCGGTGATCCAATCGCGGACATGGAGCTCGCGCACCAGCCCGAGAGCATTGCTGGGCTCAGCGCCCTCACCACGGCCCACGAGCGTCCGGCTTGCGGCCTCCACCGCCCACCGGCCGGAATCGAGGGCCGCGAGCGCCAGGCCCTGTTCCTCGCTGGGGAGGTCGAGCGGATGTCCGGCCGCGCCGCGCAGCGGGTCCTGCCTCGCGACCGCGCCGCCCGCCCGCCTGACCTGAGAGGCCACGTCATCGCCCAAGCGCTGTACCTGCGAGAACAGCCAGCCGCCGGCGCTGTCCACCCACTCTCTCGCGCGATCTGGATCCACCCCGATGGTGTTGGCGATGTTGTCCAGATCTACCTGCCCGGCCATGTGCTCGACCGACCGCCCGACCTCCTCGGCGATCGACCGCAGCGTCTCCTCGAAGCTCTCGTCGGTGTCGTCGTCGTCTTCGTACATACCCCAATGATGCCAGGTGGCGGTGGGAAGCTCATCGCTTCCGCTGCCAGAAGGCAATCTCACCCGCGGCCTGAGTGGCGACGACGCTGCGCCATCCGGCGGGTCCTTCGCGCTCCTCGAGCAGGACCCTGGCGCCGAGACCGCGAGCGGCGTCGGTCGCCGCGCCGATCTCCGGGACCTCGATGTACGGCAGCCACACCGACCGCCGGGTCGGGCACTGGACGATGCCGCCGGTGATGCCGTCCCCGATCCCCAGCGCGAGGTAGGAGCCGAATGGGGTCTGAATTCGCTCGGGCCGCCAGCCGCACAGCTGCTCGCAAAAGGACCGAGCGCCGGGAAGGTCTCCGGTATGCAGCTCCAGGTGGACGAGCGGCCTCGCGTCGGCGGGCTTCATCACCGGGTTGGACCCGGACCCCCTCTGAAACTAATCGGCGATGAGTTCCGCCCGGTCCGGACGGTCTAACCTAGCGATGCTGATGGCGAGCACTGGCGCTGCGGCAAACCGCGAGGCAGGCGTGCTGGCGGCTGCCCGCGACGGCGATGAGCGGGCGTTCTCGCGCCTCGTCGGTCCGTACCGGAGCGAGCTGCACGCGCACTGCTACCGGATGCTCGGCTCGGTCTACGACGCCGACGACGCGCTGCAGGAGACGCTGCTGCGGGCGTGGCGCGGACTGGCGCGGTTCGAGGGCCGCAGCGCGTTGCGGACCTGGCTGTACACGATCGCGACCAACGCCTGCCTGAACCACATCGCGCGGCGCCCCAAACGCGTGCTCCCAATCGACTACGGACCGGCCGCCGATCCTCACCTCACCGCAGGCCAGCCGATCGTGGAGTCGGTTTGGATCGAGCCCTATCCCGACGAGGTGCTCGGGGTCGAGGACGGTTATGCGGCGCCGGCCGCCCGCTACGAGCAGCGCGAAAGCGTCGAGCTGGCGTTTGTCGCCGCGCTCCAGCACCTCGCGGCCAATCAGCGCGCGGTGCTGATCCTGCGCGAGGTGCTCGGCTTCTCGGCGAAGGAGACGGCGGACATGCTCGAGACGACCGTCGCCTCGGTCAACAGCGCGCTTCAGCGGGCGCGAGCCGCGGTGGAGCAGCGCGTCCCCGAGCAGAGCCAGCAGAAAACCTTGCGCTCGCTCTCCGACGGGCGCCTGCGCGACCTGGTGGAGCGCTACGTCGATGCCTGGGAACGCTGCGACGTCGAGGCGTTCGCGTCGATGCTGAGCGAAGACGCCACGTTCACGATGCCGCCGCTCGCGAGCTGGTATGAGGGACGCGAGGGCATCGCAACCTGGGCCGCCAACTCGCCGATGTCCGGAGCATGGCGCTGGCGGACGGTGTTCACGCGGGCGAACGCCCAGCCGGCGCTCGCCTTCTATGCCTGGGATGGGGAGGCGCGCGCGTACCTGCCGTTCGCGCTCAACGTGCTCACCGTGCGCGGCGCGGAGATCAGCGACGTCACGGCCTTCATCGTGCGCTCTACCGAAGCCGCCGACCCGGAGGCCTACGCCCGCTTCCCCGATGAACCGACGGATCCGAGACGGCTGAGCGGCGCGTTCGAGCGCTTCGGGCTGCCCGAGCAGCTCAGGTGAGGCGACGCTGCTCGACCTCGCCGGTGGCGGCGCCCGCGGCCACGAACGGCTCTTCGGCCACTCGCGGTCGGGACACGAAGCGGCCCATGGCAAACGCCGCCAGCGCGGCTATCGCCAGGCCCAGACCGTAGAAGAAGCCCAACCACTCGATCGCCTGGCGGATATGGCCGCCCATGGGCGCGCCGATCGGATCACCGGACGCGTGCCACAGCAGGCTGACCGACGGCCCGATCGCGAACCATGCTCCGGCGGCCAGGGCCACCCAGCCTGCGAACAAGCCGCTTGCGCGTCCCGCGCTCCTCATCAGCAGCAGACCGCCGATTACCGCGACCGCGCCCGGAATGATGTCGAGCCATAGCCGCTCATGCGTGTAGTGCCAGCTGGTGTAGCTGCCGAACGCGTAGTGGAAGTAAGGACCGATGAACGGGATCAAGCCTCCCCACAGCCCCAGAATGATGATGAGCAGTCCGCTCATCGCGCCGGTTGTACGCGGCAAGCGCATGGGCCTGGCCCGCCTGGTCGTGGCCCGCCGGGGCTCGGTGTCAGCCGGTGCTGCCTCGGTGGCGGCCGGTCGTGGCTGGTTCGCTTCGGTAGCCATGATCTTGCGCTACCCCGAAGTTCTGGCCGCAAATCAGCCCCAGGCACCCTGAGGACCGTATGCTGACATCGTCCTTTAGGTCACGATCTCCTCCCCGATGTGGCCGGAAAGACTTGGATCCACGAAAGGCTCGAGGTGAGCCGCCTGCGCGACGGCCATGCGGATCTAGGTGAGGTGCGCCTGCATTACGTCGAGGCGGGGGAGGGACCGCTGGTCGTGCTGCTGCATGGCTTTCCGGAGTTCTGGTTCAGCTGGCGGTTTCAGATCCCGGCGCTCGCCGCTTCCGGTTACCGGGTGGTCGCTCCCGACATGCGCGGCTACAACCTGTCCTCGAGACCTCCGGGCGTCGAGCCCTACGATCTCGATCGCCTCGCGGCCGATGTGCGCGACCTCATCCACGAGCGCGGAGCGCGGTCCGCCTTCCTCGCCGGCCATGATTGGGGCGGGTTGGTGGCGTGGAGAACCGCGATGCGCCATCCCGGGGAGGTCGACCGGCTGGCCATCCTCAACATGCCCCATCCGCGCCGGCTTCTCCACGGCCTGCGACGCCCGCGTCAGCTCGCGAGGTCGTGGTACGTGTTCTTCTTCCAGCTGCCGTGGATTCCCGAGCGCGTCGCGCGCAGCGGCGGCTGGAGGGCTTGGCGGTACGGCTTTGAGCACGACGCCAGGGCCGGGGCGTTTACGCCCCTCGACATCGCTCGCTACGTCGAGGCGTGGTCGCGCTCAGGCGCGGTGACGGCGATGTTGAACTATTACCGGGCCGCGTTCCGGCGGTCGCCCGGCACCTCCGAGCAACGGATCGGCGTCGTCCGCGCGCCCACCCTCGTCATCTGGGGCGAGCGCGACCGCCACCTCGGCGCCGAGCTGGCCGAGCCCGACCCCGCCGATGTCCCGAACCTCGAGCGCGTCGTCCGGCTCCCGAACGCTTCGCACTGGGTCCACCACGACGAACCCGAGCGGGTCAACCAACTACTGCTCGATTTCTTCGCCGAGCCCGGCAGCGCCTCGGTATGACAAAGGTGACATCGCGTCGCGCTATAGGCGGCTCGGAACATCACCCGGGCCGGGTGATGTTCGCCGGCGGGGTCGTGCCAGTATTGCCGGAATGACAACGCGAACAGCAAGCAACCGGCGGCCGGCTGCGAGGCGGCCGGCCACGAGGCGATCGAGGAAACCCGCGACCCATGCGGTGCCGCATCTGTCGGTCGAGGAGCGAATCGCGCGCGGGAAGGCGGCGCGGTCGGAGGTCCCGCGCTCGAGTCACGCGATCTTCGAGCCCTCGGTCGAACGCGTCGACCCGGTCAAGTTGCTCGAGGATCAGGCCAAGACGCGGGTTCCGGAGCTGGTCCCGATCCGCTACGGCCGAATGCTGGTCTCACCGTTCACGTTCTACCGGGGGGCGGCGATGATCATGGCCCAGGATCTCGTGCCCACGCCGCGATCCGGGCTGATGGTGCAGTGCTGCGGGGACGCGCACCTGTCTAACTTCGGCGTATTCGCCTCACCCGAGCGACGACTGGTCTTCGACATCAACGATTTCGACGAGACGCTTCCGGGGCCGTGGGAGTGGGACGTCAAGCGCCTGGCGGTGAGCATGCTGATCGCCGCCCGCGATAACGGCTTCCGCGCCAAGGACCAGGACCGAATCGTGCTCGAGACGGTCGGCCAGTACCGGACAGCGATATCGAACTTCGCCGGGATGCAGAACCTCGAGGTGTGGTACTCGGCTCTCGATATCGAAAGCGTCGTGAAGGAATTCGGCTCGCAGCTCAAGGCCAAGCGGGTGGCGCGCACTGAGAAGACGCTGGCCAAGGCTCGCACCAAGGACAGCATGTCCGCCTTTTCCAAGCTCACCCACTCGGTCAACGGCCACGTACGCATCGTCGATGAGTCACCGCTGATCGTGCCCGTCGAGCGGCTGGCGGAGGGGTACGCGCGCGAAGAGATGTTCGAGTGGCTGCGGGAGGGGGTCCATCGGTACCGGGAAACGCTCGAGTTCGACCGGCGCGTGCTGGTCGAGGATTTCGAGCTGGTGGATTTCGCGCGCAAGGTCGTCGGCGTGGGCAGCGTCGGTACGCGCGCGTGGATCGCGCTGTTTCTCGGGCGTGACGATCAAGATCCGCTCTTCCTGCAGATGAAGGAGGCT
>JAFASF010000435.1 GCA_019244745.1 Solirubrobacterales bacterium | reverse complement strand
TCGTTCGGCCAGCCGGCGCTCGGGCTGACCGACCACGGCGTGATGAACGGCGCGGTCGAGCTGTTCACCGCCTGCGCTCAGCACGGAATCAAGCCGATCATCGGCTGCGAGGTGTACGTCGTCGACGACCACGCCCGGCGGAGCCCGGGCCGGCTCGAGCGCTACCACCTGACGCTGCTCGCGGCCACCCCGGCCGGTTACCGCAACCTGGTCAAGCTGTCGTCGGCCGGTTTCCTCGAGGGCTACCAGCGAGGCAAGCCCTCGGTAGACCAGGCGCAGCTCGCAGCCCATGCCGAGGGCGTGATCGCGCTGACGGGCTGCCTTCAGTCGCGCTTCTGCCAGCACCTGGTGGAGGGACGCACCTCGCAGGCGCGCGCCCACGCCGACGAGCTGATCGAGGCGTTTGGCCCCGAGAACGTGTACTTCGAGCTCCAGAAGAACGGCCTCGCCGAGCAGGAGAAGGCGAACGAGGGGATCGTGCGGATCGCGCGCGACTGCGGAAGACCGCTGGTCGCCACCGGCGACGTGCACTACCTGACCCGGGAGGACTACGAGCACCACGCCGCGCTGCTGTGCGTGCAGACGAAGTCGACGCTGAGCCAGCCGAAGATCAGCTTTGAGACCAACGAGTTCTACCTGCGCTCGAACGAGGAGATGGAGAGCGCGTTCGCGCAGTGGCCCGAGGCGCTGGCGAGCACGCTGGAGATCGCCGAGCGCTGCGACATCGAGCTCGAGCTCGGCCGCCAGCTGATCCCGCGCTACCCGACGCCCCAGGGCCAGAGCGAGGGCGAGTATCTGCGCACGCTCGTCGAAGAAGGCCTCCGCACCCGCTACGACGATCCGCCGCCGGCCGAGGCGCTGGAGCGGGCGCGGGACGAGCTCGAGGTGATCGACAGGATGGGCTTCAGCGGCTATTTCCTGATCGTCTGGGACTTCGTCAAGTACGCCAAGGACGGCGGCATCGCGGTGGGACCGGGACGCGGTTCGGCCGCGGGCTCGATCGTCGCCTACTCGCTGCAGATCACCGACGTCGACCCCCTCCGGTACGGCCTGCTGTTCGAGCGCTTCCTCAATCCCGAGCGGGTCTCGATGCCCGACATCGACATCGACTTCTCGGTGCGCGGCCGCGACCGCGTGATTCGCTACGTGACCGGGAAGTACGGCAAGGATTCGGTCGCCCAGATCGTCACATTCGGAAAGATGTATCCGCGCGCGGCCACCCGCGACGCCGCCCGTGTGCTCGGTCACGACTACGGCGTCGGCGACCGCCTCGCCAAGCTGATTCCCGATCCGGTGATGGGGCGTCCGCCCAGCTTCGAGGAGTGCCTGAAGCTCGGTCAGCCGCTGCGGGCCGAGGTCGACCGCGATTCCAACGCCAGGCAGATCGTCGAGGTGGCCCGCGGGCTCGAGGGAATCGCGCGCAACTCCTCCATCCACGCCGCCGCTGTCGTGATCGCGGATCGCCCGCTGACCGACATCGTCCCGCTGCAGATCGCCGACGCCGGCACCGACGAGCGGGGCGAGAGGGTGTTCCGCACGGTGACGCAGTTCACGATGAAGCCGATCGAGCAGATCGGCCTGCTCAAGATGGACTTCCTCGGGCTGCGCAACCTCGACGTGATCGAGGACGCACTCGACATCGTGGAGCGCTCGACCGGGGAGCGGCCCGACATGGCCACGCTTCCGCTCGACCACGCGCCCACGTACGAGATGCTCGCGCGCGGCGACTCGGTCGGCGTCTTCCAGTTCGAGTCCGAGGGGATGCGCGAAGCGCTGAAGAAGGTCCGGCCGACCGAGTTCGACGACCTCGTGGCCCTCAACGCCCTGTACCGCCCCGGGGCCATCGACCAGATTCCCAACTACGCCCGCGGCAAGCGCGACCCAGACTCGATCTCGTACCCCGACGAGCGCCTGCGCCCGATCCTCGAGGCGACCAAGGGCGTGATCCTCTACCAGGAGCAGGCGATGCAGATCGCCAAGGACATCGCAGGCTTCAGCGGCGCCAAGGCGGACGACCTCCGCAAGGCGATCGGCAAGAAGAACCGGGAGGCGATGGCCAGGCTCAAGCCGGAGTTCGTCGCCGGGTGCCGA
The DNA here is from genome assembly GCA_019244745.1 of Solirubrobacterales bacterium. Lineage (GTDB taxonomy): Bacteria > Actinomycetota > Thermoleophilia > Solirubrobacterales > Solirubrobacteraceae > Palsa-465. The sequence goes on along the minus strand of JAFASF010000435.1, from coordinate 22,079 downwards.
GCGTCGGGCACCAGCGAGCAGGTGATCGAGTGGCTGTGGAACACCAACGAACGGTCAGCTGACTACTCGTTCAACCGTTCGCACGCGGCCTGCTACACGCTGATCTCCTACCGGACCGCTTGGCTGCGCTCCAGCTACCCCGCCGAGTACATGGCCGCGCTGATCTCCTCCGTGATGGACACCAAGGACAAGGTTCCATTCTTCGTCGCCCAGGCCGAGCAGATGGGAATCTCGATCCTGCCGCCGGACGTGAACTCCTCCGACCACGAGTTCGTGGTCGTGGACGGCAACATCCGCTTCGGGTTGGACGCGGTCAAGGGCGTCGGCTTCGCCGCGGTCGAGGCGATCAAGAAGGCCCGCGGTGACTATGACCCACCCGCCCGCCCGTTCCGCGACATATTCGACTTCTGCGCGCGGGTGGACAACCGGGCAGTCAACAAGAAGGCCATCGAGTCGCTGATCAAATGCGGGGCCTTCGGCTCAACGGGCGCCGCCCGGAAAGGAATGCTCGCCGTGCTCGAGCAGGCTCAGGGAGCCGGTCAGAAGGCCCAGCAGGACGCGCTCATCGGCCAAGGATCGATCTTCGACCTCGGTGGGGGCGAACCCGGCTCGGCGTCCCTCACGATGCCGAGCCACGTGCCGATCCCGCAGATCGAATTCGATCGCTCCGAGTTGCTCGCGGCCGAGAAGGAGGCGATCGGTCTGTTCATCTCCGCGCACCCGCTCAAAGAGGTGGGCCCGGCGCTCCGCGCACGGACGGATTGTTCGCTCGGCGAGCTCTACGGCCGGCGCGACGGAGACTGGGTGACGGTCGGCGGCATGATCGCCCAGACCAAGCGGCTGCGGACCAAGAACGGCGATCCGATGATGTTCGCCACGCTCGACGATCTCGAGTCCTCGGTCGAGATCATCGTGTTCGGCAAGGCGCTCGGGGCCAGCGAGCAGGCGCTGGCGCCCGATTCGATCGTGCTCGTGCGCGGACGGGTCGACCACAAGGATCGCGACAAGACGTGCATCGTCGTGCAGCAGGTCGAGGGTTTCGAGCCGAGCCCGGAGGAGATCTCCAAGGCCCGCGAGGAGGCCGCCAGGCTCGCTCCGCCCCCGGACCCTCTACGCCTGCGGCTCGACGCGACCGCCTTGCCGGCGTCGGCGCTCGCCGATCTCCGGGATCTGCTCGCCGGGTTCCCCGGCGAGTCCGAGGTGGTGGTCGAGCTGAGCACCTCGGTGGGTCCGCGGCGGCTGAGGCTCGGTGCGGGCTTCCGGGTGGCGCGCACCGCGAGCCTGCACGCCGAACTCGATGCGCTGCTCGGGCAGGCGATCGTGGCCGAGGACGCCGCAACCGAGGACGCCGTGGCCGCGCCCCGAGCGAGCGTGGCCGCGGGGTAGCGCGCGGCACGCCGGGGCGGCGGGGTAGCGCGCGCCACGCCGGGGCCGCGGGGTCGCCGCGCTAGCCCTGTTCCGGCACCCAGGGGCCGCGCCAGCCGCCGAAGCCCGCGAGGAGCTGATCGCCCTCCGGCGGTCCCCAGGAGCCTTTGGCGTACGGATGCACCGGCGGCGGTGAGTCGAGCAAGGGCTGAATGATCCGCCAGGACTCCTCGACGTTGTCCTGGCGGGTGAATTCGGTGCTGTCGCCGACCAGCGCGGCGTGGAACAGGACCTCATAGGGCGTGGCGCCCTCGCCTCCCTCCTTCGCGAAGTCCACGTCGAGGTGGATCTCGTTCGGCCTATCGCCTCGCTGCGCGTCGAGGATCAGCCGGATGCCGGTCGACGGGTCGACCTTGAACACGAGCTGGTTGGGGTCGGGACGGCGGACGTCGACGCCGGCGAAGTGAATACGCGGCGGGCGCTTGAACACCAGGCGCAACTCGGTCTCCTTGACCGGCAGCTGCTTGCCGGTGCGGATGAAAAACGGAACGCCGGCCCACCGCCAGTTGTCGATCTCCAGCCGCAGCGCCGCATACGTCTCGGTGGTGGAGTCACTTGCCACTCCGTCGATCTCCCGGTACCCGTCGTACTGGCCGCGGACGTAGTGGCGCGGATCCGCGTCGGGCATCGCCCTGAACACCGCGCGCTTGGCGTCCTTCAGAGTGTCCGGATCGGGGCCGGCCGGAGGTTCCATCGCGGCGGTGGCCAGCAGCTGCAGGAGGTGGTTGACGACCACGTCACGCAGCGCTCCCACCGGATCGTAGAAGCGTCCGCGATCCTCCACCCCGACTTGCTCGGCCATCGTGATCTGGACGCAGGACAGGTAGTTCCGGTTCCACACCGGCTCGAGCATCGTGTTGGCGAAGTGCAGATGGAGAACCTCCCGCAGCCCCAGCTTCCCCAGGAAGTGGTCGATCCGGTAGATCTGGGCCTCGGTGACGTACTTGTGCAGCTCGGCCGCGAGCTCGCGGGCAGAGGCCAGGTCGAACCCGAACGGCTTCTCCACGACGACGCGCTGCCCGCGCGAAACCAGGTCGGCCCGCGAGAGGCCTGATACGACAGTGGCGAACAGCGCCGGCGGGATCTCGAGGTAGAACACCGGGAAGTCCCGATCGCCGAGCTCCTCGGCAACCCGGGCATACGTCTGCTCGTCGCCGAAGTCGCCGCTCACGTAGGACAAGCGGCGCGCGAAGCGCTCGAACACGTCCTCGTCGATCGTCTCGGCCGCCTCAATCGATGCACGTGCCAGGTCTCGTACCTGTTCCCCCGACAACTCCCGGGAGGCCACCCCGATCACCGGGCAGTCCAGCAACCCTCGTTCCTCGAGCCGGTAGAGCGAGTGAAAGGTCTGTCTCCTCGCGAGGTCGCCCGTGATCCCGAAGACGACCAGCGCATTTCCCTTCCGGGCGCTCATTGGCGGGCAACCTACCGCTTGGCGGTCGACGAGGCCCTCGATGCCGGCTGGCGGGTTGCCCCCTTGGACCGCTTGGATCGCGCCCGCGACGATTCCCCACGCTTTCTGAGCTTGAACGCGAGGGCCACGTCGCCCGCGCTCGCCCCACCCCCGTCGGTGCCGGTCTCGAGCACGCACGGCAGACGTTCGAACCTCGGTTCGGACAGGACCACGGCACAGCCCTTCTCTCCGAACTCGCCTTGGCCGAGAATCGCGTGGCGGTCGCGGTTGGAGCCGAGCGGAGCGGCGGAATCGTTGACGTGCACGGAACGAAGACGCTCCTCGCCGACGAGCTCGTCGAGCTGGTTGAGCGTCTCGCGCAAACCATCCGGGGTCCGGATGTCATAGCCGGAGGCGAGCAGATGGCAGGAGTCCAGGCAGATTCCGAGCCGGCGATCGCCGCCCGCCGCCTCGAGCAGTCCCGCGAGCTCCTCGAACGAGCGGCCGAGCGTGCCTCCGGCGCCGGCGGTGTCCTCGAGGTGGAGGTCGCAGTGGTCGGTCTCGCCCAGGGCAGCCTTGATCACGGCGCCGGCGCGCTTGATCGCCTTGGGGACGTCTCCCTTCTTCGCGGAACCCGGATGGAGCACGACCCCGACCGCACCGATCTCGTCGCCGACCCGCAGCGAGTGGATCAGCGAGTTCAGGGACTTGTTGCGGATCTCCCTGTCCTCAGAGGCGCAGTTCAGCAGATAGACCGCGTGGATCAGGACGGCGTCGATCGGACTGTCGTCGATCGCCGCTCTGAATGCGGCGAAGTCCTCGTCGGTGTAAGCCGTGGGCCGCCACATCCGCGGTGACTGGTTGAAGATCTGGATCGCGCGGCAGCCGCGTTCCGTGCCGCGCTCGACGGCGTTCGGGAGCCCGCCGGCGTTTGACACATGGGCGCCGATCAAGGTCCGCGACGGCATTACGATGGGAGGTGGTCTGACATGCGCGTTCGCTTTGCTCCATCCCCAACCGGGGCACTGCATATCGGGGGCGCTCGAACCGCCCTCTACAACTGGCTCCTGGCCAGAGGCGGACCACACGGCCCGAACGGTGAAGAGGGCACGTTCGTGCTGCGCATCGAAGATACCGACCGCGAGCGCTCGACTCCCGAGAACGTGGAGCAGATCCTCGACGCCCTGCGCTGGCTGAACCTTGACTGGGACGAGGGTCCCGTGTTCCAATCGCAGCGCGCCGGCCGCCACCGCGAGGCGCTCGAGGAGCTGCTCGCGTCTGGACGCGCATACCACTCGAGCGCGACCGCGCAGGAGGTCCGGGCCTACAAGGAGCGACACGGTTGGGAGCGCGGATTCCGCGGCGAGCCGGAGTCGGCCGGGGCCGTCCGGCTCCGTTACCCGGACGCGGGCGAGACCGGTTTCGACGACGTCGTCCGCGGCAAGATCCGCTTCGCGAACTCCAGCCGGGACGATCCCGTGATCGCTCGGGCCGACGGCTCGCTGCTCTACAACTTCGCCGTGGCGGTCGACGATCTCGATGCCGGCATCACCCACGTGGTGCGCGGCGAGGACCACATCTCTAACACCCCCACGCAGCTGCTCGTGTTCGACGCCCTGGGCGTTCCGCCGCCCGTATACGCCCATCTGCCGCTGCTGTATGGCCCCGACGGACGCAAGCTCTCAAAGCGCCACGGCGCCGCTTCCGTGCAGGAGCTCCGCGCGGCCGGCTACCTCCCCGAAGCGGTCGACAACTACATCGCCCTCCTGGGGGCCGGCTTCTCGGCCGACGAGGAGCACTTCAGTCTTCAGGAGCTGGCCAAGCGCTTCCGGCTCGAGCGCGTCTCCAAGAACCCGGCGATCTTCGACGAGCAGAAGCTGCGCCACATGAACGGACGGCACCTGCGCGAACTGGGGATCGACGAGCTGACCCGGCGGCTCGAGGAATACACCGGACGCCACGGGCTGCGGGGGGCGGTCGAGATCTCGGCGGAGAAGATCCAGACGCTCGCCGACTTCTGGCCTCTCGTGAGCTTTCTGTTCGATGGGCCGGTGGACGACGCGCGGGCGTTTCAGAAGGTGATCTGCAGCGACGGCGGAGTCGAGAACCTCGAAGCCGCACGCGAGGCGCTCGCGTCGGCCGAACCGTTCACGGTCGAGAACGTCGAGGCGGCGTTACGCGGGGTGGTGGAGGCCCTGGGCGCCAAGCCCGGCAAGGTGTTTCAGCCGGTTCGGGTGGCGATCGCCGGCACGACCGTCTCACCCGGGATCTTTGAAAGCGTGGCGCTCCTCGGCCAGGAGGAGACGCTCGCGCGGATCGACCGGGCGCTGGATCGGGCGGGCGCGAGAAAGTCCTAAGGCGTGATCGAGCACGTGCCGATAGAAGAAGGTGCCGGGGATGACCCAGGCATGCCCTCCTCCGATGCTCCCGCCGAATCTCAAACCAGCGACACGGAACCTTCCTTGGCAACCGTAGCTGCGCTCAAGAGACCCGCACCCGCCTCGTATGCGGAGCATGAGCGCCGACACAACGAAGGTCACGGCCGCCGGCTGACCGCCGCGTTCGAGGCGCTGGAGGCCTTCCCCATGCTGGTCGAGTCCCGCAATCGGGTGCTGCGCCTCTTCGACGCCGGCGAGCCCTCGACGGCCGAGATCGTGGCCGCGGTCGAGGCCGACGTGTCGCTCGCCGTGACCGTGCTACGGCTCGCCAATGGGCTCGACGGGCCCACGCGCGGACGCGTGGAAAGCGCGGTCAAGGGGATCGAGGTGCTCTCGCCGCGCACCGTCCATGCCATCGCCAGCCGCGCGCGCACATTTGACTTCTTCGAACGGACCGCGGTCTGGCAGGGGATTCCGGAACGCTTCCGCCTTCACGCGGTCGCCACTCAGCGGGCGGCCGACCGGCTCGCGCGCGAGCTCGGCTACGACTCGCGCGATCGGCTCATGGTCACTTCGCTCTTGCACGACGTCGGCAAGCTCGTTCTGGTGCACGCGTACCCCGGCTATCCGCGCCACATTCACGCGGACGCACGCACCCCCGAGGAGCGCATTCAGAGCGAGCGCCACGAGCTCGGGGTGGATCACGCCCTCGTCGGTGGCGTGCTCGCGCGCCGCTGGGGCCTGCCGAAATCGGTAGCCAGGGTGATCGAGCGCCACCACGCGGACGACGCCGACGGCGAGGCAGCCGTGGTTCGCCTCGCCGACATGCTCGCCCACTACGTTCTCGGTGGCGCGATTTCTCCGGCGGAGTTGCTGACGGTGGGGCGCACGGTCGGCGTGAGGCCGGCCGACCTGCGCACGGTGATGTACGAGCTGCCGCTCCCCAGCGCTGGCGGGCGCCCGCGCCCCGTCGAGCCATGCCCGATGTCGAGCCGCGAGATCGACGTCCTGCGCCGCCTCGCGCGCGGGATGGTCTACAAGCAGATCGCCGGGGAGCTCGGTCTCTCGACCAGCACGGTCCGCACCCACCTTCACAACGTCTACGGCAAGCTCGGCGCGATGGACCGCGCTCAGGCGGTGCTGATCGCCACCGAGCGCGGCTGGATCTAGATCCAGAACAGACCCGGCACCCTGAGCCGCGGCTACGCGCCGCCGGAGATCGTGCCATACGATCGAGCGCGACGTGATCTCGATCACCACCAAGTCGCCCTATGCCGTCAGCGCTCTGGTCGAGCTGCACCTCCACGGCGAGCGTGGACCGGTCCCGATTGCCGAGCTTGCTCGCCGGCGCGAGATCCCGGTCCAGTTCCTCGAGCAGCTGTTCGCCACGCTCCGCCGCGCGGGCGTCCTGCGTTCCCATCGTGGCGTCAAGGGCGGCTACACATTTGCGCGGGCCGCCACCGAGATAACCGTGCTCGAGATCGTCGAGCTGCTCGACGGCCCGATCGGCGGCGGCGCCGCGGGGGTGTTCGCGGACGCGGCTGAGGCGGTGCGCGCGGTCCTGGCCGAGTCGACGATCGCCGAGGTGGCCGAGGCCGAGCAGCGTGCCTCGAGCGCGCCGATGTATCACATCTGAGGAGTGGTACCCGGCGCTGAACCTGGGGGCTACGGCGACCCGCGCGATCGGCGGTTCTCGTAGGGTTAGCCGCCCGATGGGCGCAGTCCCGACCAACATCGCCGAGTACGTGGGTCGCACGCCGATGGTTCAGCTGACCCGGATTGTCCCCGACGGCGGCGCGCAACTGTACGCAAAGCTCGAGGCGCTCAACCCCGGGGGAAGCGTCAAGGACCGCATCGGGGTATCGATGATCGAAGCGGCGGAGCGGGACGGCCTGATCGCGCCGGGCCGCACGACGATCGTCGAAGCCACGAGCGGCAACACGGGCATCGCTCTGGCATTCGTGTGCGCCGCCAGAGGCTATGACCTGGTGCTCACCATGCCTCAAGGAATGAGCCGCGAGCGCGAGGGGCTGCTTCGGCTGTACGGCGCGCGCGTAGAGATCACCGAGTCGCTGGGAGGGATGAACGAGGCGGTCGACGCTGCGCGAGTGCTCGCCGCGCGCAACGATTCCTACCTTCCCGACCAGTTCTCCAATCCGGCCAATCCCGAGATCCATCGCCGCACCACCGGTCCGGAGATCTGGGAGGCCATGAACGGCCGCGTGGATGTGTTCGTCGCCGGCGTCGGCACCGGCGGGACGATCACCGGCGCCGGCGAGTTCCTCAAGGAGCGCAACCCGAGCTGCCGGATCGTCGCGGTCGAGCCGAGCGCTTCCGCGGTGCTGTCCGGCCGGCCACCGGGGCCGCACAAGATTCAGGGTATCGGCGCCGGCTTCATTCCCAACGTGCTCAACCGCGAGGTCATCGATGAGGTGATCTCCGTGGACGACGACGACGCGATCGAGACGGCTCGCCGCCTCGGCCGGCGCGAGGGCATTCTTGCCGGGATCTCTGGAGGAGCCGCGGCGTGTGCAGCGCTGAAGGTCGCGGATCGCGAGGCATCTGGAGGCGCCCGGATCGTGGTCGTCCTTCCGGACTCGGGCGAGAGGTACGTCTCGACCCCGTTCTTCGCGCCGTAGGGGTCAAGGGCGGCCGGGCTGGCGGGCCCGGCCGCCCTGGTTCGTGGGGTGGAGTCAGGTGCCAGCTACGCTTTCTCCATGTTGGGTCATGGGCTGACCGGCCGCATTGCCACGGAGATCCGGCGAGACGTGGACGCGGCGCGCACCCGAGACCCAGCGGCTCGCGGCGTGCGTCCGATCGAGATTCTCGCGGCCTGGCCAGGGGTCCACGCCCTCCTGGCCCACCGTCTCGCGCACGCTCTGTACCAGGCGAAGGTGCCGTTCTTGCCCCGGTTGATCTCTGCGGTCGCCCGCTCGATCACCGGAATCGAGATCCACCCGGCCGCGAGGATCGGCCAGGGCTTCTTCATCGATCATGGCATGGGCGTGGTCATCGGAGAGACGGCCGAGATCGGCAACGACGTGACGCTGTACCAGGGCGTGACTCTCGGCGGAACGGGGTTCGCGACCGGCAAGCGGCATCCGACGGTCGAGGACTATGTGACGATCGGCTCCGGCGCCAAGTTGCTCGGACCGATCACGGTGGGCCATGGTTCCAAGATCGGGGCCGGGAGCGTCGTGATCCACGACGTGCCGCCCAACTCCACGGTCGTCGGCAATCCCGGCCATCCGGTGCGGGTCGAGGGCCGGCGTCCGGAGGGACCGGACGCGGACTGGGTCCACCTGCCGGACCCGATCGCCGACGCGATCAAGGTCCTCTCGGCCCGCATCGCCATCCTCGAGCAGGTGTCCGCCACCACCCGGGACGGCAATGACTCGCGCCGGCAGGGGGCGACCGAGAATGAATCCGCGCGCGGGCAGCCGGCAAAGGCGGTGAACCCGTCGGTCGGCCCGAACCCCGCCGGGGGATAGGCCGCTACTCTCCGATCCCCTCCCGGTCGGCCGCCACCGGCGGCAACGGCGAGGCGGGTGTCACATCCTCGGGGACGTTGACCCGAGAGCGCACCAGGTACAGCGGACGGCCCTTGACCTCATCGTAGATGCGTCCCACGTATTCGCCGATGATCCCGATGGCGATCAGCTGGATCCCGCCGAGGAGCAGAACCGCGATCGTGATCGAGCTGAAGCCGGGGAGATAGGACCCGAGGATGCGGAGCACGATCACCACTGGGATCGCCACGAACGCGAGCGTCGAGATCAGGAACCCGAACAGGGTTGCCAGCTGAAGCGGCCGGTGGGAGAACGAAGAGATCGCGTCGAGCGAGAACTTCATCATCTTCGGGAGGGTGTACTTGGTGTGACCGGCGTACCGGGCGTCGCGCCGGTAGGGCACCGCGGCCTGACGGTAACCCACCCATACGGTCATGCCGCGCAGGAACCGATTTCGCTCGCGCATGGAGAGCAGCGCGTTGAGGGCAGCTCGATCGAGCAGCCGGAAGTCGCCCGAGTTGTGTTGTAGGTCGACCTGCGCCAGCTTGTCGAACAGCCTGTAGAACCAGTTCGCGGTGGCGAGCTTGAATCGCGATTCGCCCTCCCGCTGTTCCCGTACCGCGTATACGACGTCGCATCCGGCGCGCCACTGGTCGAGCATGCGGAGGATCACCTCGGGCGGGTCCTGAAGATCGGCGTCGAGCATCACCACCGCGTTGCCACGGGCATGGTCCAGACCGGCGGTCAGCGCGGTCTGATGACCGAAGTTGCGCGAGAGGAACACGACGTGGACCCGCGGGTCCACGCCGGCCAGCCGGTCGAGCGCTGCTGGGGTGGTGTCGGTCGAACCGTCATCGACGAGCACCAGTTCAAACCTGACATCTTCGAGCGCGGAGCAGACCCGGGAATAGAACTCATCGATCGTCGCTTCCTCGTTGTAAACGGGGGCCACGACGCTGAGCAGGGCGAGCGGTCTCGGACCGCTCTCGCCGTTCACCGACGTGCTCATGGCTCGCTCATCTTAGGGGGATGCCGATGCTCGGACGTCACTTACAGCCCGGGCATGGAAACGCTGTGAGGAATGTATCCGAGCATCTGGATCACCTGCACCACGCCGGTCATCACGATCGCGGTGCGCCAGAGGCGCCGGTCGGTGGCGAGGGCCGCCAGCGGCAGCAGCCAGGCGACGTACCAAGGCAGGAACGAGCTGGCGGTGAGTAGCAGCACCACCGTGGCCCAGCCGGCGCCGTCGATCCAGTCCAGCTCACCGCGCCAAACCCTACGCAGCAGCCAGCAGAAGGTGCCCGCGAACAGGGCGGCGAGCATCAGCGCGACAACGTGGCTGAAGACCCCCAGCCCGAGGCGTTCCCCAATGAATCCCGGGATGCTGTGCCAGTCGCCCTCGCGCTGGCTGTGGAGCACGGTCGCGGGCAGGTGCAGCAGCCCGCGTCCAAATGCCGCGAAGCCAACCGCGGCGATGACAGTCGCGGTCGCGGCTGCGCCGATCAGGATGTCGCGCCGGCGGCTCCGAGCCAGCCGGCCGCCGGCGCCGGCGAGCGCAAACGGGAGGAACAGGCCGGCGGTCAGCTTCACGCCCGTGGCCAGCACCATCAAGCTCGCGCCGGCTCGCTCACGATGCTGGAACACGAGCGCCACCCCCGCGACGAGCAGGGCCAGCATCAGAAGATCGTTATGGCCTCCACCCACGCCATAGACGACGATCAGCGGGTTCAGACCGACGAGAGCCGCCGACCTCACGGGATTGGTGCCTCGCAACCTCGCCGTGTTCCACACGACGGCTACGGTGGCCAGGCTGGCCACGGCGGCGATGGCCTTGTAGGCGAACACGCTGGCGGCGATCGACAGGGGCGCGAAGACGTAGCTGAGCGCCGTGAACACGGGGCCGTAGGCCGTCGGGGTCGCCACCCACTTGGCGCCGATCAGGGGGTACAGCGGATCGAGCAAGATCACGTGCGGGCCCTGCAGGTATGGATTTGCGCCGTAGAGGGCGAGCATCCGACCGTAGGCCTGATAGCTGAAGACGTCCGTCGAGATCAATGGGGGCGCCAATAGCACGAGCGCGTACAGCGCTGCGATACACGTCAGAACCATGCGGGCGGGGAGGCGATCGGCGGTGTGGACGACGATCGCGTAGCAGCCGAACATCAGACCGAGGACCGCGATCGCCCCGGCGACGTGGAGGTCGAGCCCGGTGTTGCCGAACGGTCCGGCCAGCCAGTTGGGCACCGGTCGAACGGTCTCCGGCAGGAGCGAATCCGTGCCGGCGGCCGATATCGAGATCAGGAGCCCGGTGATGAGCAGGCCGGAGAGCCCGAGGATCCCGAGCCGCGTCCGTGAGGAAGAGCTGACGCCCGTCTCGAGGGCGGGGGCTCTGAGCTCGAAGGCGCCGCTCTGCGTGGCCCCGAGTGGACCGTGGACGCTCATCGAAGCAAGGATGCCCGCACACCGGTCGGGCGGGGTTTGGGCAACATTGAGATCACGTTAGGGCCCCTTGCACACAAGCACCTGCTCGCCCGTCTCGTTTTCCGGCCCGGGCAGACGGGGTTCGTCGGTCCACGTTTCGCGGCTCGGCAGACGTGATTCGTGTCCACGTCTCCCGGCTTGGTAGACGAGTTTCGTATGTCGAGGTTTCCGGCGTGGGCCCACCAGGATCAATGCTCTCGAAAACTTCCTGACGGTGGCAAGCCGGGTCATGGTGCCCGAACCTCCGGACGGGGCCCGGCGCGAGCGATCGCGGCCGGCGAGCTCTTGCGCAGCCGAGGCACCATCCACATCGCCTCGACGGCGATGCGAGCCGACATCTTGCTCGCTCCGGCGGTCCGATCCGTGAACACGATCGGCACCTCTTTCACGCGAAAGCCGGCCAGCAGCGCCCGGTAGGTGATCTCGATCTGGAACACGTATCCCTCAGCGCGGATGCTCTGGAGGTCGATGGACTCGAGCACCTCGCGACGGATGCACTTGAAGCCGCCCGTCAGATCGTGCACGTCGAGCCTCAGCACCATGCGAGCGTAGATACCCCCACCCCGGCTCACGAACCGTCGTAGCGCCCCCCAATTCTCGACGCCCCCACCCGGAACGTACCGCGAACCGAGCACGACGTCGGCATCCTTGGCCGCCTCGAGCAGGCTCTCCAAATACCGGGGATCGTGGGAATAGTCCGCGTCCATCTCGATCACGAGCTCGGCCTCACCGGTAAGCGCGCGGCTGAAGCCGGCCAGGTAGGCCTTCCCCAGTCCGGCCTTCCCGTCGCGGTGGATCACCTCGACCTCTTGGCGCTCGAGCGCGAGGCCATCGGCGAGCTCTCCCGTTCCGTCGGGGGAGCCGTCATCGACGACGAGGATCCGGAAGTCTCCCGGGGTGAGCCGCTCGAGCTCGGCTAGCGTGGCGCGCACGATCCGCTCGACGTTCGGGGCCTCGTTGTAAGTCGGGATGATGACCCAGACGCGGGCTGGCATGGCTTCGGGAGAGTAGTCGGCGAGCCCTCGGACGCACGCGCTCGCCGGACCCGGCATCATGCCGCCCGGTTTCGATGGAGCACGGCCCGAGCGCGATACGCAACCGGACCCGGCCACGCTCACGCGCGGGGCCGCGGGTCCGTGGCCGCCGCCGGAGCATGCTTCCGCACCATCGGCGCCGGCGGGCGGTGGCGACGCTCGTCCTCGCGGCCGCGGTGGTCGCAGTGGCGGCCGCGGCGGTATTCGCACTACCCGCCGGCGGCGGCTCCAGCCCGCGTCCTATCTTGATACACGATCCGGCCGGGTTCCTCGCCCGGATACGGGCCCTGGTCGGAGCGGGGGCGAGGTCGTTCGCCGCCAGTCAGCGGACGGCGGAGAACGCGGCAATCGACCGGACACGTACCTACACGCCATACGTACGGGTGGCGGGCCGTCAGCACCGCGAGATCGCGCTCACGTTCGACGATGGGCCCGGCCCGTACACGCCCCGCGTCCTCTCGATCCTTCAGGCCCAGAACGTCCCCGCCACGTTCTTCGAAGTCGGCCTCCTCGAACGCTATTTCCATGACTCAACGTCGAAGATCGTTGCCGACGGCTACGTCATTGGCGACCACACCATGGACCATGCGCCGATGTCGCTGCTCTCGCCGGCGAATCAGCGGGCGCAGCTGCTCGAGCAGATCGCCACCATCCAGCGGTATGGCGCCCCCTTCCCCCGCCTGTTCCGGCCCCCCTATGGGTTGTGGAACCGGGTGACCCTCGCGCTCCTGCACTCCTACCGGATGCTCATGGTCCTCTGGACGGTTGACACGAACGACTACCTGCGCCCCGGCGTGAGCGCAATCGTTCATTCGGTCTTGGCCGGAGCGCGCCCCGGCGCGATCATCCTCTTGCACGACGCGGGGGGCGATCGAAGCCAGACCGTGCATGCCCTCCCGAAGATCATCTCCGCGCTACGGGCACGCGGCTACCGGTTCGCGACCGTTCCCCAGCTGCTGTTGGACAACCCCCCGCCGCACAACCAGCAGATCTCCGCGATCCTCGGGACCGGGGGTTAGCAGGTTACGGGGGTCAGGACTAGCGACGCACGTAGGCGACGCGGTCCCAGCTCGGCTCGGGAGCGAGCTGGATCGGCTCGCCGCCACGGTCCGGCTGGACGTACAGGAATGACTTGGCGCGTCCGTCAAAGTGGATGTCGAGCTCGCCTTCCTTCACGCGCTGATCGAGCCACGCGGTGCGGAAGATCAGCCTGCGCAACCAGTGCACGAGTGAACGTTCAGACGGCCCCACGAGCTCAGGCCAGCAGTCGTTGACGTGCTCGCCGAGTGCGGAGGCGGGGTCGGTCACCTCGCCGTTGACGACGAGGTTGATGAGATCCTCGGCCTCGTCCTCCTCGATTTCGCCCGTGATGAAGCCCACCTTGCGTGCCGCCTGCTCGCAACGCTCGCGGAAATCGCGCTCGTTGAAGGTGAACCGCAGCTCGCCGTACTCGAGCACGAAGTCATCGCCGGAGCTGTAGTTCCCGCGTCGGTACATGGAGCGTCGGCATCATATTTCGGATTCCTGCCTGCTCGCAGGGACTGAAAGCGATGTTGCAAGAGCGCGCCCCTCCGCGTCCGGATCCGCCCGCGCCGGCGCTGATCAGGACCGGCGAGAGAGGGCGAAATCGTCCCTGCTGCGGGCTCTGGTGAGCATGGAATCCGCGGCCGCGACCGTGCTCCTCATCGAAGACCATCTCCCGACTCGTGCCTTCCTCGTCGACAACCTGTCCGCCGATGGTTTCGAGGTCCTGGAAGCCGATTGCCTGGCCGCGGGCCGGCGATTCGTGAGGACCAGCTTTCCGGACCTCGCGATCGTGGATCTCGGGCTGCCCGACGGGGATGGCCTGGAGCTCCTGCGCCATGTCCGGGAGGCCGACCGCGTCGCGGGCTGCCTGGATCCGGACCTGCCGTTGCTCGTCCTGTCGGGTCGCTCGACCGACATCGACCGGCTGCGTGGATTTGACCGAGGCGCCGACGACTACATGGTCAAGCCGTTCTCCTATCAAGAGCTGCGGGCCAGGATCCGTGCGCTCCTGCGCCGCACGCGGCGGCGCCCAGGGACGGGAAGGCTCCGAGTCGGTGCGCTCGAGCTCGATCCGGTGGCGCGACAGGTGTGGCTTCACGGCGTGCCGGTGGCGCTGTCCAAGAAGGAGTACGCATTGCTCCGCGCGCTGGCGACGGAGCCGACCCGGGTGTTCACGCGGGAGGAGCTCCTCCGCGGCGTGTGGGGCTTCAGGTCGATGGGGCACACCAGAACCCTCGACTCCCACGCATTTCGCCTGCGCAAAAAGCTGAACGCCGCCGGCGACGCGTTCATCGTCAACGTCTGGGGCGTGGGCTACCGACTGGTTGACGGGGCCATCGATTGATGAGCGCCGCCGTGACCTTCGGCGGGTGGGTCGCGGCCGGGCTTGCGGGCCTGGTGGCGCTGATCGTCTGGCGCCTGCTCGAGCTGCGGATGGAATCGGTCGCCCGCGCCAGTCACGAGCTGCGCGGCCCGCTGACGGCCGCGAGGCTCGGCCTCGAGCTCGGCTCTCGGACGGATGAGCTCTCCCCTCAGCGGCTTCGCGCCGTGGATCTCGAGCTCGAGCGAGCGTCCCTCGCGCTCGATGACCTTGCGAGGGCTGGCAAGGGGGGATCGCCGGAGCGCGCCGGCGACTGGCTGCCGCCGGTAGGCGCCGGCGACCTTGTGCCGCGGGTCGGCGCCGGCGACCTCGTGCCGGGGGCCGGCGCCGGCAACGAAAGTCCCCCGCGCCCCAACCGAGACTTGATCGACCCGCGCGAGTTGCTGGCCGACTCAGTCGAAGCGTGGCAGGCAAGCGCGGCTGCTGCCGGGGCTCGGCTGCGGCTGCATTGGTGCGGTCCGGATGCTCGCGTCCGAGGAAATCGCCTGCGCCTGGCTCAGGCGACGGGCAACCTCATCGGCAATGCGGTCGAGCATGGCGGCCGGACGATTGACGTCTGCGGCCGCGTTGAGCGCGGCGGACTCCGCCTCGAGGTCGTGGACGACGGCCCGGGCCTGCCGGCGCCGGTCGCCCAGCTGGCGCGGCGGGCCCACGGAGGACGGGGACGCCGCGGGCGCGGCCTGGCGATCGCCAAGGCGATCGTCGAGGCTCACGGAGGCCGCCTCGCAGCCGCGCCGGCGGAGCGCGGTGCGAGGCTTGTCGTGGAGCTCCCACTGGCCAAAGACGGTTCGGAGAGCACGCCGGCGACTGGCTGATCCAGCGCGCCACGCTGCCAGGCTGCCGTCGCGTCCTCCCGGCTGACCGACCGCCACAGCCGGGCGGAGCCATGCGCATCGTCCGGACCAACCGCCGGGAGACCATGCACATCGTCCGGACGGAACAACCCCGCTTCCTGCAATAAGCCGGCCAACCGCGCCGCCTGCACGGACTCGTGCAGCTGGCAAGGGCTAGACACCCCGGCCGGCGCCCCCTTGGTCCCCAGTTTTGGCGGGGCATCGGGCGGTCGCGGGGGCGGATCGGACAGCGGAGTGGATGTTTGATGGGAAAAGGGTTGCATTGTGGGAGTAAGTGGGGTAGAGTGGGGGACGCATGGTCATGCAGCGTGGAACCCGGGTGGCAGGGCTCCTCCCACCCAGCCACCCGGGTTCGGAATTCGGCCACTCGAGTGAGAACCCTTGATCTTCCGCGGGACCTTCGAGCACGCGCTGGACGCGAAGCACCGGCTTACCGTGCCAGCGAAGTTCCGCGCGGCGCTTGCCGGCGGAGTCGTGCTGGCGGCATCCCACGAGGTGGCGCCCGGGTCGACCCGCTCGGTCTCGATCTGGACGCCGGACGGCTACGAGGCGTTTACGGCGCTCACGCTGAGCGGGCTCAATCCATCATCGCCGAAGGCCCGCGAACTAAAGCGATTCTTCTTCAACTCGTCCTTTGACACCGAGCTCGATTCAGCAAACCGGTTGATGATCCCGCCGCCATTGATGCGCTATGCGAACCTCGAGAAAGACGTCTTGGTCACCGGCTCGGGCGAGTGCATCGAGGTGTGGGACCGCAGGTCATACGAGTCCTACCGCGAGGACATCCTCACCCGTATCCCCGACATCACGGCGAGCCTTGGCGAAACTGCTTGACATGACACAGGTGCACATCCCGGTCCTCGCCGGCGAGTTGATCGATCTGCTCGATCCGCAGCCCGGTGAGACCGCGGTGGACTGCACGTTCGGGGGCGGAGGTCACGCGCGGCTGATCGCGGACCGACTCGGCCCCGCGGGGACGCTGATCGGGATCGATCGCGATCCAGCCGCGGAGGAGCGATTTGCCGAACTCGCGGCCGAGGTGCCTTGCCAGACGCGCTTCATCCGCGCCGACTTCGTCACCGCGCTGGAGCACCTCGAGGAGGAGGAGTGCCAGGCCGACCTCGTGTACCTGGACCTCGGGATGTCCTCGATGCAGGTCGACACCTGGGCCCGCGGCTTCTCCTACGCGTACGACGCGCCGCTCGACATGCGCATGGACCCCGATCAGGAACTCACTGCGGAGGAGATCGTCAACACCTGGGATGAGCGGAGGCTCGCGCGGCTGCTGCGCGAGTACGGCGAGGAGCGCTATGCGTCGCAGATTGCACGCGCGCTCGCGCGCACCCGGCGGCAGGAAGAGCTGACCTCGACGCACCAGCTCGTGGAGGCGATCAAGCGAGCGGTGCCGGTCCCCGCCCAGTTTGCCGGCGGGCACCCGGCGCGAAGGACGTTTCAAGCGCTTCGGATCGCCGTCAACGACGAGCTCTCGCAGCTCGACGCAGCCCTCCCGGCGGCGTGGAATCTGCTGAGCGTGGGCGGCCGCCTGGCCGCGATCTCGTTTCACTCGCTCGAGGACCGGCGCGTCAAGCAGTTCCTGGCCGGACTCGCGCGCGGGTGCGTGTGCCCACCCGAGATCCCCGTCTGCGTTTGCGGGCGACGCCCCGAAGCGGAGCTGCTGACCCGCCGGGCGCTCGTGCCCACACCCGGCGAGATCGCTTACAACCCGCGCTCGAAGTCAGCCCACCTCCGGGCCGCGCGTAAGCTGGAGGTCACGGACAGATGACCCCGTCGGCGAAGCGCTCGGGCGGCCGGAGCGTGGATGTCCAAGACCGGCCGAGTGCCGGGACTGGGCACCGCCCGAAGCTGCGGCGCACGCTGAGCTCTCGCGCCCCCCGCCGTGTCTCGGGCCCAGCTCGCTCCGGACCGCGGGATGCGCCGAGCGGGGGCCGGCCGGAGGATGCCCGGGCGCGGCCGACAAGCCCGCGATCGCCCCGATCGACATCGCGCAGCTCCCACCGGATCGGTGCCCGCGCGGCCGCGTTTGTCAGGACACTTCCGGATCACCCGCTGCTGGACCGGATCGTCCGAGGCCGAGCGTGGATTCCGCTGCTCGGCGTGATGCTCGCGGGGATCGTCGCGACTCAAGTCGAGGTGCTGAAGCTCGGGGCCAGCGTGGGCCGCTCCGTGGAGCGGAGTACCCAGCTGGAGACCGCGAACGAGCAGCTTCGGGCAAACGTGGCCACGCTCGCCGACGACCAGCGGATCGAGCGGCTCGCGGCCGGTATGGGCATGGTGATGCCGGCGCCCGACGCGGTCAGCTTCCTGAGCATCCGCGGGAGCGGGGACGTCGGAAGAGCCATCGCCAACATCCACGCGCCCAGTCCTGCGAGCTTTCTTTCGCTGCTGCCTGCGGGTGGCACGACGCTGACCCCGGGCGGTCAGTCGATAACGCCCACCGGCGGGGCGGTCACACCCGCGGCCGGCGCCAGTGGGAGCACCGCCTCCACAGCCACTGCCACAGGGGCCGGCGCCCCGGCGACCACCGCCGCAGCGGCCGGCGCCCCGGCGACCACCGCCGCAGCGGCCGGCGCCACACCAGCCTCCTCGAGCGAGTCGAGCCAGACATCGGGAGGCTGACCATGGCGCGCGGTCGCTCAGCACCTGCGGACCGTCGAGGAAAACGACCGCAGTGGCTGTGATCGACCGCCGCATCGGACTGCTGTTCCTGGCCTTTGTGGGGCTACTCGCGATCGCCCTGACGCGTGCCACCTACCTCGGGGCGATCCAGGCGGGCTCGCTTCACCGGGCAGCGGTGACCCAGCAGGTCACGCAGGAGACGGTGCCAGCTCCGCGCGGAACGATCACCGATCGTAACGGGGTCGAGCTCGCGATCAGCGAGGCCGCGGACGACATCGCGGCTGATCCCTATCTGATCAAGGACCCGGCGACCGCGTCGGGGCGCCTGGCGCCGCTACTCGCCCAGCCCCAGCTGAAGATCCTGGCGGCGCTGACCAAGCCGCACACCGGCTTCGTGTATCTCGCCCACCTGGTTCCCGCCGACCGCGCGGCGGCGATCAACACGCTGAACATTGCCGGTATCTCCCTGATCCCGGAGACGAAGCGCGTCTACCCGCGCTCGTGGGCCGCGTCCCAAATGCTCGGCACCGTCGGCTGGGGCAGTCAGGGCCTGAGCGGGCTCGAGTACCTGGACAACGGCATCCTGCGCGGTTCCGATGGCGTCCGCAAGGTCGTCAGCGACGCCATCGGACAGCCCATTTCCATCGACAACCTCCGGGCAACCAAGCCCGGCCGGACGCTCCAGCTCACGATCGACGCGGCGCTGCAGGATGAGGTCGAGCAGGTGCTCGCCGGCGTTGGCGCCACCTACTCGCCCCGCGGCGCCACTGCGATCGTGATGAACCCGAACACCGGCGAGATCCTCGCGCTGGCCAACTGGCCGCGGATCAACGCCAACGACCCGAGCGGGGCGCCGTCGTACGCGAGCGAGGACCGAGCGGTGGGCTTCAACTATGAGCCCGGGTCAACGTTCAAGGCGATCACGGTGGCGGGAGCGCTCCAGGAAGGCCTGGTCACGCCGAGCACGCTGTTCGACGTACCGCCCGTGCTGCAGGTCGCGGATCGTCAGATCCACGATGCCGAGAGCCACGGGTACGAGACGTTGTCGGTCGCGCAGATCCTCAAGTTCTCGAGCAACATCGGCGCGGACGAGATCGGCGCCCGCCTGGGTGCCCAGCGCTTCGACTACTGGGTGCACCGATTCGGGTTCGGTGCGCTCACCCGCGTCGACCTGCCGGGGGAGGAGCAGGGGATCGTGCGCCGCTGGTGGCAGTACTCGGGCTCCTCGATGGGCAACCTGCCAATCGGACAGGGCGAGTCGGTCACCCCGATCCAGATGGCCACGGCCTATGCGGCGATCGCCAACGGCGGGATCCTCAGGTCACCGCACATAGTCAAAGCGGTCGGCGGCAAACCGACCGCGCTTCCGGCCGGGCGTCGCGTCATCTCACAGACCACCGCCGCGGAGCTTCGCGACATGCTGCAGGGCGTGCTCGCCGATGGCGGAACCGCCTCGGGTGCTGCCATTCCCGGCTACGACATGGCCGGCAAGACCGGCACGGCCAACGAGGTGGTCAACGGCGTGTACTCGAGTACCGACTACGCCGCGTCGTTCATCGGCTTCGTCCCGACCCAGCATCCCCAGCTACTCGTCGCCGTCATGGTGGACCGCCCGCAGGGCGCGATCTACGGTGGCGCAGTCGCAGCGCCGGCGTTCCAGAAGATCGTCGGCTGGGCCGTTCCGTACTTCGGTATCTCGCCCCGGTAGCTGTTGACCAGGTGAGTGGTAACTCGTTTCGGGACGCGTGGAGGCCGTTGCCCGGAAATCACGGCTACGCTTCGCGCCGCTGAGAGCGTCATCGCTCCCCACCGCCTCCGTGTTCAGGCCGAGCGAGGCCGACCCCGGCTCACCGTCCGCGACAGCGCCGCCAGGCGGTCGTCCCACTGCGACCCCACGTCCGCCATCCACGATACGGCGTCGGAAAGCGGCGCCGGCGTGACGTGGTAGCGAACCTCGCGACCGGCCCGCTCGCGCTCCAGCAACCCGGCATCCGCCAGTGCGCTCAGATGCTTGACGACCGCCTGGCGGGAGATCGGCAGCTCGCCGGCGAGCTCGGTCGCCGTGGATGGCTGGGCGGAGATCTCGGTGAGCAGCCGGCGGCGGGTGGCGTCGGCGAGCGCCCCGAACACCGCGTCTACGTGATCTTCGCGCACGATCAGGCCGCGACCAGCGCCGGCCCCAAGCGCGAGCCGCCCGCTCCCGAGAGCGGGATCCCGACGAGGTCGAGGACGTCGAGGGGCCGTGCTTCGCTCACCCGCAGCCGCGTGCCGCCATCCTCGAGCGGCGCGATGGCGAGCTCCACCCGCGAGGCCGGCTCGTCACCCTCCGCCCACCAGAACACGAGCCTCCCCTCGACGGACCCGGGCTCACCTCCCGGTGGTGAGACCTCCTCGACCCATCCACTCCGCGTGTCCTCGCCGACCCGGAACCACGCGTCTCCGCCGGGGCGCAGATCGAGGATCACCTCATCGGCAAGCCACTGCTGCAGGAGGTCCGGATCGGTCACGGCGTCCCAGACGTCCGCCGGCGGCGCCGGCAGCGACAGCTCACGTGCGATTCGATCGGTCATCGGCGGGCTCCTTCGGGTTTCGGATCGAGGCCGATACACGCAACCCAACGGTTGCGCATCTGCTAGATTGGTGCAACCAGTTAGTTGCACTATACCGGAGGACGCCATGCCACTCGTACCGATGGTCGTCGAGCAGACCGCCCGCGGGGAGCGCTCGTTTGACATCTACTCGCGGCTGCTCAACGACCGCGTCGTGTTCCTGGGGGGCCAGGTCGACGAGGAGACCGCGAACCTGATCGTCGCTCAGCTCGTGCACCTCGAGTCCGACGATCCCGACAAGGACATCCATCTGTACATCAACTCGCCGGGGGGATCGATCTACGCCGGCCTGGCGATCTACGACACCATGCAGTTCATCCGTCCGGACGTGCAGACGATCTGCTACGGCATCGCGATGTCGATGGGCTCGCTGCTTCTCGCCGGCGGTGCGCCGGGCAAGCGGATGGCGCTACCGAACAGCCGGATCCTGATCCACCAGCCCTCGGGCGGGTTCGAGGGGCCCTCGAGCGACATCGAGATTCACGCGCGTGAGGTCCTCGCGCTGCGAGCCCACGTCGACGACATCTACGCCAAGCACACCAATCAATCGGTGGAGCGGGTTCACGCGGACATGGAGCGCGATCGTTACTTCACCGGCGAGGAGGCGGTTGCTTACGGCCTCGTGGACCGGGTGATCGACCACCGTCCGGTGAGGACCAGAGGACGCGGGTTCGGCCAGAACGGCGCCTGACCCTGGCGCCCCGGCCCGGATCGCTCCGGGCGGACCGGGGCGATCCGCCCCGGCCCGGATCGCGCCGGGCGGACCGCGGCGATCCGCCCCGGCCCGGATTGGGACGTCGCCGCCGACCCGGATCGGGACGTTGCGAGAGTTACGCAAACAGGGCCGTCGTTTAAGACGCAACGTCTACCGGTGCTCCAGACCATCCGCGATATGGGCGGCGAGGGCGAGAGACGACGTGGCGGCGGGCGACGGAGCGTTGCGGACGTGCACCGCGCGCGGGGTGTAGGAGAGCACGAAATCGTCGACCAGCCGCCCGTCGCGTCCGACCGCCTGGGCGCGGACACCAGCGAAAGCGCGCTCCATGTCTTCCGCCTGCAGTCCCGGCACATAACGGGCCGCCTGCGAGGCGAACGCCCGCCGGCTCGACGCCAGCTGGATCTCCTGAGCCCCCGTCCGCCACCAGCGCCTGATCATCCGCCAGGTGCCGGGCCAGGTCAGCGTGTCGAGCAGGTCTCGCCCGGACGCCGTCCCCACGCGATACGCCTGACGGGAGGCCACGAGCAGCGCGGTCGGCCCCAGCAAAACCTCGCCGTCGATCCGCCGCGTCAGGTGCACGCCCAGGAAGGGCAGCGCCGGGTCGGGCACCGGGTAGATCAGCCCCCGCACG
>JAFASF010000425.1 GCA_019244745.1 Solirubrobacterales bacterium | reverse complement strand
CCCCTCTGTATGCTGCCGTATACAAGTCGGCGGCCGATCTCTGGTCGCGCCGGCCCTTGGTCCCGGGTGGACCACCCTCGCGACGTGGAGGAGTGAGACAGATGAGCCAACCAGCAAGCTGTCGCGTCGTCCGCTGGGGCTTCGCGCGACCCCAAGACGGCTGACCGTGACTGCCACCGGCAACCGTACGAGAACCGATGTCTCCACCGGGACGCTGCGCGACGGGCCGCTCCAGGGCATCCGCGTGGTCGAGTTCGGCCAGCTGCTGGCGGGGCCCTATGTGGGCACGCTGCTCGGCGACTTTGGCGCCGATGTGATCAAGGTCGAGCCTCCACCGAAGGGCGACGCGATGCGCGATTGGGGACGCCTCCGTCACAACGAGCACTCTCTCTGGTGGTCGATTCTGGCGCGCAACAAGCGCTCGGTGACGCTGAACCTCCGCCTCGGGGAGGCGCAGCGCATCGCGCTCCGTCTGGCCGAGCGCAGCGATGTCGTACTCGAGAACTTCCGGCCGGGAACCATGGAGCGCTGGGGCCTCGGACCCGCGGACGTGCACGCGCTCAATCCTCTCGTGGTCTACGCGCGAGTCACCGGCTACGGCCAGACCGGTCGCTATCGGGACCGGCCGGGGTTCGCGTCGGCGAGCGAGGCATTGTCCGGGCTGCGCTACATCAATGGCCATCCCGATCAGCCGCCGCCGCGGTACGGCATCTCGATCGGAGACACCCTCGCCGCGCAGTCGGCGTTCACCGGCATCCTCATGGCGTTGTACGCGCGCGATGCGCGAGGCGCCGAAGGACAGGTGGTGGATGCGGCGATAACCGATGCCTGCTTCGCCGTGACCGAATCCACGGTGCTCGAGTACGAGAAGACGGGCGTCGTGCGCGAACCAACCGGAACGCGCCTGCCGCGGATCGCCCCCTCGAACGTGTACCGCTCCAAGGACGACCGCTGGGTGGTGATCGCCGCCAACCACGACACGCTGTGGCGCCGTCTCGCGGCGCTGATCGGCAAGCCCGAGCTGGCGGACGATCCGCGCTTCAACTCCCACCGTGCCCGGGGGGAGAATGAGGATCTCCTCGATCGTCTGATCGGGGCATGGGCCGCGCAGTACACCGCCGCCGAGCTCGACCGTATGGTCAACGAGGCCGGTGTCGTGTGCGCGCCCGTCTACAACGCCGCCGATGTGTACGAGGATCCGTACTTTCGCGAACGCGGTCTGCTGATCAGCTATGACGACTCCGCGCACGGGACGATCACCGCGCCGGGCGTAGTGCCCAAGCTGAGCAACACGCCGGGCAGCGTGCGTTCCCCCGCGCAGTGGACGGTGGGGGCCGATACCGATGCCGTCCTCGCCGACCTCGGTTTCGAGGAGGAGAAGATCCATGAGCTGCACCGCGAGGGAGTGGTGTGAGAGGCCGCGGGGTGGAGGTCACCCTCTACGAGGTCGGCCCGCGCGACGGGCTCCAGAACGACAACGCGACGCTGCCGCCGCCGGTGCGGGCCGAACTTTGCGATCGGCTGGCCGCCGCGGGCCTGCGCCGAATCGAAGCCGGGAGCTTCGTCAGCGCGACCCGGGTGCCACAGATGGCTGGAGCCGAGGAGGTGTTCGCCGGCCTCCACCACGACCCGTCGAGGACCTTCGCGGCCCTGGTGCTCAACCGGCGCGGCCTGGAGCGAGCGCTCGCCGCGGGAGCGGATGAGATCCACCTGGCTTATCCACTGACCGATACGTTCGCCCGCCGCAACCAGAACATGACCCTGGAGGACGCGGCTAGCACCACCGCCCAGATGATCAGCGATGCCCAGGCGGCCGGGGTGCCGGTCACCGCGACGCTCGGAGCCTCGTTCGGATGCCCGTTCGAGGGTCCCGTCGACCCGGGCGTGGTCATCGATCACGTCGAGCGGATGGCGGGCGCTGGAGCCGACGCGATCGTGCTCGCGGACACGATCGGAGTTGGGGTGCCAGCCCAGGTTCGCAGGCTGGTGCCCGCTGCCATCGCCGCCGCCGGCCCGCGGCCGATCGGCCTGCACCTGCACAACACCCGCAACACCGGCTACGCCAACGCGATCGTGGGCCTCGAGCACGGCGTGGGTATTCTCGACGCCTCGGTGGGCGGCCTTGGCGGATGTCCGTTCGCGCCGCGAGCCTCGGGGAACATCGCCACGGAGGACCTGGTCTACCTGCTCGAGGGGGAGGGGGTAAAGACCGGCGTGGACCTCGACGATCTCATCTCGGTCGCCGACTGGCTGGCCGCTCAGCTCGGCCACGAGCTCTCTGGGCTCGTGCATCGTGCCGGGCCGTTCATACCCATCGGCGGATAGCGGATTGTGTCCGGGCGGGAGTGGGATCGGGCACGCATGTTGGCATCGTGACGATCGCACCTTCCCGACCGCCCGCCCTGGCCGCCCGGGGAATGGTCGCCTCGAGCCAACCGAGCGCAACCTGGGCCGGCCTGCGCATGCTCCGAGGAGGGGGAAACGCGGCCGACGCCGCGCTGGCGGCGGCCGCCGTGTTGTGCGTCACCGAGCCGATGGCCACTGGCCCGGGCGGAGACCTGTTTGCCCTGGTATTTGCGCGGGGAAGCGTCGCTGGCCTCGACGCCGCCGGCCCGGCGCCGCGCAGCGCCAGCGCCGCCCCGCCCGTGCGCGATGGGCCGCGTTCGGTCACGGTCCCGGGCGCGGTCGCCGGTTGGGAGGCGCTCGCCTCGCGTTACGGGCGACTCGGCCTGGAGGCGTGCTTGGCCGATGCGATTGCCCTGGCACGGGACGGATTCGCGGTGGGATCGCGCTGCGCCGCGTCGTGGGCGACCGCCCCGAACCTGCCCGAGGGATTCGCGCCGGCTCCGCCCGCAGGCGCCCGCGCCATCCTGCCCGAGCTTGGACGGACGCTCGCCACCATCGCGCACGAGGGCGCCAGGGGCTTTTACACCGGCCCCGTGGGTGAGGCGATCTGCTCGGCGAGCTGGCTCGAGGAGGACGACCTGCGTGCATTCTCGGCGCGTTTCACGGAGCCGCTCGAGGTCACCTACAAGGATCACGTGATCCTCGAGCACCCCCCGCCCACCCAGGGAATTGCGGCACTGGAGGGGCTGGCCCTGCTTTCGCGGACCGAGGGTACGCTGGCCGAGCGCGTCAACTGTTGTCGCCTGGCGCTGGAGGATGCCTTCCGGGAGGTCCGAGATGGAGCCGATGTTCGTGGCCTGATCGAGCCGGACGCTGTGGCCCGCCGTGCCGGGCAGCGGGCGCGGCTCGTGTTGGAGCCCGCCGGCGGGACCGTCTACCTGTGCGCGGTCGACGAGGACGGCATGGCGGTGTCCTTGGTGCAGAGCCTGTTCGAGCGGTTCGGGTCGGGCGTGGTCGCTCCGGGCACAGGCGTCGTGCTGCAGAACCGGGGCTTCGGCTTCGCCATCAACGGGACGGTCGAGCCTGGACGGCGCCCCTACCACACGATCATCCCGGGGATGCTCCTGCGCGATCGGGAGCTCGTCGGACCATTCGGGGTGATGGGCGGGTTCATCCAAGCGCAGGCGCACGTGCAGCTGGTGCACGGCCTGTTGGACGAGGGGCTCGATCCGCAGGCTGCGCTCGATCGCCCACGGTTCCGGATCGAGGGCCGGCGCGTGCTGCTGGAGGAGGGCCTGTGGGACCGTGCGGCGGAGATCGCCGCCATGGATCTCGAGCCCGTGGCGGAGCCTAACCTGTACCTGTTCGGGGGAGGCCAGGCGATCATGCGTACCGAGCACGGGACGCTGATCGGAGGATCGGACTCGCGTAAGGACGGCTACGCCGCCGGGTGGTGACCGGCTCCCCTGTGTCAAAATCGGTACTGTCACATGAGTGACACTGACACGAGACGAAACGTCATCTGAGCACGACGTGAACAAGGTCCGGTTCTACTACGACATCGTCTGCCCGTACTCGTACCTGGAATCGCACGTGGTCGAGGCTGGCGAGGACGCCGGGCGCGCCCAGGTGGAGTGGCTGCCGTTCGAGCTGCGGCCCGCGCCGCGCCCCTTGCTGGAGCCGCGTGGCGATCACCTGCGCGTGGACTGGACACAGCACGTTTACCGGCGGGCGTTGTCGCTCGGGGTCGAGATCCACCTGCCGCGCTACCAGCCGCGCTCGACACTCCCGCTGGCGGCGTGCCTATGGGCGGAGGAGGCCGGCGGACTGCGCGCGTTCAGGCATGCTCTGTACGAGGCCTTCTTCTGCGAGGGCCTGGACATCGCGACCGATGCCGAGATCGCGCGGGCCGCCGAGCGCGCCGGTCTCGATCCGACGGAGGCGGTCGCGGCCACGTACTCGCCGCGGCTCGGCGCGCGGCTTGCGGAGATCCGCGTCACCGCCGAGGCAGCGGGGGTGCGTGGCGTGCCGTCCCTGTTGACCGGGGACGGTGAGTCCCATTGGGGAATGGGTGGTCTGGAGCGCTTGCTGGAAGGCCGCCCGCTCGTCCCGCGAGCTGTCTAGCGACCGGTCGGTCTCCCAGCGTCGCTCACATGTCGATTCGCCCTCGCGGGATACGGGACGGTGGGGCCGGCGGCGCCAGGGGTGCCGGGCGTGCCCGCTCGAGCGTCACGCCGCTGAACGAGAAGCTCTAGGAGGAGGTCTCGCCGGGCCGTTCCGGCCGATGTCGGGGCCTACGCGCGCCGTGCACCTGCGCAGAGAAGTAGTACTGAGTGTGGATCATGGGAGGAGTCAGCACTCGCTCGGACTGAGCTCCGCAGATCCCACAGCGGACCGCGGGGGTTTCGTGGACCCCGTGGAAGATCTCGGTCGTATGGCCGGCCGGGCAGCGATATTCGTACAGAGCCATTTACCCGAGACGGTATACCGTAGTACGCAAACTGTGTAGATTATCGCCAACCGACGAAGGGAGAGAGCAGTGCCCAAGGAGATCATGGCGGTATTCGGCGTCGACATCGATGCGGTCGGTGGCTGGCTCGGATCCTATGGTGGTGAGGACTCGCCCTCCGATATTCAGAGGGGAATGTTCTCCGGCGAAGTTGGCACGCCACGGCTGCTGAACCTCTTTCAGAAGTACGACATCCCTGCCAGCTGGTTCATTCCCGGCCACTCCATCGAGACCTTCCCCGACTCGGTCAAGATGATCGTCGACGCGGGCCACGAGATCGGCGCGCACGGCTATTCGCACGAGAACCCCGTCGCGATGTCGCCCAAGCAGGAAGAAGATGTCCTCGCGAAATGCGTGGAGCTGATCAAGCGTGTCGCCGGACGTGCGCCACGCGGCTACGTGGCGCCGTGGTGGGAGATGTCAAATGTCACCGCCGAGCTTTTGAAGAAGTACGGGTTCACCTACGACCACAGCCAGGGATTCAACGACTTCACACCGTTCTACGCCCGCGTGGGTGACCAGTGGACGAAGATCGACTACACGCAGGACGCGGCCGATTGGATGAAGCCGCTTGAGCGTGGTAAGGAGATAGATCTGGTCGAGATCGGCGCCAACTGGTACCTGGACGACCTACCGCCGATGATGTTCATCAAGAAGTCGCCCAACAGCCATGGCTTTGTCAACCCGCGCGACATCGAGGAGATGTGGCGCGATCAATTCGACTGGGTCTACGCCAACATGGACTATGCGGTGTACGCGCTTACGATCCATCCGGACGTGAGCGGAAGGCCGCAGGTGCTGCTCATGCTCGAGCGTCTGATCGCGTATCTCAACCAGCACGAGGGCGTCAAGTGGGTGACGATGGAGGAGGCGGCCAACGATTTCCGTCGTCGTCACCCCTTCAGAGGCCGAAGGCGGCGAAGGTGACATGTGCATTCTCTGCTACGGGCTGACCGGGGAAGAGCACTGGACCGACGTCCGCGTGGGGCCAGAGGCCCACTCCAGGGTTCGTGCCCGGCGGCGGCGATTGCTTTCGCAGATCCTCGCGGCGTATGGACTCGACTACAGCGACGATCCCACCGGCTTGACCTCCCTCGTGTCCGATCGGAAGGGCAACGTTGTGGTGGCGCGGAGCTTGGGAGAGGTTTGGGCTGCCTCGGAGGAGCTCGCGGGGCGAGGCCTGGATCCACTCGAACCCACGCTCCTGGGTCGGCTGGCCAACGAGGGGTGACGATGACCACGGCGCGCCGCATCCCGGTCGCCATCGTCGGTGGCTTCCTCGGGTCGGGTAAGACGTCCCTGTTGCGCCGGGTGCTCACAGGTGCCGCCGACACCGCGGTGATCGTCAACGAGTTCGGCGAGGTCGGCCTCGACCACCAGCTGCTGCGTGCCTGTGAAGAGCGTGTCGAGCTGTTGGGGGGAGGCTGCGCCTGCTGCACCAGGCGCGCGGATCTCGTGCGCACCCTGAGGGACCTGCTCGATGATCGCGACCGCGGACGGGCTGAGCTGCGTCGCGTGGTGATCGAAACCAGCGGCTTGGCCGACCCCGCGCCGATCGCCTTCACGATCACGAGCGATCCGATGGTGCGCCATCACTTCGAGGTGGAGCGGCTGATCGTGACCGTCGATGCGTGCAACGGGCCCGCGCAGCTCGCGGCACATCCCGAGGTCGCCAAGCAGGCGCTGCTCGCCGATGAGCTGGTGATCACGAAGGTCGACTTGGTCGAGCCCGAGGCCCGCGACCGGCTCGCCGCGCAACTATCCGAGCTGAATCCGGCGGCGACGATCCGCACCGCGGTCCATGGAGTGCTCGAGCATGAAGCGCTCCGCGCGAGCGCCGGGCGCGCCGAGCCCGGCGCTCGACCGGACGGACGGGCGCCGCCGCCGCCGGCGCGGGCGGGAGCCGGCGGGCATACCGACGATGTGCGCACCCTCTGCATGGACCTCGACCGGCCGATCGATTGGCTGGGATTTGCCGTCTGGCTCAGCATGCTGCTCCACGCGCGCGGCGAGGAGGTGCTGCGTGTCAAGGGGCTGCTTGAGCTCGAGGACGGCACGCTGGTGTCCGTAAACGGGGTCCAGCACGTCATGCACACGCCGGAGCACCTCCCGCGAGCCGCGATCGCCGATCCACGCCCCGGCATCGTTTTCATCACCCGCGGGCTCGACGTCCACCGGCTGCGGGATTCGCTGGAAACATTCCAGCGCCTCGCGCGGGCCGGCGCCGGCGTCAGCGGCCGATGATCGGCGCCGAGCTGCCCTCGGTGAGCGTGCTCGCGCTGGGGGGCACGATCGCCTCCACGGGCGCCGGGGCAGGCGTCACGCCCACGCTCACCGCAGCCGAATTGATCGAGAGCGTGCCGGGCCTAGGGCAGGTAGCCCGGATCAGCGCCGACACCTTCCGGCAGGTGCCCTCGCCCGAGCTGACGGTCGCGGATCTCACCGCGCTGGCGCACGAGATCACGCGGCGGATCACCGCCGGCGACGCCGGCGTGGTCGTCACGCAGGGAACGAACACCATCGAGGAGACAGCGTTTGTCCTCGACCTGCTCGTCGGTGAGGACGCGCCGGTGGTCGTGACCGGGGCGATGCGCAACCCGACGCTTCCCGGGGCCGACGGCCCGGCGAACCTCCTGGGCGCGGTCAGCACCGCGGCGAGCCGCGACGCACGCGGTCTGGGGGCCCTGGTGGTGTTCGCCGACGAGATCCACGCCGCCCGGTTCGTCCGCAAGGCGCATACCCAGAGCATCAGCCCATTCCGCTCGTCCCCGGCGGGTCCGATCGGATGGCTGAGCGAGGGGCGGGTGAGAATTGGCGCGCGCCCGGCCGGCCGGCGCCGGCTCCGGCTCGAGCCGATCACCGACCCGCCGCCAGTCGCGCTGCTCACCTTCGGGGCGGGCGACGAGGGGCGGCTCGTGGGCGCGATTGCCGGCGCGGGCTATCGGGGCCTGGTCGTCGAGGCGACCGGCGGCGGTCACACGACGGCGGCGCCGGTGGACCAGCTCGAGGCGCTGGCCGGCGAGATGCCGGTCGTGCTGGCCTCCCGCGCGGGCGCCGGCGAACTGCTCCAGCACACGTACTCGTTTACCGGCTCCGAGATGGACCTGATCGGGCGGGGCCTGATTCCGGCCGGCGCGATGACGGCCGCGCACGCGCGCATGCTGCTGCGCCTGTTGCTCGCCGCGCGGGCGCCGCTCGCCGAGATCCGCCGCGCATTTGGGGCCCTGGCGGCTCCGGGCACGACCGCCGACTTGCTCGGCGGCCGCCTGGTGGTTACGGCGTGAGCCGACGCAGGTCGACGGGCTTCGTTCGCGCCGCCCGGTTGAGACGGGGCTGTAACACGAGCGGCAGCAGCGCCGGAACGAAGAACCCGCCCACACACAACGCCAGATAGGCCACGACGCCAAACGGCATCCGCGTTGCTATCTCGACACGGGCCACCACCCGGGCCTGGGCAACCGCGTAGGGCACGACCAACAGCATCCCGGGGAACAGCATCGCCATCCAGAGCCACGGGTCGGAGTCGTCGTCGAGCAAGCGCGCGGAGTCGCGGAGCGCGCGGTAGTACCACACGAAGTAGCCGAGCAGTGGGAGCGACAGGACCGTCCAGAGGAGCACCGAGCGCGGCTCGATCAAACGGTCGTCGGGTCGCGCCATCCCCTCGCGAAGCACGAGGCGGTCCTGCGGCCGGGGTTGTGTCGAGCTCATCCCTGGTCGCCCTGAGCGAGCCGGTCGTGGACCAGACGGTCGAGCGCGGTCAAGGCCAGTGCCAGGTCGCCCTCGTCGGTGTCCTCCTCGCGCGTGTGCGAGAGACCGCGCTTGCTGCGCACAAACAACATCACGGTCGGCACGCCCGACTCGGCGACGCGGGCGGCGTCGTGCAGCGGACCGCTGGGGAGCCGCACGTC
>JAFASF010000419.1 GCA_019244745.1 Solirubrobacterales bacterium | reverse complement strand
ACTAGAACGAAGGAGCAAGAACTGGAGGAGACTCGCTGATGGCAACCACCGTCGCGGAACCCGCCGTCCGTCAGCCACAACGCACGCGCGTTCCCCTCCCGCCGAAGCTTCGTGCCGCCGGCTGGTACCGCGCAGCTCTGTTCAGCGTGCTCGGCTTCGGCTTCGCCGTCGGACTGACGGCGCTGGTCAGGTGGCTGATGCACCAGCACCCGGTGGTCGAAGCTCACGCGATCACGATCGTCGCCCTGCTCGCCGTTCCGACCTTCTTCCTGGTCGGCATCGGCACGTGCGACTACTGGCTGTACTGGGCGGCCGGCAGGCCGACCCGCGCGGAGGATCACGCCACCCACGGCGCTTACAGCTGGCGCGACTACTTCCGCGTCAACACCGACCACAAGGTCATCGGGATCCAGTACACGGTCACCTCGTTCTTCTTCCTGTTCGTCGGCGGCCTGCTGGCGATGCTGATCCGAGCCCAGCTGTCGAAGCCCGGAATGCAGTTCCTGACCCCCGAGCAGTACAACGGCGTGTTCTCGGTCCACGCCTCGGTCCTGATCTTCCTGTTCGTGATCCCGGTCTTCGCGGGCCTGGCGAACTTCGTCATTCCGCTGATGATCGGCGCCCCGGACATGGCGTTCCCGCGCCTGAACGCGCTGTCGTACTGGCTGCTTCCGATGGGCGGGGTCCTCATGCTCATGAGCTTCCTGGCCCCGGGGGGCGCCTTCGCGACCGGGTGGACCGCGTACGCGCCCCTGTCGACGACGATGCCGCTTGGGCAGCTGTTCTTCAGCGTCGGCGTGCAGTTCGCGGGCTTCTCGTCGATCTTCACCGCGCTCAACTTCCTCGTGACGATCATCACCATGCGCGCGCCCGGGATGAGCTTCTTCCGGCTGCCGCTGCTGGTGTGGGCAAACTTCTCCACGTCACTGTTGGTCGTGATCGCCACGCCGTTCATCGCGTCGTCGCAGTTCTTCATCCTGCTCGACACCTCGCTCCACTTCCATTTCTTCGACGCGTTTGTCGGGGCGGGCAAGAACGGAAACGTGCTGATGTACCAGCACGTCTTCTGGTTCTACTCCCACCCCGCGGTCTACATCATGATGCTGCCGGGGTTCGGGATCATCTCCGAGATCCTCGCGGTGAAGTCCCGAAAACCGATCTTCGGCTACCGGATGATGGCGTTCTCGCTGCTGGCGATCGTGGTGCTCGGGTTCACGGTCTGGGCGCACCACATGTTCGTCTCGGGGATGCCGCCCTGGATCCGGATCCCGATGATGATCACCACCGCGATCATCTCGATCCCCACCGGGATCAAGGTCTTCTCGTGGCTGGCGACGCTGTGGCGGGGCGTCCTGCACATGGACACGCCGATGCTGTTCGCGCTCGGGTTCTTGACCATGTTCACCCTCGGCGGGATCAGCGGCGTCATGCTCGCGATGGTCCCGTTCGACATTCACGTCAGCCAGACGTACTTCATCGTCGCCCACATCCACTACGTGTTGTTCGGCGGCTCGCTGATGACGATCTTCGCCGGCGTCTATTACTGGTTCCCGAAGATGACCGGGCGGATGTTCGACGACCGCCTGGGTAGGTGGCATTTCTGGCTGACGTTCGTCTTCGCCAACCTGACCTTCGGCCCCATGCACATCATTGGGCTCCAGGGGATGCCGCGGCGCGTGGCCGAATACGCGGCCAAGTTCGCCACGTGGAACCTGTTCATCTCGGTCTGCTCGTTCATCCTCGGCCTCACCATGCTGATCTTCCTGTGGAACATCATCTCCAGCTGGCGCGGGGGACCGCGCGCGGCGGCCAACCCGTGGCGCGCGCTGACGCTCGAATGGCAGGTTTCCTCGCCGCCGCCGGTCTTCAACTTCGATGCGGTGCCGACGGTCGTCGGCGGGCCGTATGAGTACGGCGTGCCGGGCGCGGTGCACGGGATCTTCAAGCCCGCCGCCGAGGCCAAGGCGGTCGCGGCCGGCGCGTTCACGCGACCACCCAGCCAAGAGAGCCACTAGTGCGGCGGCCGGCGATTAGGGCACACCGATGAGGACCGTTCTGGTCGTGGCGAACGAGACGCTCGGCGGCCGGGCGCTGATCGATGCCGTTCGCCGGCACGTGGCTGAGGGCGACGTGCGCTTCGTCCTGGTCGTGCCGCAGACCCGGCCGCGGGCGGGGCTCGTCGTCTACGACGACGCGGTGTTCGACGCGGCGCAGGCGCGAGTCGACCTAGCGCTCGAGTTCATGCACGCCGAGGGGATCCAGGCCGTCGGCGAAGTCGGCGACCCCGACCCGTACACGGCGACGGTCGACGCGCTGCATGAATACAACCCCGACGAGATCATCATCTCGACCTACCCGGAGACCCGGTCGGGATGGCTTCGGCGCGACTTGATCGACCGGGTCAGCTACGCCTCGGGGATCCAGGTCGAGCACGTGGTGACCGACCCCGACAGCGAGGGTTTGCCGTTCGACGTGACGCTCGCGGTCGCCAACCGCACCGCCACCGGCGACGAGCTACTCGAGGCGCTGAAGACCAAGGCGCAGACAGACGAGGTCAAGGGAGAACGCCGCCTGTTCCTCCTAGTGGTCCCCCAGGAGGGGGGTGACGGCCATGCCTTGCGGCGGGCCCGAACGCGGCTGCGGCTGGTGCTCGACCGCCTGCATTCGGCCGGCTTGTTCGCGGCCGGCATGACCGGCGACCCCGATCCCTTCACCGCAATCATGAACGCGCTTCAGTACTTCCGCGTCGATGACATCGTGATCTCGACGTTCCCCGAGACGAAGTCAGGGTGGCTGCGCACCGATCTGATAGACCGGGTGCGGCGCAGCACCGGTAAGCCGGTCGAGCACGTGATCCACCCGGACGCCGTGTCCGCCCGCGCCTGAGAGAGAGCCGATGGAAGCCGCCGCCATCGCCCACGCCGAGCATCACGGCCCTCCCCCCGCTCACCGCTCCTCGCGCGTCGAGGCGCCGACGCTCGGGATGATGCTTTTCATCATCTCCGAGGTCATGATCTTCGGCGCCTTCTTCACGGCGTACTTCTTCATCCGCGTCGTGAGCCACAACCCCTGGCCGGCGGCGGGCACATCGGTGCCGGCGGCCACGACCGCGGTGAATACCGCGATCCTTTTGTCCTCCTCGCTGACGATCCACTGGGCGCTCATGTCGATCAAGCGCGGAAACCGCTTCGGCCTGAAGGCCGGGATGGTGTGCACGTTCCTGCTCGGCGCCGCGTTCCTGACCCTGCAGCTCAACGAGTACGTCCACCTGGGCTGGGCCCCGCACGATTCCGCTCAGGCCACCGTGTTCTACTCGCTCACCGGACTGCACGGCTGCCACGTGTTCGTCGGCCTGTGCGCGCTGCTGATAGTGACGATCCGCTCGTTCCGAGGCCACTACTCGCCCGAGCACCACCAGGGCATGGAGGTGCCGGGAATCTACTGGCACTTCGTCGACGGCATGTGGATCATCGTCTACACGGCGGTGTACATCCTGTAGGCGTGCTGAACCCGCTCCGGTCCGAGGCCGACGCGTTCAAGGTCCTCATCTACTTCGTGGTGGTCATGGCCGTGATCATCGCGATCGTGCTGATCGTGCGAGCGGTCACGTAGCTCCCCGGGCGGGTCGGCGTGACACCATTGGTAGCGGTGGTTCCCGTCGCGAGTGTCGGTCCGGTCAACGGCCTTCTGCTTCCGCTCCTGGCGCTGGTCTGGTGGCTTCCCTATCGCGCCCGCGTGCGCACCCTCGCCGGCGAGAAGCGGGCCGTCCCCGGGTGGCGGCAGGCGTGTTACGCGTCAGGGCTGATCGTCCTCGCGGTGGCGCTAACCCCACCCGTGGACAATCTCGCCGATCAGCTGCTCGCGGTCCACATGGCCGAGCACCTTCTGATCGGGGATGTGGCCGCGCTGCTCATCGTGCTCGGGCTGACCGGACCGCTGCTTGCGCCGCTGCTTCGCAACCGGTTCGTCGCTCGACTGCGTGTCCTCACCCATCCTGTGGTCGCGGTCACCGTCTGGGCGGTCAACTTCTACGTTTGGCACCTGCCGGTCCTCTACCAGGCGGCGCTCCGTCACGACACGATCCACGCGCTCCAGCATGCGACGTTCCTGGCCTTCGGGATCGCGATGTGGATGGCGCTCCTCGGGCCGTTGCCCAAACCGCGATGGTTCAACAACAGCGCCCGTCTGGTCTACATCATCGTTGTGCGCCTGCTGGGAACCGTACTCGCGAACGCGATGATCTTCTCCGGCACGGTGTGGTACCCGATATACCGGGCGGGCGACGCGCACTGGCACATAAGCGCGATGGGCGACCAGATCGCGGCGGCCGGGGTGATGATGGTCGAGGAGAGCGTGCTCACGATCTGCCTGTTCGGCTGGCTGTTCATGAAGGTCGCTCGCGAGGCCGACGAGCGCCAGCGACTCCTCGATTACGCCGCCGCCCATGGAGTGGAGCTCGACGAGCGGCGGGCCGCGCGAGCAGTCGCCGCGGGCCGTGGCGAGGAGCTCTTCGAGCGGCTGCGCGCGGCAGAGGAGAGCCGCTCGCCGGCGCCGGCACTACTTCACGACGCTCGATAAGAACGCGACCAGCGCGTCGATCTGGCTCGGGCTGAGGCGCTGTTTGAAGTCGTTCGGCATCACGCCGGTCGCGTAGCCAGACGGAATGAACGCGTACGGGTTGACGATTGCGGTACGGATGCACTCCTCGAGCGTTGCGCCGCGGACCTTGATCGATTGCGGGAGCTTGCAGTCGGCCGCAAGGCGGGTGTCGAGGTTCGGCCCAACGGTTCCGGTGGTCCCGGCCGCGGCGAGGGTGTGGCACGAGCCGCAACCGCCGACGCCAGTGAAGACGGCCTTCCCCGCCGCGGGCGTGACCGGAACCTTCTCCTGGCCGGCGAGGGCCAGTGCACCCGTGTCCACCCCCGGTCTGGCAGCCACATGCGCGACGTAGGCCGCCACGTCCTGCGCATCCTGGCCGTCGAAGAGCATCGCCGGCATCACGCCCTCCGTGTTGGGGTACCGGATCCAGTAGTCGACCAGACCCTGGATGGACGTGCTTTTGACGCCGTCGACCCGGTCCTGACGGAAGGCATCATCCAGGTTGGGCCCGATGGTCCCGGTCGTGCCGGCGTGGTCGAGCGTGTGGCAGGACCCGCACTTGCTCACGAACAGCGTTTTGCCGTTCACCAGGTTGGCGGTGGGATGCTTGACCGCGCATCCCGCGACCACGAGCAGGGCCAGCGCACTGCACGCGAGGGCTGCGGCGCGCCCCAGAGCGGATCCTCTGATCGTGGTCACCATACGCTGCGGGCCGCCACTCTATCTAAGTGTTGCCCCGCGTCGAGGTAAGCGGAGCCCCCATCGGCGCGGGACTCTGCCGCCGGACCCGCTGGTAGGATGCCGGCCGAATGAGGACCCGCCAGAAGTACCGGATGCGGACCCCATCGACCGGTCGGGAGATCATCATCGAGGCCGAGCCCGACCAGGTCTACGTCGATCGGGAGACCGGCGAAGAGCTGGAGGTGGTAGCCCAGATGCTGCCCCTGGCGCCGACCGCGTCGGAGCTTCCATGGTCGGTCGAGAACCTCCGCTTTTGCAACTGGTGCGACCAGCACACTCAGAAGGATCTGAACGACTGTCCCCATTGCGGCCGGCGTATGGACCCGCTCGGATCCTGAGGATCGTGGCCGCCGCTCGCCGTCACCATCGTGCCCGACCGTTTGCTGCTGTGTGCGCAGCAATCGTGCTGAGCGTGGTTCTCGCGTCCTGCGGAGGCGGGAGCTCGAACGCGCTCGACACCTCCGACGTCCCGGCGTTCACGGTTCCCACGTCATCCAGCTCCGCCGTCAGTCCGCCGACCACCTCGACCTCGACAACCACGTCCACGTCGACAACGTCAACCACATCGGGCACCAATTCGCCGGCGTCGGCATCGAGCGGCGCTTCGGGGAGCGCGGGCGCGTCATCCGCCGGGAGCTCCGGCGCGACCACCCCCGCCACCGGTGGCTCGGCAGCGTCGGGCGGCAGCTCGACCACCGGCGCGGCGACCCCGAGCGGCGGCGCGGGGGCAGGCGGCGGTACGGGCGCCGGCGGCACGAGTACCGGAACGTCCAGCGGTTCCACCAGCGGAGGCGCCGGGCTTAGCTCGGCCTTCTGCCAGCAGAACCCAGGCGCTTGTTAAGTTAGGAGCGTGGGATATATCTCGGAAATAGTTCGAGATATATCCCACGCTCGCCGGCCCCGCCGCAAAACCGGACCCGCAAAGCAAGGCGCGCGCCCCCGCTAGCGAGGGCGCTCAGCGCCGCACGTCCTTACTTTCTCCGCTTGGCGTGGATCGGGCTAACCGTCGCCGGGTTGGTGACCTCGGTCGCCGAGTACTCGACCCGCGTGCCGGGATAGTTGCAGAGATACTGCGCGTTCTGCCCGGGCGTCACCTGCGCCTGCGAGGTCGCCGGCGGGTTGGTGCAGTTCGCATTGCGGCTCTGGCGGTAGGCGAAGCGCGTGCTGGAGACCTGAATCGAGAGCACCGGCGCCCAGGTTGGAACGGTCAGGGCGACGACCTCGCCCGGCGTGACCGGAAGGGTCGTCTCAAGCGGGAACTGGACCACTTGGCCGAGATACGGCTGCAGGTGGTACGCGGGGCTCTCGGCGACGACTGTCCACCGCCGGTTCGCCTTGGAGCCCACCGGCTTGAGCACGGCGATCGCGGCCCGCGTCGTGCCGCCGTAGGTCTGGTCGAGGAAATGGATGTCCTGCCGGGCGGTTGTGCGATTGGGGTCCAACCGGGAGAGACCGAGCGTGAAGGCGACGATTCTCCCGGCTCTCTTCACCGTGGTCGGGTAGACGATGTTGTCCCTGATCGTCTCGAGCGCGGTGACCTCGGTGAGGATGATCGTGCAGTTCGACGCCGACACCCCCTTCGGGCAGATCGGCGCCACGAGCGGCGTCGTGGTCGCCCCAAGCTCGATCACCGCCGCCGACGCGGACGCAGGCACAAGCACCGAAACGGCCGCGATCGCGGCCGCCGTGAGCAGGCAAATTCTTTTCATCCTCGGCATTGAACACAAGTGGGCGGCGTCAGTTGCGCAGGCTCAGACGGCCGCGATGCGACCACGAACCCTCCGAAGGGCCGTGCTTCGGCCCTCCAACCCCGCCGCAATCAGAGCTTGGTGACGTTTACCGCCTTCGGACCCTTGGGCCCGGCCTCTTCCTCGTAGGAGACCTTCGCGCCTTCGGCGAGCGAGCGATAACCCTCCCCATCGATGCCCGTGAAATGGACGAACAGGTCACGCCCGCCGTCGTCGGGTGTGATGAAGCCGAAGCCCTTATCGTCGCTGAACCACTTGACGGTTCCCGTTGCCATGTACTCCCCTTTTAGCTGCTGCGGCCTGCCGGCGGTCCCGGGCGGCCCCGACCAAACGCGGAAAACCTAGCAGGGAAGCCGATTTGGCGGATCACTCGCGCTGCCGCCGCCGAGCCCCGCGACCCCGGTCCCCGTCGAGCAGCGCACGAGCGCGTTCGATTGCGTCTGCGCGGGTGGGGATCTCCCCCGCGAAGCTCGCCTCCTCCAGCTCATCGAGCAGGCGGCCGATCTCAGGACCGGGCCGCAAACCCACCGCGCGGGCGAGCTCGTCGCCGCGCAGCGGAGGGCGCGGAGGGTGCTCGCGCCAGGCCAGCGCCTCTCCGACTAGCTGCCTCGCCAGCGCCAGGTGACGCTCGATGGCCTCCTCTGACCCCCGTCCTCGCGTCGCCAGCCGATCCGCGACGCTCAACACCGTCACCTCGACCTGCACCGGCTCGCACGCTCGCAGGTAGCGGTAGATGGTCCGGCGGCTGAGCGGTGCCTCGTGGACGAGGAAGCCAAGCCGAAGATGGTGACGGACCAGCGCCGCGACGAACTCGCTCAGCCTCTCGCTCGCGCGCAGCCGCGCCAGGATCCCCGCGGCCATCTGTGCGCCGGTCGCGTCGTGACCCATGAACGTCACCCTTCCCTCGGCGCTCACGCGCCGTGTCTGCGGCTTGGCGATGTCGTGCAGGAGCGCTCCGAAGCGCAGCGCCTGACCACGGGTCAGCTCGTTGGCAAGCGGCTCGGCGAGCAGCCTCCCCACCGCTCGAGCATGCTCGCCGAACCACCTCTCCGGCTCTAGCTCGAGCTCGATCGTCCGGGCGAGAACGGCGCGCGTGTGCTCATACACGTCCAAGTGGTGATAGCGGCTCTGCTCGACCCCCCGCAGCGTGCTGAGCTCCGGCAGTACCACGTCGGTCGCGCAGACCGCGTCCATCAGCGCCAGCCCCTTCAATGCGAGCCCGTCGATCATGATCCGCCTGAGCTCGGCGAAGACGCGCTCCGGCGCAACGCCACGCAGATCGGGTGCGGAAGCGCTCGCCGCCGTCACCGTGTCGGGGTCGACATCGAGATCGAGCTCGCACGCCAGCCGGGCCAGACGGAGTACCCGAAGCGGATCGGCAACGAACCCGGTGGCGGACACCATCCGCAGCCGCCCGTCACGCAGGTCGCCGAGCCCCCCGAACGGGTCGACGTACTCGCCACCTCCGATCGGCTCGGCGATCGCATTGATGGTGAAGTCGCGCTTGGCCAGGTCGGCCTCGATCGTCTCGCCCGCGAGTGGCAGGAGGTCGACCTGCCAGCTGCGATCTCGCGCCACGACCCGCCAGCCGCCGAACCCCTCCGACAGGGCGAACGCGTGTCCGTGCGCGGCTCGGGCCAGGGTCCGAGCCAGCCGCTGCGGATCGCCCTCAACGACGACGTCATAGTCGGAGGTGGCCCTACCGAGCAGGCGGTCTCGAACGGCCCCGCCGACGAGCCATGCGACCGCGCGCGTCTCGGCCAGCACGTCGATCGGAGACTCGGTCACGCCGGCTCGCCATCCCTGTGGTAGGCGCGCGGAACCCTCCGCGAGATGCCGCAGACGATCTCGTAGTTGATGGTCCCGATCCGGTTCGCGAGATCCTCGGCCGTCTGGACCTGGTCCCCGTCGCGACCGATGACCGTCGCCACCTGCCCAACCCTGGCCGCCGGCTCAGCTCCGAGATCGATCGTGATGTTGTCCATGCTCACCGTTCCCACCAGCGGGTAGCGCCGTCCGTCCACGATCACGTCGCAGTTGTTGGTCAGCGCACGCCGGACGCCGTCGCCGTATCCGATCGGGAGCGTCGCTATCCACGTTTCGCGCTCGGCCACGAACCGTCTGCCGTACCCGACGCTCTCCCCGGCTCGGGCCCGCTTGACGGCCGCAACGTACGAGCGCAGCTCGAGTGCCGGCTCCAAGCCCCGCAGCGCCGGATCGTCGTTCATCGGGTCGCAACCGTAGATCGCGATCCCGCACCGCACGAAGTCGAAATGGCTGTCGGGCGCGCGGAGGGTCGCGGCGCTGTTGGCGGCGTGGACCGCGATGCCCGGCCAGCGGCGACGGAACTCGGCGACGAGGGGCTCGAAGCTCCGCAACTGGTGCTCGAGGAACTCCGGATCGGTGTCGGCGGTCGCAAAATGCGTCATCAGGCCGGCGAGCTCGAGCGCCGGAGCACCGGCGGCGATGCGCTCGGCCACGCCCAGCGCCTCGCGGGCGTCGCGCGTGCCGAGCCGCCCCATGCCGGTGTCCAGCTTGACGTGCATCCGAACCGGCTGACTCGCGGAGGCGGCCACCGCGTCGACGAACGCATCGCTCCACGCCGTCAGCTCGGCCCCGGCGGCCAGCGCGGTCGGGAGCTCCTCTGCGCTCAACGCCCCCATGATCAGAAGCCGAGCGTCGAGGCCGGCCGCTCGCAGCTCCGCGGCCTCCTCGGCAGCGGCCACGGCCAAGCGAGCCGCGCCGCCGCGCAGCGCGGCGCGCGCGACCGGAACCGCCCCGTGCCCGTAGGCGTCCGCCTTGACCACGGCGCACAGCTGGACGCCCTCGGCGAGGCGCAGGCGCGAGACGTTCCGCTCAATCGCCGCCAGGTTGACTCGGGCGGTCGCGCGCAGCGACATGGCTCTCAGCGTATTAGGAGCCTCTTCGAGAGGGACCGCGGCTCGGCGCCGGCGCAGTGAGGGCGCGCGGCAGCCTCGCGATCACGTCGCTCGCGATCACCCCCTCGCTGCCGATCTCGAGCCCCGCGAGCTGGCCGGCCCGGGCGTGTACGAGCACTCCCGCGCACGCGGCCTCGAAAGGGTCCATGCGCTTGGCCAGATAGGCGCCGATCAAACCCGAGAGCACGTCTCCTGTACCGGCGGTGGCCAGCGCCGACGCGCCACCACGGCTGACGCCGACCCGTCCCGAGGGCTCGGCGACGATCGTGTCGTCGCCCTTCAGCACGATCACAGCGCGCGCCGCGGCCGCCGCCTC
Organism: Solirubrobacterales bacterium; assembly: GCA_019244745.1. Lineage (GTDB taxonomy): Bacteria > Actinomycetota > Thermoleophilia > Solirubrobacterales > Solirubrobacteraceae > Palsa-465. Next base: position 4,557 of record JAFASF010000419.1, on the reverse strand, counting down.
CCGTGCACTGTGCAGCCGGCGCGCGCCGACCGCCGCGCTGTCGGTCTGGAGCAGGCGCGCGAGCTCGCCGGCGTGCGGCGTCATCACCGTGGGGTGGTTGCGTGCCGCGAGCGACGCGAGCGCCCCCGCGTGGGCGTTGAGGCCGTCGGCGTCGAGCAGCAACGGCAGCTCGGCCGCGGCGGCGACCGTCCGGGCGAGCTCGAGCGCATCGGCCTCGCGGCCCAGGCCGGGCCCGAGCACGAGCGAGTCGGCGCGCTCGGCCCGCTGAAGAACCGTATCGGCGCCGCCGAGCTCCAACGACCCGCCGGCATCGGGCAGTGTCACGGTCATCACCTCGAGCAGCCGCACCTCGAAGATCGGGTTCAGCGACGCCGGCACGAGCGCCGTGATGTAGCCGGCGCCGGCGCGCGCGGCCGACTCGGACGCCATGGAGGGTGCGCCGGTCAATCCCGTCGAGCCGCCGCAGACGAGCACGCTCCCGGCCGCGAACTTCGTCGACTCGCGACCCCGGCGGGGAATCGCCTCCCGCACCGAGTCCTCGATCAGCCCGATCCGCGGATCGGCTGGGCCTCCGGGCGGGATCCCGATGGCGACGACTCGCACCTCTCCGGCGTGATCCTTGCCGGGTGAGATCCACAGCCCCGGCTTGGCCGCGTGGAAGGTTGCCGTCGCGTCCGCGCGGACCGCGACCTCGGAGATCTCGCCGGTCGACGCATCCACGCCGCTCGGAACATCGCAGGCGATCACCACGGCGCCCCGTGCGCCTTCGGCGGCGTCGTTGATCGCCCGGATGGCGCCGGCGGCCGGCTCGCGTGGCTCCCCCGAGAACCCCGTGCCCAGGATCGCATCGACCACCGCCGCCGCCCCCGCGAGGGCGGCGGCGGTGAACTGCGCCGGCGGCGTACCCGGCAGGCGCTCGAAGTTGTTCCGCGCGTCGCCGCGAAGCTCGCCCGGATCGCCGAGCATGAGCACGTCCACCTCGCGTCCGAGCTCGCGCAGCCGGCGGGCCGCGACCAGGCCGTCGCCGCCGTTGTTGCCCCTCCCGCACACCACCGCGATCCGGCCCGTGGGCGCCAGCTCCAACACCAGGTCGGACAGGCCCCTCCCGGCCCGCTCCATGAGATCGAGTCCGGGGGTCCCGAGCTCGTGGATGGCCCACTCGTCGAGCGCCCGCTGCTCGGCCGCGTCGGGCAGCGCCTGCAGCCAGTCGGGAAGCGTCACGTCCGACACGCGTCGACGATCGCCACCGCCGCCGCGTCGCGGCGCGTGTGCGTGAGCGACACCTTCACCCCCACCCCGAGAGCTTGGGCGCGCGCGGCGACCGCGCCGTGTAGCCGCACCTCGGCCGGACCGTCGCCGCTCAGCACCTCGACGTCGCGAAAGCTCCAGGCCTCGAGCGCGAGCGCCTTTGCCACCGCCTCCTTGGCGCAGAACCGCGCGGCCAGGTGCTGGCCCGGCCGGCTTCGAGCGGCGGCGTACGACCTCTCGGCGTCGGTGAACAGGCGCTCGGCCAGTCGCGGCCGCCGGGCGAGCGCTCGCTCGAGCCGCTCGATCTCGAGCAGGTCGATCCCGATGCCGGTCGGGCGCGAGCTCGCGCCCACTACCGTGTTCCGGTTCCTGGACCGTGCACTACTCTACCGTGACCGTCTTGGCCAGGTTCCGCGGCTGATCGACGTTCAGACCACGTTTGCGCGCGACGTAGTACGCGAGCAGCTGGAGGGGGATCACCGCAAGCAGTGGGGCGAGGAGCCACTGGGTGGGCGGAACCGCAATCACCTCGTCGCAGTGCTTCGCGATCTCGGCGTTGCCCTCGGTGGCCACCGCGATCACCCGTGCGCCTCGCGCCTTGACCTCCTGGATGTTCGAGATCACCTTCTCGAGCACCGGTGAATCGGTCGCCACCACGACGACCGGCGTGCTTTCGTCGAGCAGCGCGATCGGCCCGTGCTTCATCTCCCCGGCCGCGTACGCGTCGGTCGCGATGTAGGAGATCTCCTTGAGCTTGAGCGCCCCCTCGAGCGCGACCGGCAGCCCCACGTGTCGCCCCAGGTAGAGGTAGAAGTCCCGGTCGTAGTTCTCGCCGGCGATCCGCTCAAGCTCGGCGGTCCCGCGCTCGAGCATCAGGTCGATCTGATGGGGAAGGTGCTTGAGCTCCGCAATCGCGGTGCGCATGGCCCGCGCGTCGAGGGCGCCGCGCACCTCCGCGAGACGCAGCGCCAGCAGGTACATAACCGCCACCTGAGCGACGAACGTCTTCGTGGCCGCCACCCCGATCTCCAGGCCGGCACGCGTGTACAGGACCCCGTCGGCCTCGCGAGTGGCCTGTGAGCCGACGACGTTACTCACCGCCAGCACCTTGGCCCCGCGTTCGCGCGCGGTTCGCATGGCCGCGAGCGTGTCCGCGGTCTCCCCCGACTGAGAGATCCCGATCACCAGATCGCCCGGCCCCACGACGGGGTTGCGGTATCGGTACTCGGAGGCGACCTCGACCTCGACCGGCACGCGCGACCACTCCTCGATCGCGTAGCGACCGATCAGGCCGGCATGGTAGGAAGTACCGCACGCGACGATCACGATCCGCCTGAGGGTTGCGAGGAGCTCGTCGTCGATCGCGCCGAGGTCGACGAGGTCGATGCCGTCGTCGCGCGCGGCGCGCTCGCCGATGGTCTCGGCGACCGCGTCGGCCTGCTCATAGATCTCCTTGAGCATGAACGTCTCGTAACCCTGCTTCTCGGCCGTCTCCGCGTCCCAGTCGATCTCCACGACCTCGCGCTCCAGCGGCTCACCGCCGGCGGTCAGGAACTGCACCCCATCCGGTCTCACCACCACGATCTCGTCGTTGTCGATGTACTGGACCCGACGGGTCTCGCGCAGGAACGCCGGGATCGCGGAAGCGATGAACTGCTCGCGCTCTCCCCGACCAATGATCAACGGGCAATCCTTGCGGGCGCCGACCAGCAGGCCGGGGGAATCGGCGCTCATGGCGACGAACGCGTAGTGACCGCGGAGCTCCGCGTAGGCACGGCGGACCGCGGCCACGAGGTCACCCTGATTGTGCCTGGCCACCAGATGAGCGATCACCTCGGCGTCGGTCTCGGAGGTGAAGACCGCGCCCTCGGCGAGGAGCTGCTCCTTGAGCGCGAGGTAGTTCTCGACGATTCCATTTACGACGATATGGACCCGGTCGGTCGTATCGAAGTGCGGGTGGGCGTTGCACTCGGTTACCCGCCCATGGGTGGCCCACCGCGTATGTCCGATGCCGGTCTCGGGCCGATCGGCGGCCGCCCCGGAGCCGCCGGCGCGATGCCCGTTGTGGTTGAGGGCGTGGCGCAGCGCGCTCAGGTTGCCGACCGCGCGGACCGCATCGATCCGATCGCCATCGAGCACCGAGATACCGGCGCTGTCATAGCCGCGGTACTCGAGCTTCTCGAGTCCCGCGAGCAGCAGCGCCCGCGCCTCCTGCCGCCCCACGTAGCCAACGATTCCGCACATGCGCCCTGAGTCTCCTGTCTGAACCGCCTTTCGAGCCGCAGCGGCGACCCGCGTTCTCCGACTGTCTATTCAACGGAGAGCGAGCCGATCATCTTAGGCCCTTGTAGCGATCGCGCTCTGCACGATCTCCGTCAGCCGGGCACACACCTCGTCGGTCTCCTCGTGGCTCGGCGCCTCGACCATCACCCGGATCAGCGGCTCGGTGCCGGACGGTCGCACCAGCACTCGGCCGCGTCCATCGAGTCCGGCGTGCTCGCGTTCGATCGCGGCGCGCACGGTCGGGTCGTCCATCGCGACCGCGAGCGAGGAGCGATCCGCGGCGCGGATGTTCACCAAACGCTGGGGGAGCTTCTCCATCGCGTCGCGCTCGCGCAGATCGCGGGTGCCCAGCGCCTCCAGGGTGAGCAGAGCGCTCGCGATCCCGTCACCCGACGGCGCGAAGCTGAGGTCGATGATGTGGCCGGATTGCTCTCCCCCCAGCGCCCACCCTCGCCGGCGAAGCTCGTCGAGTACGTAGCGGTCCCCCACCGCGGTCGTCGCCACATCGATCCCGGCGGCAGCCATGGCGGTGTGGAACCCATAGTTGGTCATGACCGTGACCACGACTCCGCCGCCCGGCAGGCGCTCGCGCGAGCGCAGGTGCAGCGCCGCCAGCGCGATCAGCTCGTCACCGTCCACGATGGTGGCGCTGCGATCGACCGCCAGAACCCGGTCGCCGTCCCCGTCGAACGCGAAGCCCACGTCGTAAGCTCCGGCCGCCATCCGTTCGCGGAGCTGCTCGATGTGGGTGGAGCCACACCCAGCGTTGATGTTGCGGCCGTCGGGACGATCCGCGAGGACGTCCACCTTCGCGCCCAGACGCCCGAAGATCTCCGGCGCCGCACGGAAGGTGGCGCCGTTCGCGCAGTCGAGAAGCACGCGTCGGCCGCGGAGATCAAGCCCCTCGAACCTGGCGTGGAGCTCACGCAGGTAGTCCTCGAGCGCTCCCTGGAAGCGGCGCACGCTTCCAATCCGCTCCGGTGGCGAGATCGGCCGGTCGAGCTCGTCCTCGATCGCGTGCTCGGT
>JAFASF010000416.1 GCA_019244745.1 Solirubrobacterales bacterium | reverse complement strand
TGGGTGCCCAACCACCATCTGACCAATCCGTGGCGTTTCCGCGTGCTTGGCCCGAAGTCGCTCGAGCGGCTGATGCGCGCCGACGAGCCGAAGGCGGCGGCTAAGCTGGCGCGCGCGCCAACGCTGATCGCGGTGAGCGCGATGCGCTCGAGCGACCCGATCGCGGACCAGGAGGACTTGTGCGCGACGGCGTGTGCGACCTACGCCGTGCTGCTCGCTGCGCACTCGAGGGGCCTGGCCGGCTACTGGCGGACGCCGGCCGTGCTCCGCACACCCGAGGGCCGGGACGCGCTGGGCATTCCGCCGGGTGAACGATTCGTCGCGCTGATCCACCTCGGCTGGCCCCGGGAAGAGAAACGACCGCCGGAGCGGGCGCCGGCGCGCGATGTGGTCGACTACCTGGACTGACCCCGCCGCCGCTTGGCACCTCTCGCTCCACGAGCTTGACGCGTGCCCTACAACACGACGATCCCGAACGACGACCCCGAAGCGAGGAGCAACCGTTGACCAGTACGCGTGAGACGATCAATCCCGGCGAGCTGCACCCGGCACCGGGATTCAGCCACATCACGGTGGCCAAAGGGACCAGGCTCATCTTCATCGCCGGCCAGGTGGCCCTGGGCCCGGATTTCTCGATCATCGGTGGCGACGACCTCGGGGCTCAGACCGAGGCGGCAATGCGCAACCTCGAGGTTGCTCTAAGAGCCGTCGGAGCGACGTTTGATGATGTCGTGCGCAGGACGATTTACACGACTCAGCCGACCGAGTTCGAGACGATCACGGCAGCCATCGAGCGGGTTCAGCAATCGACCGAGCATCCAGCCCAGACCATCGTGGGGGTTACCGGGCTCGCTCTGCCGGGACTCCTGATCGAGGTCGAGGCGACCGTCTCTCTGGCATGAGCCGATGCCCGCGATCGCCCCTCGCATAGGATTTCAGCGATCGCGGCGCCGAGGCAGTCGCGAGCTGCAGCCACGAGGAAGGAGCACACATGGACACCGCGTTGCAGGCGGATGCTGCCGCTTCGCCGGCAGCGCCGCCGCGCCCCGCCACCGTCCGCCGCTACACGGTCGACATCGACATCGGAGGCACGCTCACCGACGGCCTTTACTCCGACGGGCGAACGGTCACGCCTGTCAAGGTCGAGACGACGCCGCACGACTTCACGGTGTGCTTCTTCGAGAACCTCAAGGAGGGTGCGCGGCGCCTCGGGTATGACGATCTGAAGAACTTCCTGGCCGAGGTCGCCGTGATCCGATGGTCGGCCACGATCGCCACCAACATCATCGCCGAGCGGAAGGGCCCGCGGATCGGCCTGCTCGTGAGCGCGGGCACCGGCGAGGAGCTATATGGCGACGGGCCCAGCGCGGCAGTGGGAAACGTCATCTCATCAAAGAACATCATCGCCCTGCCAAGCGACCCGTCCGAGGGCGAGATGCTCGCGGCGATCCGCGACCTCCTCGCGAAAGGGGTTCGGAGGATCGCGGTCAGCTTGGAGGGCGCCTTCGAGGACAACGCGACGGAGGTCGCGATAAAGAACCTCGTCGACGAGAACTTTCCCGATCATTACCTCGGCGCGGTGCCGCTGATGCTCGGCAGCGAGATCTGCCGTCACCCTGACGATCAGACTCGCACCCACATGGCGCTGGTCAACTCGTACGTGCATACCCCTCTGGCGGTGGCGCTGTTCGCGGCCGAGGACCGGTTGCTGGGCGAGTTTGGATATCGCCGGCCGCTGTACATCGCCCACGTGAACGGCGGCGTCGCACGAGTAGCCAAGACGACGGCCGTCGACACCGCGGAGTCGAGCCCGTACTTCGGCCTCAACGGGTGCGCGTGGTTCGCGCGCCTGTACGGCGAGGACAAGGTGCTGGCGCTCGATGTCGGCGGAACGACGAGCAAGCTGGGGGTGGTCCTCGACGGCGAGCCGATTGCCCGGGAGCACGGCGATCTTCTCGGCGTCCCGCTCAAGACCCCGTGGACGCTGATGCGCTCGGAAGCAGTGGGCGGCGGGTCGATCGCCAAGGGAGTCGACGGCGAGGTGAAGCTCGGTCCGGAAAGCCAGGGCGCCTTCCCTGGCCCGGCCTGCTATGACCTCGGCGGAGGCCAGGCCACGCTCACCGACGCGTTCGTGGTCGGCGGCGCGATGAATCCGAAGCGGTTCCTGGGCGGTCGCCGTGAGCTTCGGGTCGATCTGGCGCGGGAGGCGATCCGGGGCGCGGTCGCGGAGCCGCTGGGGATCGACGTCGAGGACGCGGCGGCCAGCATCGTCGAACGTGGGGTGCAGATCGTGGCGGACGCGGCGGCGGAGATGCTTGCGGAGGTCGGTCTGCGCCCGGACGGGTTCAAGCTGTTCTGCTTCGGCGGCAACGGGGCCAATTTCGCCGTCGCGCTGGCGGACCGGCTCGGCCTCGACCAGGCGTACGCGTTCTCGCTCGGCCCGGTGTTGAGCGCGTTCGGATCCTCGGTGGCCGAGATCTGTCACCTCCACGAGGAGTGGCCGTTCCTCGATCTTTCCACCGGCGGGGTGGATGAGACCGTCGCGGAAATCCTTGCCACCGGGCTCAGCAAGGTCCTGCGTGATCTGGAGGGCGAGCGGCTGCCGGTCGCAGACGCGCGGTTCGAATGTGACCTGACGGTGGTTCGCGACGGCCGCCCGGAGCGCCACGAGTTGCCGAGCGACCCCGGGGCGGCGCGCGGTGTCGTCGCCTCGCTCGGGCCCGCTGGAGGAATCGTCGATCGAGTATGCGTTCGGGGTCTCTCTCCGGTGCCGCGCTTCGAACCCACGCCGGAGCCGGTGAAGGAGCATCTCGCCGAGCCGGCGGGCACTCGTGCCGCCGCCGGCCGCGAGGTGAAGGTGCTCACCTGGGAATCGCTGGCGCCGGGCGCGCAGGCAAACGGGCCGGCGGTATTGGAATCGGAAACCAACAGCTGCGCGATCCCCGCCGGGTGGTCTGTGCAGATCGATGGCTTTGGCAACGCGCTCCTGCGACGGGCCGGCCAGGAGGGTTAAAGGCGATGGCACACATCAGGGTCACTGAGTACCTCGACCTCGACCTCGAGTCCGAGCGCTGGCAGTGTCACGTCTGTTCTCACGACCTCGGGTCGGCGCGTGAGAATTACAAGCATGCGTGTCAAGTCAACCAGCGCGACCCGAGAGAGATCCATCAGCCGGTGATCGAGGGCGAATATACGTTTGCCCCCGACCCGGATTGGGTGCGCATCGTGGAGTTTCACTGCCCGGGCTGCTTCACCCAGATTGAGACGGAGTATCTGCCTCCCGGGCATCCGGTAACCCACGACATCGAGATCGACCTCGACCGGCTCCGGGAGCGGCTGGCCGAGGGAGAGTTAGAGGTCCGCGACGAGCGACTGTCCGTGACGGAGGACTGAACGATGAGCACCGCGCTCGTGTCCCACAACACGATCGACGTCGACGTGGGCGGGACGTTCACCGACATGGTGATGACGCTCGATGGGACGACCAGCCACCGCAAGGTGCAGACGACGCCGTATGACCTGTCAGTGGGGTTCATGCAGGTCGTGGAGGAGGCCGCCGCGGACGCCGGCCTGACGCTCGACGAGCTGGTCTCCCGGATCGATACTGTCCGCTACTCGACGACGGTGGCGATGAACCGTCTGCTCGAGCGCACCGGCCCGCGGGTCGTGCTGATCACGACCGAGGGACATGAAGACGCCACGCTGATCGGCAAGGGCGCCCAGTGGATCGACGGCACGCGGCTGGACGAGCGCCGAGCGCTTCCACACCAGCACAAGCCTGTGCCGATCGTTCCGCGCGAGCTGATCGTCGGAGTCAAGGAGCGGGTCGACGCCACCGGCGCCGTGCTCAGGCCGCTGAACGAGGACGATGTGCGGGAGAAGGTGCGAACACTCGTCGATCGAGGTGCCCGTGCGTTCGTGGTCTCGCTTCTCTGGGCGTTTGTCAATCCGGCGCACGAGCGGCGCGTCAAGCAGATCATCCGAGAGGAGTACCGCGACTACCACGTGGGTTACGTGCCGGTGATTCTCTCGAGCGAGGTGGTCTCGCGCCTCGGTGAGTACGGGCGCACCAACACGGCGATCCTCGACGCCTACCTGCAGCGTTCTATGCAGATCGAACTGAGCGGAACGTGGGACAAGCTGCGCGAGCACGGTTATCGCGGGCCGTTCTTCATGATCCACAACACCGGCGGCTGTGCGGATTTGTTCAAGACCACTGCCAGCCGCACCTACAACGGAGGCCCCATCGCCGGTCTGATCGGGGCACGCAACATATCGGAGCTGCTCGGCGCGCCGAACGTGGTGACCGCCGACGTCGGAGGCACGTCGTTCGACATCGGGCTGGTGGTCGGCGACTCGGTGCGCAACTACGAGTTCAACCCGATCATCGATCACTGGATGGTCTCGACGACGATGCTGCAATCGCTATCGATCGGCGCCGGAGGCGGGTCGATCGCCTGGCTCAACCCGATGCTCGGCAACCGCCTCGAGGTCGGTCCCCAAAGCGCGGGGTCCTACCCGGGTCCCGTCGCGTACGGACTGGGCGGCACCGAGCCGACCGTGACCGACGCCAACCTGGTGCTCGGATACCTGAGTCCGGACGCGTTCTTCGGCGGCCGGATGCATCTGGATCGGGACGCCGCGGAGCGGGCGATCAAGGAGAAGATCGCCGATCCGATGGGCATCGACGCTGTACAGGCAGCGGCGCTCGTCCGGCGGATCATCGACGACAAGATGGCATCGGCGATCCGCAAGGAGGTGATGCTCCGCGGGTACCGGCCGTCGGAGTTCACGGTGTTCGCGTTCGGGGGCGGTGGTCCGACCCACATGGCGGGCTACATGGGCGAGATACCGCGGGCGGTGATGTTTCCGTTCTCGCCGGTGTTCTGCGCCTATGGCTCATCGATCATGGACGTCGTCCATCTCTACGAGCGCTCGCATCGGATGGTTCTGCTGGAGCCGATGACCGGCGCGCCGACGAGCGACTACGAGCAGTTCAATTCCGTCGTGCGCGACCTGATGTCGGAGGCGCGCCGCGAGGTGGAATCCGAGGGGCTGAGCTGGGAGGATGCCGGCGTCAGCCTCGAGATCGACGCGCTGTACGGAGGGCAAATCCACTCCAAGCGGGCCTCGAGTCCGCTCCTGTTCGCGCAGTCAGACGACGACGTCCGCCGGGTCTACGAGCGCTTCGAACAGGAGTTCAGCGAGGCGTTCAGCCCGCTGGCGGTGAACGTTCCGGGCGGCGTGTACATCGACACGTTCGTGTTGCGCGTCGCGATCCCGGGCCGCAGAGCGGCGCTGCCCGCGCTCGAGCTCGGCGGCGAGAACGCTTCGGCTGCTCGGGCGGCAAGCCGGCCGGCGTATTGGCCCGAGCTCGGCGGGTGGACCGAGACGTCCGTCTATGAGTTCGACCGGCTCGCGCCGGGCAATCGGGTGCGGGGGCCGGCGATCATCCAGGCGCCACTGACCACCGCGGTGATCCCACCGGGCATGGAGTTCACGATTGACGGGCACGGGCTCGGGATCCTCGAAGCGGCCGAGAATGCGACCGGCGCGGAGCGGCTTGCGCCCGCGGCGAGCGCCGAGTAGAGGAGGAGGACGAGCATGCCAATCCCGACGGCGGACGAGAAGCTCGAGCTGATCCGGCTCGCGGATCCGACGGAGGACGAGCTACGGGCGCTCGAGACGCTCAAGCCCGGTGACTATGAGGTCGGCTTTCAGCGCACCAACGACATCCTCGACGAGGGATTGGAGGTCTTCCAGCGAGGATCGCGGAGCTCGATGGGGATCGCGGGCGACGTGATGATCGCGCTCTTCTCCGCCGGCGGTGATCT
>JAFASF010000314.1 GCA_019244745.1 Solirubrobacterales bacterium | reverse complement strand
AAGAAGGGCCTCGGGTGACATGTCGGGTCTTGTTGCGTGCGGTTTGCGGGCAGCCGTGAGGAGCTCCTGATGACGGGCAGGCACGCGCACACCGAGGCAGAGACCCGGGCCCTGCTGCGGGAGCTGTGGTCGACGCCGGTAGGTCGGCGGTGGCTGCTGAAGGCAGGGCTCGGTTCGGCCGCGGCCGCGGCGGTGGGGACTTGGTCCACGCCGCTGGCGGAGGCGGCTCGGCGGGTTCACGGCGAGACATCCGGGGTACGGCTGCAGTTCGCGCTCGGAGCCGGTCATCAGATCTCCGATATGACGCTCCTGGCCAACGGGCGCAGGTTTCCGTTGGTGGCCCATACGGCGGCTTCGCGGAGGGCGTTGCGGGCCGATGGGGGCCTGTGGGCGAAGATGGATCTGACGATGTTGACGCATTCCGTCGACGACGTGCCGCTACCGACCGATCAAGCGCTGTCGATATCTGTGGTGGGCTTCAGGGGTCACCGGGAGGTGGTTGTCTCGCAGCTTTGGCACTGTCCGCAGGAGGCCACGCTGGCGCTGGCGAGGGCGACCCACCGGCTGAAGAGGGGCTCGCTAGGCAGTGTGCTTGGGTCCGGGAAGCGCCTGGCGGCGTTGGGGATCAGAGCCACCGACGTCCGCTCGCCCGAGGAGGTGACGCAGCTCTCGACAATCGTCGGCAGTTACACCATGGCCACCGCGATGGTGATGCATCACCCCAACGTGGCCACGAAGGACCCCACGGCCGCGGCGGTGACCACGCCGCTGCTCGAGGGCACCCCGGAAGTGGGAACCCTGGGCGGCTACATCGACAAGATGCAGCGGGGCGGCAGGGACCCCATGACGATGGCGCCGGTCACCGACAAGGACGGCCGTCAGAGCGTGATCAAGGTGGGAGAGATCACCACTCCGTTCAAGACGGTCGAGCTCAACCGCGACGATCGCACCTTCGTCGAAGCAACCAGATCCGCGCTGACGGCGGGCGTGCGGGCTGTGCGCGACAACGCCGAGCTGGGAGCCGTGGTCGACGAGCCGCTGGAGGACCAGCCTCCAGAGGTCAAGCGCAAGACCTGGGTGCAGCCCCTGGGGGTCACGCCACGACCAGTCGGATCTGCGCGCTCGCGCCGCGCAGGCGCCGAGTTGGGTGTCAAGGTCAAGAACCCAGGACAGCTGTTCGGCACCGTCACAAAAGTCACGGGTGGCTATCAGAACGGAAAGGTGCCGCTCAAGGTCTACAACAACTGGGTGCGCTGGGTGTGGGTCTACGTCCAGTATCTGGGGAAGGATGGCACGAACCTCTCGTTCGACCCGAACGCCAGGTTTCCCGACACTCAATATGCTCGTTCGCTCGGCTTGCTCCCTCAGGTGTTCACCGTCGTGGGCGTGCCGGTCGTGGGTACCAACTCGATCGACGTCACGCTCGAGTTTCCCGAGGGTGCGCACATGGCGAGGCTGCTCTATTGCGGGCTCGGCTCGGACATCCTCGGCGGCGGCTGGCGTCAGTACTTTCCGGACGCCGCCTACCGCGACCGTATCGCGCCGACCGACCTGGTCACCGTGCCGGCCCTCCTCACGGGTATCCTGAGCATCGGAGTGACCGCGTTTGCGCTCGCCAGCGCCGCCAACATCGCCGCGGCATGGCCGGCAATCGCGAACCTGACTGTCGGCACTGCGAGCGAGCTCGAGGCTGCGTTCGCCGCACTCACCAACGGCGCAATCGCGCTGACGGCCAGCGAGGCGTTCGCGACGGCCGTCGCCTCGGGGGCGGCGACGTATGAGGACATCACCAACAACGGTGGAAGTTTGAGCAATCTCTGGAACCTCCTGCTGGGGCTGGCGTCGATCATCCCGAAGCTCATCTTCAACCCGAAGACATTTGAGTTCTGGGGGAAGGTGTCGGGGATCATCCTGAGCGAAGAGGCGGCGGACAAGGTCCTCGCCGCGATCCCGTTCGTGGGCGAGGTGATCGGCATCGTCGCGGCGGTGGGGGACGCCCTCACGCTGGCGGAGGCGTGTACTGAGGCGGTGGTGTCTCCGTGGGTGATCGAGAACGAGGTCTCGTTGACCTACCCGGTGTCGGTGACGATCTCCCACGATCAGCGGCTCGGTCCCAATGGGACGTTTCCTGCGACGGCGAAGTCATGGCGGTTGGAGGCGTTGGTGGACGGGACGTTGGTGTTGGATCCGATCATCGGTTCGATAAATCCGGATGGCACGGTGCAGTCGAAGCCCGTGCAGGTCCATGCGGCGGCGCCGTTCGGCGGCAAGTCGATCCAGTGGAGCGTGGTGTTTCTGGACGGCGCTGGCCAGCAGGTTGCGACGGGAGTCTCGCCTCCGTTCGCGAATGATGATCCGGATCATCTGCCCTCCGAGGTGGCGTTTTCGATCACTCAGTTGCCGGCCACGATCACCGCGTCGACGGCGTTCAAGCGTGCCGCGACCACGACGTTCAGCACCGCAGATCATGGCTATAGCTGGTCTGATCGGGTGGCGGTAACGCGGACCGCGGCCAACAGCGGGATTCAGGAGGTCACGGGGACGGCGGTGGCCACCAAGCTGGGAGTGGCGGGGATGGTGTGGAAGGAGGGCGATAAGTACTACGTGCGTGGGGTACCGGTGGCCCAGAATGGGACTACGATCAAGCTCGGGAAGGTCCGCAAGGAGGGTTATGCGCGCCAGCCG
>JAFASF010000299.1 GCA_019244745.1 Solirubrobacterales bacterium | reverse complement strand
CCGTGTTCGCCGGTCTTGGGGTGCTCGGGATCGACGGCTACTGGCAGTTGATCCTGAGCGCCACCTCCGATCCGATGGACGTCACGCTGTGCCTGGCGGCAATCGATTGCCACCTGTCGGGACGGCGGCGATTGGCGTGGGCGGCGCTCGTGCTGCTCTCGCTCGGCCGCCCGGAGGCCTGGCCCGTGACCGCGCTTTACGCGCTATGGGCGTGGCGCGCGATCCCCTCGATGCGCGTGTTGGTGGCCGCCGGTATCGCTGTCATACCGGTGCTGTGGTTCGGCATTCCAGCCCTGACCTCGCGCAGCTGGAAGATCTCCAGCGACGTGGCGCTCGACTCGACGAGCTCCATAGCGGGCAACAAGTTCTTGGGGGTCTGGCACCACTTTCTGAGCGTGTACGAGTTACCGATGCAGCTGGCGGGCCTGTTCGCGGTGATCCTTGCGCTCGCGCGTCGTGAGCGGACCTGGCTGATGCTCATCGGCGCCTCTCTGCTCTGGGTGGCCACCGAGATCGGATTTGCGCTACATGGGTTCGCCGCCCCCGCGCGCTACCTGTGGGAGCCCGCCGCGGTCATGATCGTTCTGGCCGGCTCTGCGATCGGCTGGGTGCTCGCGAACGCTCCTCGCCTGATGCTTCTGCGCTGGGTCGCGATCGGGGCCGTGATTGCGGTCGTGGTGGCGCTCGCCCCGCACGCCCGCGGGCGCGTCCAGGACGCCAACACATCGATCGTCCTCGTGCGCAACTGGGGCCGGCAGATCGATCGGCTCCGTCCGTTGATCGCGAGGGAGGGCGGGCGCAAGCGCATCCTCGCCTGCGGCCAGGCGGTCACCGTCATCTCCTACCAGAGCATCGTCGCGTGGGAGCTGGAGCTGAACGTGATCGATGTGGGCTGGAATCCCCCCAGGTGGATCGATGCCGGTCAGCCCATGGTCTTGTTCTGGCCCCAGGGGGCGGGTTGGATCGTGCAGGTATTCCATATCCCGGCGGCTCGGCGCGCGGCGTGCAACCGCCTGCAGACGCAGACCGCGTTCAGCTGAGTGCCGCCAGGGTCTCTCGCCGGCTCGCGTGCCGGCAGCCGGCGCCTGGCCCGAGACCGTGCTGGGACTGGGGAGAATATTGCCGTGGCGCGCGTGGACGAGTCTGCGGAGCGAAGGGACCGTGATGGCTCGAGGCCACGCCAACGCGCTCCGACCGTTTATGAGCTGATCGTCCCCGCTTCGAGGCCATCGCGGCGCGCGCTGCCGCGCTTGATCGGCGAGACCCTGCGGATTTCCTGGCGCGCCGGCGCTCGCGAACTGCTGGTGCTCATCGCGTGTGACAGCATCGCCATGGTTGCCGTCCTAGGTGAGGTTCTGCTCGCCCGGCGCGTGCTCGCAGAGGTGCTTCATACAGAGCGGTACGGAGGCGGCCTCGGGGCTGTGTTGCCGAGCGCGGCGCTGCTCGCGCTCGTCACCGCGATCCTGGGGCTGCTCGGCGCACTCGCGTTCAGCCAGCAGCGCCTGCTGGCTGAGCTCACCTCCCGCTACGCTCAGGATCGGGTCCTGGACGTGACCTGCGCGGTGGAGCTGTCGGCGTTCGACGAGCCGCAGTTCTTTGACCGCGTGGCGCGAGCGCAGGCTGGAATCTCGCGCATGCCGATGCTGATCTTCTCGCTCACGGGTCTGATGCGATCGGTGTCCGGCACGGTCGGCGCGCTTGCTGCGCTGATCGCGATCCAACCGCTCATCGCCCCGCTCGTCCTCATCACTGTCGTTCCGGCCGTGATCGCCGCGTCACAGAGGGGTCGTCTGTTCTACGGCTTTGCGTTCGGGATGACGCCTCGCGACCGCGAGCGCCGCTATCTGGCGCAGCTCTTGACCGAACGCGATGCCGCCAAGGAGGTCCGCGCGTATAACCTGGCGCGCTTTCTGCGCACCCGCCATGACCGCCTGTACGACGAGCACATCGCGGAGCTTCGCAGGACCGCGCGGCGGAGCCTTGTTTTTTCACTGCTCGCCGACCTGGCCGGCAGCGCGATCACCGCGGGCGCGGTTCTGCTGCTGCTGTGGCTGACCTTGCACCATCACCTCAGCCTCGCCAGCGCGACCGCGGCAGCAGGTGCGATCGTCCTCATCGGGCAGCGCCTGTCATTCCTCGGCGTCAGCTCCGGACAGATCTCAGAGTCCGCCTACTACATCAACGACTTCCTCGCGCTGCTGGAGCTAACCCCTTCACGGGCCGGTGGTCAGCCGGGAGCCCCTATCCCGCTGCGTCCGCTTAGCCGCATCGCGGCCGAGAATGTCACCTTCACGTACGCGGGCGCGAACGCGCCGGCGCTCCGCGGAGTCTCACTGCACATCGACGAGGGTGAGGTGGTGGCCCTCGTCGGCGCCAACGGCTCCGGCAAGACGACACTCGCAAAGCTCCTCGCGGGCCTCTACCTCCCGGACACGGGCAGCGTGACGTGGAACGGGCAAGACACGGCAAAGATCGACCGCGGCACGGTCCGCGAGCACGCCGCCGTGATCTTTCAGGACTATTTGCGCTATTGCCTGCCGGCCAGGGACAACATCGCCCTCGGGCGCCACGAACGGTTCCGCGATCTCGATGCGATCGAACGGGCTGCCGAACGCGCCGGGATCGCGGAGATGCTGGGCCGGCTCCCGGACGGCTTGCAGACCATGCTCGGCCCCGAGTTCCACGGTGGCGTTGATCTCTCTGTGGGGCAGTGGCAACGGGTGGCGCTCGCGCGCGTGTTCTTCCGCGACGCGCCCTTCATCGTGCTCGACGAGCCCACTGCAGCCCTGGACGCGAGGGCCGAGCACGATCTGTTCGAGAGCATCCGCGACTTGTTCGGCGGCCGTTCCGTCGTGCTGATCTCTCACCGCTTCTCGACCGTGCGCAACGTCGATCGCATCTACGTGCTGCGTCAGGGATCCGTCATCGAGCATGGAACGCACGATGAACTCATCGCAGCGGAGGGCCTCTACGCCGAGCTATTCGGACTGCAGGCGATCCCCTACCGATAGGCAACGCGCAGTGCCCTACGAACAATTCATCAAGAAGCTCACGGTCCCAGCAGGATTCACGGTGCCAGACCGGCTGCGGTTCGAAAACCTCGAGGCACGATCGATCACGCGCGCCAACCTCGTCGATGACGTACGCGGAATCAACGCCAGCCTGGAGCTGATCGCCCGCACGCGCGGCGGCGGGTGGCCGACCGAGCCAGTCACGGAGGCCGTCGACTACGTCGACCTCGTCTGGCACGAGCTGGAGTTTCGGGATGGCTACTCGTTCGCCTATGCCGTCTACGACACGAGCGGCATTTATCTCGGTTGCTGCTACCTGTACCCGCTTGGTCGCCGCACGGAGCTCACCGAAGCTCTCCTCGCGTATGACGTCGACGTCAGCTGGTGGGTAACTCCTTCTGCCTATGCGCACGGTGACTACGCCAAGCTGTACGCCGCTCTGCGGCACTGGCTGGCTACCGAGTTCCCATTCTGGCGCCCGTACTACTCAAACCGGGAGATCCCTCCTGCGGCCCCATGAGAGCGCACCGCGGTGGCGTGACCGTGGACCTCCGGCGCTGGCCGCCTTGACTGCCCAGTGTCCGCGATTGTCCGATGCTGGAGAGAGTCGGAGGATCAAGTGGTAACACGGGGCTCGCGTTAGTTGTCATCGATTGAGATCTTTGGGCTGGTCGTCTACCGGAACCGGACGCTAGAAAAAGACGCCGACCGAGAAGGGTGGCGGTCGGCGGCGAACTCCGGCGTACCATCAAGAAGTGCGTACCATGGCCGGGAGGCGCGAAAGAGCTTCTGATGCCGCGCTATCGTCTTATCATCTTGCGTGTTTGGGCGGCCCACTCTGGCTGACGAGCCCGAGACGATCGTGCCCGGCAACACGCAGCGGATCGGAGGTCATGCTGAGGGATCCGGCCCTCGTTTGGCGACCACGTGCTCGTGCTTCTGGCGGTTGACGTGGAGCTACTCGCGTTCCCCGCAAGCTTAGTTATCGCGGTTCTGTTGCTCATCGTGCACGCCGTGTGGTAGCCGGCCGCCCGGCCTCGGGTCCGGAACACGCAGTTCCGTCCCCGGCAGTTGACCCACGTCGTCATTGCACGAAATGGACAGGCGAATCGCTCGTGCGTAGTCTCTTGGTTGGCGCACCGCTCCCCATGGCCCCCAGGACACTCGCGATCGTCGGTGTTTCCGCTGCAGCGGTGCTAGCCGGATGCGGCGGAGCGGGACGCCAAACGAAACCGCCGCCGAGTGTTCCCTCGCAGCCTGCGATTGAGATCGCTGGCCACGGCGCCAAGCACGGAGGGGTCAGCGGATCCGACGCTCCGGTCGTCGCCCTTCCGGGTCTAGGCGAGTTGAGCTATCGCTGCGATAGCACCGGACAGCAGGTGGCCTCGACGCTGACCGATGGTCCAACCGCCTACGTCGGCGCCAGCGTGACTGTCGAGGGTAATCACGGTGTTCACCTCCACCCCCGCACGGCGATCACCGGCCTGACCGCTACCCGGACGACGCCATTCGGCTCCTACCACTCGCTGACTTGGCGCATCATCGTCACCGACGAGCCGCGCACCGTAGTCGTGACCGTTCGCCTTCACTTCCACGTCGGGTTCGTCGAGGACCACGGTCAAACTGTGATCGACTGTGCGCTCAGCACCTTCGAGGTCTCTGGGCGTGTCATCGAACACAACGGCCGGTGGTCCAACCCATCGCCTTGGGCTTAGAACAGAGCAGGGTTCGCCTCAAGCTTTCCAGCTGACTGCCGATAGGAGTAGCAGGGGGCAATGCATAGAAGTAGTCGGGGGCGTGCTAGCTGATGCGTCCACGCGCGAGACCTCGCCGTGGACGCATCGCTAGCTCCCAGCCTGAGGTCAGGGCGCCACGACCACTTCCACCAGCAGTGGTTCTGCTCGGT
>JAFASF010000249.1 GCA_019244745.1 Solirubrobacterales bacterium | reverse complement strand
GGTTCGCGTCGAGGAACACCAGCCCGAGCGACCGGGCCTCGTTCGTGGGACGTGCTTGTTAGCTTCGCTCGCCGATTCGGACCTCCGGTGCCCTACGGCCATCAGACGAAACTGCTGTCACTGTCATCTTCTCCTGGGTCTGGGCGGTGACGTCCGACCTGTCCGGTTGGTTCTCGGGCTGGCGGCGGGCTGACTCTGAGACTGCTCGTCGGCCGGCTGGCCTGACTTGCATAGGTTGTGTCGCCCGTCGCCGCCCGAGGACCTTCGGCGTGACCTGATAGGAGCGTGGCATTCGCCCCAAGTGAGAGCTGTCCGCCGAGATCCGCTTCATCGGTGGTCAACCCAAACGAAGGGACGGTGCATATGATCGTGATCAGCCGAGTAGTGGTCGCACTACTCATGTTGTGGATCCGTTGCCGGAGCGGGTGCGGCTGGTCGCGGCGCCGGGGGGGCTGCGCGACGTCGAGCTTGAGGTGCTTGGCTGGAGCACGGATCAGTGGTCTGGCGAGACCGTCGTGATCTGCCGGCTTGTGGATGGCAGTCCGGGTGAGATCCCGGCGCGGTGGACGGATTTGCCGTGGCGGGCGCGGCCGGAGGTGCCGGTTGGCGGCGTGGGGTCGCCGGCGGGGTGGCGGTTGTTGTTGGGACGGCTGGAGCGGTTGCGTGCGAACTATCCGGGGCGGGCTGGAGGCTGCGGCGAAAACGGAGGTGACGATGCCGGGACAGCTCGCGCTGGTGATCGATCAGGAGGCGGTGGTGCCCGCGGCGGTATGGGAGATGCTGCCGCCCGAGCAACAGCTGCAGGTGGCGTTGCGGCTCGCGCGGCTGCTCGCCAGGCTGGTGGAGGCCGCACGCGATGAGTGACCTGGACAAGATCACCGAGCAGCATCGTCGGCTGCGCGCGATCGTATACGTCAGACAGTCATCGCCCGGGCAGGTGCAGAACAATCACGAGTCGCGCGCGCTGCAGTACGCGCTCCGCGACCGCGCGATCGAGCTGGGCTGGCGGGCGGAGTCGGTGTCGGTCGTCGACGACGATCTGGCGCGGTCGGGCTCCTCGACCGTCGGGCGGCTGGGGTTCAAGGAGCTGGTGGCCGAGGTGGGGCTCGGCCGGGTCGGGCTGATCCTGGGGCTCGAGGTCTCGCGGTTGGCGAGAAACAACGCCGACTGGTATCAGCTGCTCGATCTGTGCACGCTGACTGGGACGCTGGTGGCCGACTCAGACGGGATCTACTGTCCGGGCAACTTCAACGATCGGATGCTTCTCGGGCTGAAGGGCACCTTGGCTGAGGCCGAGCTGCACTTGATCCGCGCTCGTCTTGATGGTGGGCTTCGCAATAAGGCCGCTCGCGGGGAACTCGAGCTGAGCCTGCCGGTTGGCCTGGACCGCGGCGAGGACGGTCGGATCGCCTTGTCGGCCGACGAGCAGGTGCGCCATGCGATCGGCTGCGTGTTTGAGTTGTGGCGGCGGTTGGGCTCCTGCCGGCAGGTTGTGATCTGCTTGCTCGATGAGGGTCAGCGGCTGCCGCGGCGGACGGTTGGGGAGCGGCGGCTGCGGTGGATGCCGGCGAGCTATCGGGCGGTGCACTCCTTTTTGACCAACCCGGCGTATGCGGGCGCGTTCGTGTTCGGCCGCACCACGCAGAAGCGGGAGCTGGGCGAGCAGGGCCGGGTGCGGCGGCGGACGGTCCAGTTGCCGATCGAGGAGTGGTCCGTCTGCCTGCCCGAGCACCATCCCGGGTATGTCAGCTGGCAGGAGTACCTGGCCACCCGCGAGCGGCTGCGGCAGAACGTGAGGCCGCGGGGTGAGGGCGGCGGCGCCGCCCGCGAAGGCCTGGCGTTGCTTCAGGGGATCGTGCGGTGCGGGCGCTGCGGGCGGCGGATGCAGGTCGCCTACTCAGGCAGAGGAGGCCGCTCGCCGACGTACGCGTGCGTGCGTGCGTTTCATCACCACGGCGCCGAGCACCCATGCCAGTCGCTCGGCGGCCAGCGGCTGGATGACGCGGTCGCCGCGGCGTTCCTGGAGGCGGTGACGCCGGCCGGGGTGCGCGCCTGTACCGAGGCGGTCGGCGAACTCGAGCGCCAACATGAAGAGCGCCTTGGCGGGCAGCGGCTGGCGGTCGAGCGCGCGGAGTTCGAGGCAGGGCGGGCGGAGCGCCAGTTCGACGCC
>JAFASF010000202.1 GCA_019244745.1 Solirubrobacterales bacterium | reverse complement strand
TGTTGCCGCTTGCGGCACCTCACCCCGCCGGGAGGGGCGGGTCTCACGCGGGCCCTCGCACGGGCAAGCAACCGAGGCCCTCTCCCGGCGGCGGTCGAGGCCACCGCGACCTCAACGGTCGCGACGACCTAAGGATGACCAATGAGCTTCCTGCCCTACGCCGTGGGGGCGTGGCTGTTCGTCATCGGGCTCTGGGGCGTGGTCTCGAGCCGCAACCTCGTGCGCACGGTGCTCAGCCTCACCGTCGTGCAATCCGCGACCTACCTGCTCCTGCTCGGGGTCGGGTATCGGGCGAAAGGCGTGGCGCCGATCGTGGCCGACATTCCGACCACCTCGAACCTCGTCGATCCGGTTGTCCAGGTGCTCGTGCTCACCGACATCGTGATCGAGGCCACGGTGACCGCGCTCCTGCTGGCGCTCGTAGTCCAGGCGCACAAGCGTTTTGGCAGCGTCGACCCGGACGACCTGCGGCCGCTGCGCGACTAGCCCTCGGACCGGCATGACCGCTCTCACCGCGCTCCCCGTGCTCGTGCCGTTCATAGCCGGGCCGCTGCTCGTGGCCGGCGGCTACTTCGCCCCCCGGTGGTTCAACGACAGCATCGGCGCCTTGGCGGCCATCGCGGTGGCCGCCCTGTGCGCGCTGCTGGCCGCCCACGCGGCGCCGCACCCATTCGCCTACTGGATGGGTGGATGGACGCCGCAGCACGGGTTCTCGATCGGCATCTCGCTCTCGATCGACGTGCTCGGCGCCGGCCTGGCCGCCTTCTGCGCCGTGCTCGTGACCGCGGCGCTCGTGTACTCCCTGCGGTACTTCGAGGCGATCGAAGGGCTCTACCACGGGCTCATGCTCCTGTTCATGGCCGGCATGGTCGGCTTCTGCCTGAGCGGCGATCTGTTCAACATCATTGTCTTCTTCGAGGTCATGAGCGCCGCCGCCTTCGCGCTCACGGCCTACCGCGTCGAGGAGCGTGCGCCGATCCAGGGCGCGATCAACTTCGCCATCACCAACAGCATCGCCGGCTACGGCATGTTCATCGCCGTTGCCCTGCTCTACGCGCGCACGGGCGCGCTCAACATGGCCCAGATCGGCGTCGCGCTCTCGGGCCACCACACCGATCCGCTCGTCATCGTGGCCATGACGCTGCTCTTCGCCGGCTTCCTGACCAAGGCGGCCGTGGTTCCGCTGCACTTCTGGCTCGCCGATGCTCACGCGGTCGCGCCGGTGCCCGTGTGCGTGCTCTTCTCGGGCGTGATGGTCGATCTCGGCGTGTACGCCGTGGCCCGGCTCTACTGGGTCGTGTTCGCGGGGCCGCTGGGGCCGCACGCCTCCGCAGTGCGGGCCATCTTCGTGGCCGTCGGCGTGGTGACCGCCCTCACGGGGGCCACCATGTGCTTTCTGCAGCGCCACATCAAGCGCCTGCTCGCCTTCTCGACCATCAGCCACATCGGGATGTTCGTGTGCGCGGTGGCGCTGCTGTCCGGAAAGGCGCTGGCCGGCGTGGCGGTCTACATGGTCGGGCACGGGCTCACCAAGGGCGCGCTGTTCATGTGCGCCGGGATCCTTCTGCACCGCTTTGCCAACATCGACGAGTACGATCTGCACGGCCGCGGGCGCGTCGTCCCGGTCGCGGGCGTGATCATGGCCGTGGGGGCGCTGCTGCTCGCGGCGTGTCCGCCGTTCACGACCTTCATGGGCAAGTCGCTGCTCGACGAGGCCTCCTCGGCGGCACCGCACTACGCCTGGCTGATCGCGGTGTTCATCGTCATCTCGGCCGTGACCGGCGGCAGCGTGCTGCGCGTGACCTGTCGGGTGTTTCTCGGGTGGGGGTCGAAGGAGGGCCCCGCGCGCGCGATCCAGCAGGCACGAGCCGCGGAGGAGGAGACGAGCGAGACCGGGGGCGGGCGCGACCACACGCCGCTGGTCATGGTGATCGTTCCGGCGGTGATGCTGCTGGCCGTGCTCGTGCTCGGGTTGGTCCCCGGGGCCGTGCCCGGGGTCGAGCGGTATGCCGCTCAGTTCGTCGACCATGGTCTGTATTCGGCCTGGGTGCTGCACGGGGCGCGCGTCGCGCTGCCCGTGGTCGCTCCGAGCCACATCAGCCTGTCCGACTACGCCTACGGGGCCCTCTCAACCGTCGGGGCGCTGGGCGTGGCCGCCGCCGGGCTGTTCGGGTACCGGCTGCGCGGGCTGCGCCGGTCCTGGCCTGCGCAACGGCTCCAGGCCGCGGTCTGGGTTCTGCGCGAGCTCCACTCGGGTCACATCGGGGACTACATCGCCTGGTGGAGCGCGGGGGTGAGCCTGATCGGAGGGATATGCCTCATCGCCCTGCGCTAGCCGGCTTGCCGTGGGCCCGGTACCGGTTGCGCCGCGCATCGGCGCTGGCGCTGTGCGGGCTGGCCGTGGCCGGGTGCACGCAGCCTGGGAGCCAGGCGCCCAAGGCCCAGGCGGCGAAGCTGTCTCACGCCACGGGCGACATCAGCCTGGCCTGTGGGTATGCCCAGGAGCTGACCGCGTTCGGTGGACCCAATCAGCCCGGCGTGGGCACTCAGGAGTCGATGGCACTCGAGGGCGCGCACCTGCTGGTCTCGGTGTGGTCACACAACCCGATGTGGGTCTACCAGGGGGAGACGATCAGCGGCGTGGTCAGCGACAGTATCTCGCTGCTCGGGAATTGCGGGCTGACGCGGGCGCAGGGCTATTTACGCCACACCACCACGAGCCCGTAGCGGTCAAGCGAGCGCCGTCTCGGCGAGGTGGTCGCACAGGTCGCGCACCGACTCGAACACCCCGGCCGCGCCCGCCTCGTTCAGCTCATCCACACCGAACCCCCCGGTGCGGACGGCCAGCGTCGGCACGCCGGCGTTCTTGGCCGCGATGATGTCCCAGGGCGTGTCGCCGACCATGACCGCGGTCTGTCCATCCTCATGGCCGGCCTTGTCGAGGGCGGCGCGGACGAGGTCGGGCTCGGGCTTGGTGGCCTCCACGTCAGCCGAGCTCGTCCAGCCGTCGACGAGCTCGCGCGCGTCGAGCAGATCGAGGTAGTAGTTGAGCTCGTCCTCCTTGGCCGAGCTGGCCAGAATGACCGTATGGCCGCGTTCTTTCAGCCGCTCGACGAGCTCCCGTGACCCGTCCATGGTCGAAACCTCCTCGATGAGGGCGAAGTAGAGTGGCTTCTCGGTGCTGCGGATGTCGTCGCCGCGCTCGTGCTCGGTTCCCTCGTCGGTCAGGGCGGCGACCATTTGGTCTCCGCCCATCCCGATGTGGCGGTGGATCCGCCAGATCGGGAGCACGATCTCGTGCTGGTGGAACGCTCGGTACCACGCGATCGCGTGCTGATAGTTGGTGTCGACGAGCGTCCCGTCGATGTCGAGAATCGCCACGGCCATGATCGACAGTCTCTTCTACCCCGCCGGCGGCTTCGCAAGCCGCCCGCCGGCTGTACCGTCCTGTTACTCGACGCGGCATGGGGTAGCGACCGGGCACGGCGTGGCCGGCGAGCCGCCGCCGCGCCAGCGAGCGCTAGGCGCGCCCGCACTCTCCTCCCTCGCCTGGCGGTGGCCCCGGCAGGCCGCCGCCAGGCCGAAATCGTCTCGTGGCCGTGCGCATCCTCTCCTCGGCCAGTGCCAGCCGGGCGGCGGCCCGACCGGCGACGCCATGTACCGCCCCGCCCGGGAACGTCGCTGCGCTGGCCAGGTAGAGGCCACGCAGCGGTGTTCGATACGGCGCGAGCGCCGGAACCGGGCGGAAGATCAGCTGGTCGAGGTCGTAGCTGCCGCCGCCCACGTCGCCGCCCACCAGGTTCGCGTTACGCCGCTCGAGCTGCCCGGGCCCGAGAACGTGCCGGGCGCCGATCATCTCCCTGAACCCGGGCGCAAACCGCTCCACCTGCGCCTCCATGCGCTCCACGAGCCGATCGCGCAAGCGTTCCCAGTCGAGCGCCTGGGGCCCCCGCGTGTACGCCCACGCCGTGTGTTTGCCCGGCGGCGCCCTGGTCGGGTCCGCAATCGACTGCTGGCCGAGCAACATCAGGGGCCGCTCGGGGAGCTTCGAGCCCGGCGACCCGGCGGCCAGCAGCTCATCCTCGGAGCCGCCGACGTGAACCGTACCCGCGGCGCGCGCCTCCGGCGCCGTCCACGGGATCGGGCCGTCAAGCGCCCAATCGACCTTGAGCGTCGCGGGACCCGGTCGGTAGCGCCGCAGCGCGGCGGCATACCGTGGGGGAAGCGCCTCACCCGCCAGCGCCACCAGCGCGCGCGGCATCACATCTGCCACGATCAGCTCCGCGGGCAACGTCTCCCCGCTCGCGATGCGCACTGCCGTGACGCGGCCACCGCGGGCCCCGATCTCGACCACGCGCGCCCCGCACCTCACGGTGCCTCCCAGGCTCTCCAGGTAGGAGACGAGCGCCCCCGCGAGGCGCCCCGCGCCGCCTTCGGGGCTCGGCCAGCCCACGGCGTGGCCGAGGACGTTCAAGCCGAGCGCCACGATCGCGCTGCCAGCGCCGGTCAGCCCGACGTCGCCGTGGATCGCCGAGCCGTACAGCCAGGCGCGAGAGCCCGGCGCGGCGAACAGCTCCTCCGCCAGCGCCTGGGCGGGCATCAGCAGCACCCGCCCGAGCTCGAGGAGCCGTCGGGGACGCATCTGGAGCGCAAGCTGGGTCAGGCCGGAGGCCGGCGGGAACGCCCCGAGGATCGTGCTCTGAAACGCCGCGAACCGCTGCACGTATGGGCCGGCGAAACCGAGCCAGCGCTCGCCGTCGCCCGGGGCGAACCGCTCCAAGCCGGCGGCTGTCCGGTCCAGATCGCGGTACAGCGCCGGCGCTCGCCCGTCGGGGAGCGGGTGGGCGTAGCAGACCTCGGGATGCACCCATCGCAGCCCATGACGCTCGAGCGGCATTCGGGCGAACACCGGCGACGCGGCGCCCGCGGGATACACCGAGGAGTAGGTGTCGTGGCGGAAGCCCGGCAACGTGAGCTCCTCGGTGGCCACGGCGCCGCCTGGGACGGGCGCGGCCTCCAGCACGAGCACGCGACGCCCGGCCTCGGCGAGGGTGATCGCGGCAGCCAGCCCGTTGGGACCCGACCCGATGATCAGTGCATCGGGGGTCACTTCGCCCCGCGCTCAGGGGCGGCCGGGCACACCCTCGGCAAGCTCCCGGAGCCAGATCGCCGCGGTGCTGTCGCTCGGTGCACGCCAGTCCCCCCGGGGAGAGAGCGACCCGCCGGAGCCGACCTTGGGCGCGTTCGGGATCGCGGAGCGCTTGAACTGGCTGGTCTGGAAGAAGCGACGCAGGAACACCTCGAGCCAGTGCTTGATCTCGGGGAGCGCGTACTCGCTGCGCCTTTCGAGCGGGATCAGGTCCGGCCATGTGCCCAGTTCCCGGTCGCGCCACGCGTGGTGAGCCAGGAACGCCACCTTGCTCGGTCGGTAGCCGAACCGGAGCGTGTAGTAGAGGAAGAAGTCCTGGAGCTCGTACGGCCCGACGACGCTCTCGCTGTCGGCTCCGGGGCGGTCGGAGTCGGGATCGTCGCGGGGAATCAGCTCCGGCGAAATTTCCGTGTCGAGCACGGATCGCATCACCGTGCTGACGTGTGACCCTAGCTGCTCGGTATCGATCACCCATCGGATCAGGAACTGGATGAGCGTCTTCGGCACCGACGCGTTCACGTTGTAGTGGGACATCTGATCACCGACCCCGTATGTGGACCAGCCGAGCGCGAGCTCCGAGAGATCGCCCGTGCCCACCACGAGCCCGCCGTGGTAGTTGGCCAGGCGGAACAGGTGCGAGGTGCGCTCGCCGGCCTGGACGTTCTCGTAGGTGATGTCGTAGTCGGGCGCTCCCTCAGCCGCGGGATGCCCGAGGTCGCGAAGCATCTGCGAAGCGGCGGGTCGGATGTCGAGCTCGTTGGCGCTGATCCCGAGCGCCTCCATCAGCGTGCGGGCGTTGCCCAGGGTTCGCTCGCTGGTGGCGAATCCGGGCATCGTGAACGCGAGCACGTTGGAGCGGGGGAGACCGAGCAGGTCGACGGCGCGGGCGCAGACGACCAGCGCTTGGGTCGAATCGAGTCCCCCGGAGATGCCGATCACGAGCTTCTCGATTCCGGTCGCTCGCAGGCGGGTCTCGAGGCCGCGAACCTGGATGTTGTAGACCTCCTCGCAGCGCTCGCCGCGGCTCGCGGGGTCGGCCGGCACGTATGGGAAGCGCTCGAACTCGCGGCGCAGCGCCACCCGCTCCCCGGAGAGTCCGAGCTCGAGCTCGATTCGCCGCATCCTGCGCAGCACCCGGCGGTGGTCGTGGATGCTGTCGCCGTAGCTCGAGGTGCTCGCCCGGTCGGAGACGATCCGATCGAGATCCAGGTCGGCGAGAATCAGCTGCTCGTCCTCGGAGAAGCGCTCGGCATGGGCCAGTAGATCGCCGTTCTCGTAGATGATGGCCTGGCCGTCCCAGGCCAGGTCGGTCGTCGACTCGCCCAGGCCGGCCGCGGTGTAGAGGTAGCCGGAGATGGTGTGAGCCGATTGGCTGCCGCACAGGGCTCGACGGTAGTCCGCTTTGCCGATCGTGATGTTGCTGGCCGACAGGTTCGCGAGCACCGTCGCGCCGGCCATCGCGCCATACGTGCTGGGCGGGATCGGCGCCCACAGGTCTTCGCAGATCTCGACGTACAAGACGAACTCGGGCAGGTCGCGGCTCGCGAACAACAACCGGGGACCGAACGGCACCTCCTCTCCCAGCAGCCGCAGCTCGCCTTCGATGGCGTCCCGGGCGGCGCGGAACTGTCGCTTCTCGTAGTACTCGCGGTACTCCGGCAGATAGCTCTTGGGGACCACCCCGAGCACCCGCCCGCGGTGGATCACGATCGCGCAGTTGAACAGCCCACCCTCCGCCCACAAAGGCGCGCCGACCACGATCACGGGACGCAGCCCGGAGCTCTCGGCCGCGATCCGCCGCACCGCGTCCAGCACCGCGGAGGCCATAGCGTGCTGATGCAGCAGATCGTCGATCGCGTAGCCCGACAACCCGAGTTCCGGGAAAATCACGAGCGAGGCGCGCGCGTCGGACGCGCGGGCCGCGAGCTCGAGCACGCGCTCAGCGTTGAACGCCGGTTCGGCGATCCGCACGTGCGGCACCGCGGCGGCGACGCGCGCGAATTGATGACTGTAGAGGGACCCGAACGGACCGGGGTTGCGCTCGCCTATCCAGCTCATGGCGGCTTTCAATTTATTGTTTGCGACCGTGCTTGGCTTGCCCGCTGGCGTCCGTGCCTGCCTGTTCGATCTCGACGGGGTCCTCACGCAGACCGCAAAAGTGCACGCGGCGGCGTGGAAGGCGATGTTCGACGGGTACCTCCGGCGGCGCGCGGAAGACCTCGGGGAGCCGTTCATGCCGTTCGACGCGGCCCGCGATTACGACGAGTATGTGGACGGCAAGCCCCGAGAGGACGGCGTGCGCTCGTTCTTAGCCTCGCGGGGGATCAAACTGCCGGAGGGCGCCCCCGACGACCCTCCCGACGAGGAGACCGTGCGCGGCCTCGGCAACCGGAAGAACGACATAGTGCTGGAGATGATCCAAGACCACGGCGTGGCTCCCTATGATGGCTCGGTGCGCTACGTCCAGGCGGCGCGGGCGGCGGGACTCCGGCGCGCGGTCGTCTCCTCGAGCACCAACACCAGCGACGTTCTCAGGGCCGCGGGCATCGACGGGTTGTTCGAGGAGGTCGTCGACGGGGTCGTCGCCGAGCGCGAGGGGCTGAAGGGCAAGCCGGCCCCGGACACCTTTCTCGCCGGCGCCCGGGCGCTACAGGTCGTGCCGAGCGAGGCCGTGGTGTTCGAGGACGCCCTCGCCGGCGTGCAGGCCGGCCGCGCGGGTGATTTCAGGTGCGTCGTCGGGGTCGACCGCGTCGGCCAAGCGCAGGCGCTTCGCGAGCACGGAGCCGATGTAGTCGTCGGCGACCTGGCCGAGCTGCTGGACGCGTCGTGATCGGACACGAAGCGTTTCGCATCGAGCCCTGGGCTGTGCGTGAGACCGAACTCGACCTCGACCGCCTCGCCCAGACCGAATCGGTGTTTGCCCTGTCCAACGGGCACATCGGACTGCGGGGGAACCTGGATGAGGGCGAGCCCTTCGGCCTCCCCGGCACCTACCTCGGCGGGTTCTGGGAGGTCCGGCCGCTCCCCTACGGCGAAAGTGCCTACGGCTACCCGGAGATGGGTCAGACGGTCGTCAATGTCACCAACGGCAAGATCATCCGCCTGCTGGTCGAGGACGAGCCGTTCGACGTCCGCTACGGGCAGCTCCTGAGTCACGAACGCGTGCTCGATCTCCGCGCCGGCCTGCTCCGCCGCACGGCAGAGTGGCGCTCCCCGGCGCGCGCGCTGGTCCGTGTGTCCTCAACGCGGCTCGTGTCATTCGTCCAGCGTGCCGTGGCCGCAATCCTCTACGAGGTCGAGCCGCTCGAAGCGACTATCCCGGTGGTCGTGCAATCCGAGCTGGTGGCGAACGAAACCCTGCCGAGCTCGGAGAGCGATCCCCGTGCGGCAGCCTCTCCCGCCTGCCCGCTGGCGTCCGTTGAGTCCGTCAGCTTCGAACTCCGAGCCATCCTCGTACACTCCACGAAGCAGAGCCAACTGACGCTCGGGGCGGCGATGGACCACATCATCGACGGCCCCGAGGGCACCGAGGCGCGCGCCGAGAGCTTCCCGGATGTCGCGCGTCTCAGGATCTCCTTCGACGTCGAGCCCGGGAAGCCGCTGCGACTGTTCAAGTTCCTCGCCTACGGCTGGTCTAGCCAGCGCTCGGTCGATGCGATCCGCAGTCAGGTGGCGATGGCGGTGGAGGAGGCCAAGCACACGGGATGGGATGGGCTCGTAGCCGCCCAGCGCGCCTATCTCGATGAGTTCTGGGAGCGCGCGGACGTGGAGGTCGAAGGCGATGCACAGCTCCAGCAGGCGATCCGGTTCGGGCTGTTTCACACGCTCCAGTCGGGCGCCCGCGCCGAGCAGCGGGCGATCGCGGCCAAGGGGCTGACCGGCCCGGGGTACGACGGGCACACATTCTGGGACACCGAGTCGTTCGTCCTGCCGGTGCTCACCTACACGGTCCCGCAGGCGGCCGGCGACGCCCTGCGATGGCGCCACCGGACGCTCGACCTGGCCCGGGACCGCGCGAAGCAGCTCGGATTCAGGGGGGCCGCGTTTCCGTGGCGGACGATCCGAGGCCAGGAATGCTCCGGGTACTGGCCGGCCGGCACGGCGGCCTTTCACATCAATGCCGACATCGCGGACGCGGTTGCCCGCTACCACGCCGCTACGGGGGACACCGACTTCGACCGCGACATCGGCGTCGAGCTGCTCGTCGAGACGGCGCGGCTGTGGCGCTCGATCGGCCACCACGACGCCGTCGGAGAATTCCGGATCGACGGGGTGACCGGGCCCGACGAGTACAGCGCGCTGGGCGACAACAACGTGTACACGAACCTGATGGCGCAGCGGAACCTCCGCGAGGCCGCCAAAGCCGCCGAGCGAAACCTCGACCGCGCCGAGGAGCTAGGGGTCGACGACGAGGAGGTCGCCAGCTGGCGCGACGCGGCGGACGCCGTCCGGGTCCCTTACGACCGGAATCTCGGCGTTCACCCCCAGGCCGACGGGTTCACCGATCACGAGCGCTGGAACTTCGCCGCCACCAGCCCCGATGAGTATCCGTTGTTGCTCCACTTCCACTACTTCGACCTGTACCGCAAGCAGGTGGTCAAGCAGGCGGACCTGGTGCTCGCGCTGCACGTGCGCGGCGACGCATTCACCCCGGAGCAGAAGGCCCACGACTTCGCCTACTACGAGCCGTTGACCGTCCGCGACTCCTCACTGTCGGCGTGTACGCAGGCCGTGGTGGCCGCCGAGGTGGGACATCTTGAGCTGGCCTACGCGTACCTACGCGAATGCGCGCTGATGGATCTCGACGATCTCGAGCACAACACCCGTGACGGTGTGCACATCGCCTCCCTGGCGGGAAGCTGGATCGGCGCCGTGGCGGGTCTCGGGGGCATGCGCGATTTCGACGGGGAGCTCACCTTCGCCCCGCGCCTGCCGAGGGCGCTCACCCGCCTCACGTTCCGCCTCGCCTTCCGCGGGCGCCAGCTCAAGGTCGACGTCACGCCGGCGCAGGCGAGCTACTCCCTGACGTCAGGCAAAACACTCGAGATCGCCCATCACGGCAAGCCCGTGACCATCCGACCCAAGAAAAAGACCGTCGCGCGGATCCCGGCGGCGCCCGCGCTCGAGGCACCGCATCAGCCGCCGGGACGGGAGCCCGGCGAAGCGCTGCGCCCCGCCGAGCGGCGCACGGGCCAGGAGCGGCGTCGGCGCGAGCGCGATCGCGCCGGCCGGGCGGGCTAGCCGCGCGAAGCGATGTCCCCACGCGCCGGACTCACCGCTTGCCGTTGGTCGACCGGCCGCTGCCACCACGCCCCAGCTCCTCGAGCGTTCGCTCAAGCGCGTCCATCAGATCGGGCGCCGGCGCGGGCTGCTCTTGCGCCTCCGGCGCTTGCACGGTCCCGCCCTTGCGCTTGTGCGCCACGACGCGGCGCAGCCGCTCCTGGTAGCGATCCTTGTGCTTGGCGGGGTCCCAGTCGCAGGTGAGCTCCTCGATCACCGCCACCGCCGCATCGAGTTGCCGTCGCGTCGGCTTGTGGGACTTCTGAGTGGCGGCGTCGACATCCTTGGCCGTACGCACCTCGTCGGCGAACATCATGGTGGTCAGGGTGAGCGCCCCATCGCGCTCGCGCACGATCGCCAAGTACTCCTTGGCGCGCATCACGAACCGTCCCAGCGCGGCGCGATCGGTGCGCCCCATGACATCGGTCAACAGACGATACGCGCGCCGGGCTCCGTCGTCCTCGGACGCCGGCACCAGGAAGTACGGATGGTCGAAGTAGATCGGATCGGCTTCCTGGAGCTCGATGAACTGCTCGATCTCGATCGTCCGCGTGCGGCGTGGCTCGATCGCCTCGAGCTCCAGGTCGGAGACGATCACCTGGCCTCCGTCCTCGAGCTCGTAGCCGTGGGTGATCTCCTCGTAGGGGACCTCGACATCCTCCTTGGAGCACCAACGCTGCACCTCGATGGGCGCGGCGTCCTTTTCGTGCAGCTGGCGAAAATGCAGGTCCAGGTCGCGCACCGCCGGCAGGACGCTGACCGGCACGTTGACGAGGCCGAAGCTGAGCGAGCCCGTCCAAAGCGAGCGCGCCATCATCCCCTCCTGGCCGTGGTCTTTGGCCGCCTCGATGCGTCCAGGCTGGCTTGGAGCGCCGCCATCAGGTCGCCCGGCTCCTGCTCGGCCTCGCGCTCGGGCAGCTCGGGCTCCTGACCCTTGGCCTTGGCCTCGATCAGCGCCAGCACCCGCTCGCGATACGAGTCCTCGAACGCGTGCGGGTCAAACGGCGAGTACAGGGCGTCGACGAGGGATGCGGCCATGTCCAGCTCGCGCTTTCCCGGACGCCGGCTGGGACCCTGCAGCTTGAGGCTCTTGGCGGGGACCAGCTCCTCCGCGAACCGCATGGTGTGCAGCACGATGACGTTCTCCAGCGGCCTTATCGCGGCCAGGTACTCCCGGTTGTGGAACACCCAGCGGCCGATGCCGACCCGCTCCGAGCGCTCGAGCGCCTCGTGCAGCAGCCGGTAGGCGTCGGCTCCATCGTCGCCGGCGCCGAGGTAGTACGTGCGGTCGTAGAACACGGGGTCGATCTGCTCGTGGCGGACGAACTCCTCGAGCTCGATCAGGTGCGCGCGCTCGCCGGCGGCGGCGTCGATCTCCTCCTGGCTGAGCACGACGAACCGCCCACTGCGCACCTCGTATCCCTTTGCCACCTCCTTGTAAGGAACCTCCTTACCCTCCTTGGAGCAGATTCGCTTCTGCTTGATCCGGGCGCCGTCGACGGCGTGAACCTGGTGGAAGTGGACGCTCTGGTCCTCGGTCGCTGAGTGCACCTTGATCGGCACGGCTATGAGGCCGAACGTGATGGTGCCGTTCCAGATCGAGCGCGCCACGTTACTGCCCTTACCCCACCCGGGTCGGTCTGCAACCCCCCCGGCGTTTACGGGCGCGGGATCCCGGTGAGCTGAGATGCAAAAGCGAACAGGAGAAACGATGGCCTCACGCGGCTTGCAGGAGCAACTGGACAAGTACCTCACTGACGCGCACTCGATCGAGCAGCAGGCGCTGGCGCAGATGACCGTGGCGCCGGGGCTGGCCGGCGACCCCGAAATCGCATCCGCGTTCTCGACGCACCTGGGGGAGACGGAGGAGCACGAGCGTCTCGTGCGCGAGCGCCTCGAGGCGCGGGGGGCCAGTCCGTCGAAGCTCAAGGACATCGCCGGCACCCTGACCGGCAAAGGCTTCACGGCGTTCGCCAGGGCCCAGCCCGACACGCCGGGCAAGCTCGTGGTCCACGCCTTCTCCTACGAGCACATGGAACTGGCCGCCTACGAGCTGCTAGCAAGCGTGGCCGCCCGCGCCGGCGACGCCGATACGGTGCAGACCGCCCGCACCATCGAACGCCAGGAGCTGGCCATGGGACAGCGGCTGGAGCGCTGCTTCGACCGAGCCGTCGAAGCTGCCCTGCGCGCGCTCGCGCCCGACGACCTCCAGCAGCAGCTGGACAAATACCTGGCCGACGCCCACGCGATCGAGGCGCAGGCGCGCCAGCTGCTCGAGAAGGCTCCGCGGCTCGCCGGAACCGCGGATCTCGCGTCCGCCTACGAGGAGCATCACGGCGAGACGGAGGAGCACCAGGCCCTCCTCGACGCTCGCCTGAAGGCCCGGGGCGGCTCCCCGTCGAGCTTCAAGGACGCGGCGCTGCGCCTCGGGGCGCTCAACTGGGGCGCCTTCTTCCAGGCGCAGCCGGACACGCCGGCCAAGCTCGCGGGGTTCGCGTTCGCGTTCGAGCACCTCGAGATCGGGGCCTACGAGCTGCTGCGGCGCGTGGCGGCGCGTGCCTCCGACCCCGACACGGAGCAGGCCGCGCAGCGGATCCTCGTCCAGGAGCGCGCCGCGGCCGACAAGGTGCACACGTTGTTCGAGCAGGCACTGGACGCGTCGCTGGAGCCCCAGCGGGTCGGCGCCTGATCACTCAAGACGGAGACGATCAGATGAAGGCAGTCACATATCACGGCAAGCGTGACGTCCGCGTGGACACCGTCCCCGACCCAACAATCGAGAAGCCCACCGACGCCATCGTCCGCATCACCACGAGCGGCATCTGCGGCTCCGACCTGCACCTCTACGAGGTGATGGGAGCGTTCATGGACGAGGGCGACATCCTCGGCCACGAGCCCATGGGGATCGTCGAAGCGGTCGGGGCGGAGGTTACGAACATCCAGCCCGGCGACCGCGTGGTGATCCCGTTCAACATCTCGTGTGGATCGTGCTTCATGTGCAACCAGGGTCTGTACTCGCAGTGCGAGACCACCCAGGTGCGCGAGCACGGCAAGGGCGCGACGCTGTTCGGCTACACCAAGCTCTACGGCCACGTCCCCGGCGGCCAGGCCGAGCTGCTGCGGGTTCCGCAAGCGCACTTCGGTCCGATCAAGGTTCCCGAGGGTCCCGGAGACGAGCAGTTCGTGTACCTGTCCGACGTGCTGCCCACGGCCTGGCAGGCCGTCGAATACGCGGCGATCCCGGACGGCGGGACGGTCGCCGTGTTCGGGCTCGGGCCGATCGGGCAGATGTGCTGTCGGATCGCCCTTCACCGCGGCGCCCGGGAGGTGTTCGGGATCGACCTGGTCGACGAGCGCCTGGACCTGGCAAGCCGCCACGGAGCCACCACCATCGACGTCCGAGGGCATGACCATCAGCTCGTCGAGAGGCTGCGGGCGGCTACCGACGGGCGCGGCCCCGACTCGGTGATCGACGCGGTCGGAATGGAGGCGCACGGCGCGCCGCTCGGCAAGCTCGCCCACCAGCTCTCGGGACTGCTACCCAACCAGGTGGCAGCCAAGGTGATCGAGAAGGCCGGGATCGATCGCCTGAGCGTCCTGCACACGGCGATCGAAGCGGTGCGTCGCGGCGGGACGATCTCGCTCAGCGGCGTCTATGGCGGCGCTGCGGACCCCATGCCGATGATGGAGCTGTTCGACAAGCAGATTCAGCTTCGCATGGGGCAGGCGAACGTGCGGCGGTGGATCGATGAGATCATGCCGCTGCTGGCCGACGGCGATCCCCTCGGCGTGCAGAGCCTGGCGACCCACAAGCTGCCGCTCGACCAGGCTCCGCACGCGTACGAGATCTTCCAAAAGAAACAGGACGGCGCGATCAAGATCCTCCTCCAGCCCTGAACCTGGTGCCCGTTCTTGGCGGTCCGGGCGCCGCGTTCGTATGCGAACAGCACCCGAGTTCCCCGGCGTCATCCGGCGTGTGACGCTGGGCTGGGGCGGGTACCTGCGGGATGTGAACCAGCGCCGCGGGCGAGCAGGAGAAGACTTGTTCGGACTGCCTCTTTTGCGCCAGCTCGCCGGCGATCCACTCGGCCTCGGCCGCGCGGCGCGATCGCGGCGGTCGGCAAGGCTGACCGCGCGGACCGCGGGAGTCGACCGGGTCGTGCAGTCGGTGTGCCCATACTGCGCGGTCGGCTGTGGGCAGAAGGTGTTCGTGAAGGACGAGCGGGTCATCCACATCGAGGGCGACCCCGACTCGCCGATCTCCCGGGGACGTCTGTGCCCAAAGGGGGCGGCATCGGAGCAGCTTGTGAACTCCCCGATGCGCGAGACCACGGTCAAGTACAGACGGCCCGGCGGCACCGATTGGGAGGAGCTGAACCTCGAGCAGGCGACCGACATGATCGCCGACCGGGTGATCCGCACGCGCGCGGACACCTGGGAGGAGAAGACCGAGGATGGCGAGCCGCTGAAGCGCACCCTCGGTATCCACTTCCTGGGCGGCGCGACGCTCGACAGCGAGGAGAACTACCTGATCAAGAAGTTCTTCACCGCGATGGGCGCGCTCTCGATCGAGAACCAGGCGCGCATATGACACAGCTCCACGGTCCCCGGTCTGGGGACCTCGTTCGGGCGCGGCGGCGCCACCACCTTCCAGCAGGACCTGCAGAACTCCGACTGCATTCTGATCATGGGCTCGAACATCGCCGAGCAGCACCCGGTCGGCTTCCAGTGGGTGGTGGAGGCCAAGGAGCGGGGCGCCAAGGTGATCCACGTCGATCCGCGCTTCACCCGCACCAGCGCGATGGCCGATCTTCACGTACCGATCCGCGCCGGAACGGATATCGCGTTCCTGGGCGGGATCGTCAACTATATCTTCGAGCACGACGCCTGGTTCGAGGACTACGTCCGCCACTACACGAACGGTCCGGTGATCATCAACCCGGAGTTCTCAGACACTGAGGGCGGCGACCACAGCGGCTTCTTCTCCGGCTGGAATCCGGACCACACCGCCTACAGGATCGCCTCCTGGGGATACAACCGGACCGGCGGGGAGACCACCGCCGGCAAGTCCGAGCAGGTGGCGGACGTGTCCGGCGAGCAAGCGCACGGCGCGCACGGCATGAAGCTCGAGGGGGGCGAGCCACCCGACCGCGACGAGTCGATGAAGCACGAGCACTGCGTGCTGCAGCTGGTCCGCCGGCATTTCGCGCGCTACACGCCCGAGCTAGTGGCGACCGTCTGCGGCTGCTCCAGAGAGGCATTTCTGAAGGTCGCAGCCGCGCTGTGTGAGAACTCCGGCCGCGAGAGGACCTCTTCGGTCGTGTACGCCGTCGGCTGGACTCAGCACACAGTGGGCGTCCAGAACATCCGCGCAGCATCGATCGTCCAGCTCCTGCTCGGCAACATCGGCCGGCCGGGCGGCGGGATCCTCGCGCTGCGCGGCCACGCCAACATCCAGGGCTCGACCGACATTCCGACGCTGTACAACATCCTGCCCGGGTACATCCCGATGCCCCACCCGCAGAGGCACCCGACGCTCGACACGTTCGTGGAGCTCAATGGTCCGGACACGGGCGCCTGGGGCAACCTGCGACCGTTCATCGTGTCGCTGCTCAAGGCATGGTGGGGCGACGCTGCGACCGCCGATAACGAGTTCTGCTTCGATCACCTCCCCCGGATCAACGGCGACCACTCGCACTACGCGATGATGCTGAGGATGCTCGATGGGAGGGTGAAGGGCATGTTCTGCGTCGGGCAGAATCCCACCGTCGGCTCGGCCAACGCGAAGCTGATCCGCCTCGCGCTCGCCAAGCTCGACTGGCTGGTGGTGCGGGATTTCCAACCGACCGAGACGGGGTCTTTTTGGATGGACTCACCCGAGCACGAATCGGGAGAGGTGCGCGCGCAGGACATCCAGACGGAGGTCTTCTTCCTACCCGCCGCGGCGCATACCGAGAAGGACGGGAATTTCACCAACACCCAACGTCTGCTCCAGTGGCACCACAAGGCGTGCGAGCCCCCTGGCGACTGTCGCTCTGACCTGCAATGGATCTATCACCTCGGCAAGACGATCCGCGAGAAGCTTGCCGGGTCGGACGATCCCAAAGACCGGCCGATCCTCGAGCTGATGTGGGACTACCCGCTGCAGGGCCCCCACGACGAGCCCGACGCCGAGCACATCCTGCAGGAGATCTCGGGACGCGGTCCCGACGGATCGTTCCTCGCCAGCTATGACGAGCTCCAGGATGATGGCTCGACGAGCTGCGGGTCCTGGATCCACTGCGGCATCTACAAGGACGGCGTCAACCAAGCGGCCCGCAAGAAGCCGCGTACCGAGCAGAACTGGATCGCCCACGAGTGGGGCTGGGCGTGGCCCAAGGATACGCGGCTGATTTACAACCGCGCGTCGGCCGATCCCGACGGCAACCCCTGGTCAGAGCGTAAGCGCTACGTCTGGTGGGATCCCGAGCAGGGCCAGTGGACGGGTCTGGGGGACTCGCCCGACTTTCCCCCGACCA
The DNA here is from genome assembly GCA_019244745.1 of Solirubrobacterales bacterium. Lineage (GTDB taxonomy): Bacteria > Actinomycetota > Thermoleophilia > Solirubrobacterales > Solirubrobacteraceae > Palsa-465. The sequence continues at coordinate 106 of JAFASF010000202.1, read as the reverse complement.
AGGCCCCGGACTTCAAGCCCAAGCGCGACGCCAAGCAGATGGAGGCGATCGGCGGCGACAAGCCGTTCATCCTGCACCCCGACGGGCGCGGCTGGCTGTACGCGCC
>JAFASF010000023.1 GCA_019244745.1 Solirubrobacterales bacterium | reverse complement strand
CCCAAGACAGTCGGCCACATCGAACGTATTCGCCGACAGCAGAACACGCCGACGAATGACAACACCGAGGAGGTGATCGCCGCCTAGGATCCCCAACCAGCGGAGCTACGCCCACTCCACTTTCACCCGGAACCTGGGACGCCACCCAGCGTCGCGCCCGGAAGCGAAGCGCTCGACGCTGACCACGGGTCCGGACGATCCCTCTCGTCGCCGAGCGGCCCGACAGCGGTGCGATCGCCTTGGCGACGAGGGACTCGCTGGCGCATCGACCGGCGGACGAGCGCTCGCAACGTGAGGACGATCGTCGCATCGACGTCTGCAGACGCCGCGCCGCTGACCGCGCGATCGGCAAACGAGCGCTCTCGGTCTCCGAGAAGCCAGGTCCAGGCTCTCGTCCTGCCGGTCTGCCAGGACGACGGCTGCGGCCGCTCGCGAGAGGTGTCCGGGCTTCCAGCGTCGCCCCCGGGGAGTGGATGATTTGCGTTTCAGGGGAATCGCCCGAACATCAAGAACCTTCCGGAGAACGGCAACCCCCGGCCGCGAACAAACACGCCCATCAACGAACAGAACGACGCCGGGAGCGCGTCTTCCCAAGCGCCGCCTGACCAGCGTGCCACCGCTCGATCTCCCGCCGCAGCCACAGGCTGGGGCGCCCGCGGCCTAGGTCAAGGACCGGCCGCGGCATGTCCGGATAACGCCGCATGTACAGGCTCACTGTGTTGCGGTGGGAGAGCCCGAGGATCCGCGCGACGTCATGCGCGTCAATGAGGTCTTCGAGGGCTACGCAACGGTGCACGCTACGAGCCTAGCCGCTTTGCCGGACGCGCTGCCTACCCGTGTGATCAGTTCCGTCCGGGCCAGCATGTAGTCTACACGTGCAAACAAAACAAGGCGACGCGCAGGGGAGGGCGACGGACGCAGCGGGATATCAACCTTCCCGGTCCTTCATGAGGTGGACGCCGACGGCAGATCTGTCGAAGTTCGGCGCGGAGTATTGCCTTCGATGCACTCGTTCAGGCACACCGTCGCCTCTCGCGCACTGCTCGCGGGTGAAAGCGTCGACGAGCTGCCGGGCCATGGCTGGCGCTCCGGCGTGTGAGCTTGAGGTAGGTTGCGCCGAGGCGGAGCAGCTTGGCGGCTAGCGCGTCGTTGCTGGAGGACTTGCGCGGACGGTGGTTTGGATGGAGTACAGGCAGGCCCCACTGGCCTCGGCCCATCCTCATGTCCGGGTTTTGCTATCGGATGGCGATCGGAGCGATCGTCGTTAGCCCTGTCGCCGCTCGCGGCCGACCGCGTCTGGCTGGAAGGTGGCGGCGTTGATGGATGGTCAGTGTATATATGCCGGGCGTGATCGGCCGTCGCTCGGTAAGGCGGATGCGTCCGTTAGTGTCAGTTCCCGCCGCGAACACCCGGCCGTGTCGAACCAACGTGGCGGTGGCCTGACCGGTCGAAGGCGGCGCTGTTCCCGTGACCTCGCGGGCCGCGCAGCGGGTGATGAAGTCTGGCCGCGGTCCGGCGCCCGAGACTGACCCAAGGCCCGCGACGGGAACGACACGGCAGAGGGTGATCGTCGATCTGCCCGTGGGCATCGCGGGGAGCTTTTGGCCGCCGATGCCGGCAAACGAGTTGCAGCGCGAGGCGATGTCGAATTGGGTCATCGGGGTGCGGTAGCCGATGTACTCGACCGGTACGTCTGTCTTGTCGTTGGGATTCTGGTAGCCGGGGAAGCTCAAGTCGATGTCCTTCACCTGGACGAGGTGGACGCCCTGGGTGACGTAGAAGCTCCCGCCGACGAACGCGGTGAGCACTCTTGTCTCCGTCCATCCCTTCCACATCGGGGGGACGGCGACCGCATTGGTCGAGGTCACCTCCGTGGAGAACTCTCCTGCCTGCTTGCTGAAGACCTCGAATTCCAGGCTGGTTTTGGCAAGGCCCAAGAACCCCAGGCTCGCCTTCAGCGAAAGCGACTCAGTGACGCTGGTCGACTCGCCGCGCTCGTCGCTGGCTCCGACCGCCGTCTCTGCGTAGTCATCCTCGCTGCAGTTATAAAGCGCATCCCCAAGAATCTTCGGCGGGCCATACCCGACCGTGATACTGCCTTCGGACGAGAAGCTACAGGTGGGAGGGTGCGATTCCTCACACCCGGGACTCCACCCGGAACTCAGCGTCTGGCCCGCCAGCTGCGGATCGGTCCGGGCATCGATCACCTCGGTCGGCGTGCCGCTAACCGCGGGACGCGCCGCCAGCGACGACGCGGCACGCACCCCGCTCCCCGTCGCCGCCCAGGCGGCGCTCGGCGCGCCGGCGGCCGCGAGCACAGCGGCTGCCAGCGCCACCAGCCACATCCTCGCTCCGGTCGTTGTGGCTGGCGGTTCGGAGCTCACGGCAGCACCATCCGAGTCCGGCCGCCGACGCTCTCGATCACAGCGCTGACGCGGTGGTTGGTCCCAAACACGACCGCCAGGCCCTGGTAGACCCATGTGCCGCCTCGCCCGCCGAGCTCATCGCAGCGCAGGTCGCGCGCGCGACAAGTCTTGGTCGTGAACCGCTGCAGGGACGGCTGGCCCAGCTCGCTGATCACCTGGACCTGAGTCTGGCCCAGCCTCACCCGCGCCAGCGCTCGGCGCGCCTGCGTCAAGGAATCGCCCTTGCTCGCCTTCCTGCCCCGCGTCACGAGCGAGGACGGGTGCAGACAGTTGGCCCGGTACTCGCTGTCGGTCATCGGCCGGATCTTGGTGATGACATCAAACGCCGGCGTGAGATCGTCCTTCGTGACCCCACTGCGCTGCTCGGAGAAGTTCGTGGCCGTGAAGGTCGCCGACCCGGACGAGATAGTCAAGGTGCCCGTGATGACGCCGACCTCCGGCGCCACCCAAACCGCGGCGATGTTATTCGACGGGATGAACACCTTGGCCTTCCTGATGAACGTCTTCGTCTCGCTCCACTCATGCTCGGCCTCGACCTTCAACGTCGCCTCGGACGCGATCGTGCCGAACAGATCGAATTCGACGCTTCCCGCCACGCCTCCGCCCACGGAAACCGTCGCCGACTGGACTGCGTTGTATTCAACCTCGAACCAGTTGGGGTCAGACGCCGGAGGCGGTCCCTCCCCAACCGACCGGCCGGACGGGGCGCCACCCGTCCCAGGCGGGATCACCGTGCAATTGAGGGACTGCCCGCTCTTGTACGGGTCCCCCAACCGCCACATCAGCGGACCCGTCTGAGTAAACGAGCACGACGTGTTCGCCGCTTTGCTACACAACGCATTGAGCACATTGACGAACGGAGCTCCCAGGTTCGTCGAAGCGTCAACCGTATAGTGCCCGGCGATCTGAAAGGTCTGATCGTACTGCTGCGGGGCGTTATGGGAGTAGGTGATCTGCGGATTGACGGTCTGGGTCGCCGGCGGCGCGTTAGAGTTGGGCCCAGGGTCGTAGGACGCCGGCGGCGGCGCCGTCGTGTTCCAGACGACCAGCGCCGGGTCCGCCGAGCCAAAGGTGCCGTGGCGGTACGCTTGGGAGACGGTGAAGGTCAGATACTCGGGCGCGCCTCCGAGCACGTCCACCCGGTAGGTGACCCACGCGTCGTAGCCGGCTTCGCCCCCAGCGGCTGGACCAAAAGACGAGAAATTCAAGAGATTCGGTGCAAGCGTGAAGGGGCTCGCGCCACCGGGCGCGATAGTGGCCGCGGGTTCCGGCTGGGGTGGGAAGGGGGTGGCCCAGCAATTGGTCAGGCCATAGACATATTGGCCGGCTAAGTTGCTGTACCAGCAGACCGCTGGACTCGCTTGAGCCACCTTCGTCCACGTATACGGGGTGAGATTGTAGAGGGCCCCACTCAAGTACCCGGTGGTGTTGTCAACCCCACCCGCGAACGCCGGCGGGGCAAACACCGCCGACCCCGCGCCCGCCCACAGCGCACCCAGCACCACCAACACGACCAGCCTTCTCCCCGAAGTCAACGCCATCTCTACCGGCTTCTCGCGCCTTGAGTCAGAAGGCGTCAGTGTCGCGCCCGGGGCCACTCGTCGCGCCTGTGGAAACCCCTGGTCTATCCCCTGGTTTGAGTACGGGGGAGCCTGGCGATTTTGTCCCGATCCAAAGCCGGCAGGGCTATCCTCCGATCGGGATGCTCCGCTCCTTGTCCGGCGGGTGTGTGTAGTGCTGGCCGGTCGCAGCGCCGAGTGCGCGCGGCTCGATCGGCTGCTGACGGCGGCGCGGGCAGGGCAGAAGGGAGTGTTGGTCTTGCGCGGGGAAGCGGGGGTAGGCAAGACGGCGCTGCTGGAGTACCTGCTCGGTCGTGCCTCGGGATGTCGCGTCGCGCGCGTGGTGGGGATCGAATCCGAGATGGAGCTCGCGTTCGCTGGGCTGCATCAGCTCTGCGCCCAGATGCTGAGCCTTCTGGAGCACCTCCCGGGCCCACAACGCAATGCGCTTTGCGCTGCGTTCGGCTTGAGTACCCGGGAGCCGGCCGACCGTTTCCTGGTGGCGCTCGGAGTGCTGAGCCTGCTGGCCGAGGTAGCCGAGGAACAGCCGGTCGTGTGTGCCGTGGACGATGCGCAGTGGCTCGATCGCGCCTCGGCACAGGCGCTCGCGTTCGTCGCTCGCAGGCTGCTGGCGGAGCGGGTGGCGCTGGTGTTCGCCGTGCGCGAGCCGAGCGACCAGCGTGAGCTGACGGGGCTGCCGGAGCTTGTCATCAGAGGTCTGGGCGACGGCGACGCCCGCGCGCTGCTGCGATCGGTGATCATGGGCCCGCTCGACGAGCGGGTGTGCGACCGGATCGTGGCAGAGACGCGTGGCAATCCACTCGCTTTGCTGGAGCTGCCTCGAGGGCTGACACCGGCCGAGCTGGCGGGTGGTTTTGGACTGCCCGACACCATGCCGCTCGCCAGCCGCATCGAGCAGGACTTCTTGCGACGGCTCGAGGCGCTTCCGCCCGACGCCCAACGACTGGTGGTGACGGCGGCCGCAGAGACGCTCGGCGACGTCACCTTGTTGTGGCGCGCGCTGGACCGCCTCGGGATCGCGCCCGACGCGGCTGCTGCCGCTGAGTCGGCGGGCTTGATCGCGCTTGGGGTGCAGGTGCGGTTTCGACATCCGCTCGTACGCTCGGCGGCCTATCGGTCGGCGGCACTCGAGGACAAGCACCAGGTCCATCGCGCGCTGGCGGACGCCACCGATCCCGAGCTCGACCCTGACCGCCGCGCCTGGCACCGGGCCCATGCCACGTTGGAGCCCGACGAGGAGCTGGCGTCTGAGCTCGAGGTCTCGGCCGGCCGGGCGCAGGACCGCGGTGGTCTGGCGGCGGCTGCTGCGTTCCTCGAGGAGGCGGTCCGGCTGACCAGCGACCCGCAGCGCCGCGCACGGCGGGCCCTTGCCGCCGCGCAGGCAAAGCACCAGGCTGGCGCATCCGACGCCGCACTGGCGCTGCTTGCGATCGCGCGGGCGGGGCCGACGGACGATCTGCAGCGCGCTCGGGTGGGCCTGCTGCGCGCGCAGATCGCGTTCGACTCGAGGCGCGGCAGCGACGCTCCGCCGCTCCTGCTCCAGGCAGCCAAGCAGCTAGAGCCGCTCGATATCGAGCTCGCGCGCGAGACGTACCTGGACGCGTTCACGGCCGCGGTGCTCGTCGGCCGGCTCTCTCGCGGGGCAGATTTGCTCGAGGTTGCGCGAGCGGCGCGCGCGGCGCCTGCCCGACCGGGCCCACCGCGGGCGCCCGATCTCCTCCTCGACGGTCTCGCGCTGCTCGTCACCGAAGGCCGGAGGGCGAGCACACCGCTCCTGAGTCGGGCTGTATACGGCTTCCGCAGACAGGAGGTCTCCCAGGAGGAGGAGCTGCGCTGGCTGTGGCTCGTCGGGCGCGTCGCCGAAGACTTGTGGGATGACGAGAACTGGGAGGTGCTGTGCACGCGCCACGTCGCGCTCGCCCGACACACCGGCGCGCTGATGGTGCTGCCGATCGCGCTTCGGTCGCGCATCTTCGTGCACGCGCTGGCCGGCGAACTGGACGAGGGTGCGGCGCTGACGGCGGAGGTGGACGCAGTCAGCGATGCGGTCGGGACCCAGCTCGCTGCGTATGGAGCCGTCGTGCTCGCCGCCTGGCAGGGACGCGAGGCGCACGCCCCGAGGATGATCCAAGCCACGCTGGACGACGTCATGAGCCGCGGCGAGGGCTATGGGGTGGGCATCAGCCACTCGACGGCCGCGTTGCTTTACAACGGCCTCGGACGCTACACCGAAGCGTTGGCTGCGGCCCAGACGGCATGCGAGTACGACGATCTCGGAGTCCTGGCATGGGCGGTGATCGAGCTGATCGAAGCAGCAGTTCGAAGCGGCAGGCGCGAGGCCGGGGTCGCAGCCCTCGCGAAACTCGCGGAGACGACGCGCGCCGGCGGCACAGACTGGGCGCTTGGTATCGAAGCGCGTTCGCGAGCCCTTCTGTGCGGGGACGAGGCTGCCGAGGACCTCTACGTCGAGGCCATTGACCGGCTCGGCCGCACCCGCGTTCGCATCGAGCTTGCCCGCGCTCACCTCCTCTACGGGGAGTGGCTGCGCCGCACCGGCCAGCGCACCCACGCGCGCGAGCAACTGCGGACCGCGCACGAAATGCTCAGCGCGATCGGCGCCGACGGATTCGCGCAGCGTGCCCGCCGGGAGCTGGTGGCCACGGGTGAGAGGGTGCGCAAGCGGCGGGAGGACACGCGCGACGAGCTCACTCCGCAGGAGGCTCAGATCGCTCGCCTTGCCCGTGCCGGGCACACCAACGATGAGATCGGCGCCGAGCTGTTCCTCAGCCCACGCACGGTCGAGTGGCATCTCCACAAGGTGTTCTCGAAGCTCGGTATCAGCTCGCGTAAGGAACTCCGCCGTGCGCTGCCCGATGCGTCCGCCGTCGGCGTCGCGGCGTAGCTAACAGCTGTCCGTGCCGCAGGTAGGCTCGATCAGGTTGACTACGCTCGACACGAACTTCGAAGAGCTGACGATCGACGGTTTGCGCGCCGCGCTGCTGAAGCGCGAGCTGACCGCCACCGAGCTCGTCGATCGGTACCTCGCCCGCATCGAGGCGCACAACGATGCCGGAGCCGAGATCCACGCCGTCGTGACCGTCAACCCCCAAGCACGCGCCGACGCTGCGGCCAGAGACGAATTCCTCAACGTCACCGGCACCCTCTCGGGACCGCTCCACGGGATCCCGGTGCTCGTCAAGGACCAGGCCGAGACCGCGGGCCTCCGCACGACCTTCGGGTCGATCCTGTTCGCGCACTACGTGCCGGCCTCGGACGCGACCGTCATCACCAGGCTCAAGGACGCAGGGGCGATCGTCCTTGCCAAGACGGCTATGTGCGACTTCGGGGCGGGCTGGTTCTCCTCGTCCTCGATCACCGGCCATACCAAGAATCCCTACGACCCGGGGCGTGACTCGGGAGGGTCCAGCGCTGGAACGGCGGCCGGTGTGGCGGCCAACTTCGGCCTCGTGGGGATCGGGGAAGACACAGGCGGCTCGATTCGGATTCCAGCGTCGTACAACAACGTGTTCGGCCTGCGGGTCACCCCCGGGTTAATCAGTCGTAGCGGTTTCTCGCCGTTGGTGCACTTTCAGGACACGCCGGGACCGATCGCTCGGACGGTCTCCGATCTCGCCCAGCTGCTCGACAGCATCGTCGGCCATGATCCGAACGATCCGTTGACGGCCACCGCATCGGCGATTCCCGGTACCGGCCGGCACGCCCGGGCGATCGACAGCGACCTTCCGTTCGCCAGTTGGCGCGTCGGCGTGCTCGAGACGGGCTTCGGCGCCGATCGCAACCCCGATGCCGCTCCCGTCAACCGTGTCATGCGAAGGGCAATCGCCCACCTCGAGGAGCTCGGAGTGCCTACGACGCCGGGGGTTAAGATCGACGGCCTGTCATCGTGGATCGCAGAGACATCTGTCTACGCCAAGCAGGCGAAGTCCGACATCACCCGCTTCCTCGTCAGCCGACCCAGCTCGCCGGTATCGAGCTTCATGGCGATCTATGACAGCAAGCGGTTTCACCCTCACAACGACCTGTTCCACAAGATCGCCGCGGGCCCCGACACGACCGACGACGATGCCGAGTACCTTCGCCTACGACGCAACCAAGAACGCTTTCGGCGGCTCCTGCTGAACGTGTTCGCCTCGCGAGAAGTCGACTTCCTCGTCTACCCCACGGTCCAAGTCATCCCACCCACACGGGAGGAGCTTGCCGCGGGGAAGTATCGGTCATCCAGCTTTCCCACCAACACCGTGATCGCATCCCACGCTGGGCTGCCTGCGCTTACGATTCCCGTCGGCTTCACCGAACATGGCCTGCCAGTTGGAATGGAGCTGCTCGGCCCCCCGCTGGCCGAGGGGAAGATGCTTCAGTTCGCGCACGCCTGCGAGCGATCGACACGGCCGCGCAGACGTCCCGAGCTCTGCCGCTTCATCCCGACGGACGCGGTGGGCGCCGGCTAGGCGTGCAATCCGGGGACTGCACCCCGCGCTTCCAATCTGCGACGTGGTCGGGCTGCAAGCTCGCCGCGATCGCCGGGTTCGAGGTCGAGCTCTTGGACATGTGATCAGGGCTTCGGCGCTGTCCTGACTCGGAGGGCGATGGCTGGTCGTGGGATCTCGACTGCTAGCGCTTGCGTTCCCGCGATCTCCGTACAGTAGCCCGAACCTCATCGGCCCGGCGTCGGCGGATCGCGGCGGCTAGTCGCTGGGGTCCTGTGGAGTCGGGAACGCGCCTCCGTCGATGAGTTCGATGCGATAGCCATCGGGATCGGCGACGAACGCGATGAGCGGAAGCTCACTGCGGCCGCCCGGACGGTATGGCGGCTTCTCGGGCTGGACGCCGAGCGGCTCGAGCGTGGCCAGCACGTCGTTGATGTCGTCGACCGTCAGCGCCATGTGGTTGTAGCCCGTGCCGAGGTCGTAGGGCTCACGCTGGCCGCGGTTCACGGTGAGCTCGAGGACGTCGCCGTCGCCCGGCAGGCCCATGTAGAGGTTGTAGGCCGTCTCGAAGTTCAGTCGGCCGCGCCGTTCGAAGCCGAGCGCCTCGTAGAAGCGCTCGGACGCCGCGGGGTCGCGGACACGGATGCA
>JAFASF010000013.1 GCA_019244745.1 Solirubrobacterales bacterium | reverse complement strand
CGCTGCGAGGCCTCCTCGACCGCCCACTCGGCGAGCGCCTTGGACGCACCCATCACGGTGGCCGGGTTCACGGCCTTGTCGGTCGACACGAGCACGAACGTGCCCACGCCCATCTCGCCGGCGATCCGCGCGACCAGCCGTGTCGCGAGTGCGTTGTTGCGGATGGCCTCGACGGGATTGAGCTCCATCATCGCGACGTGCTTGTAGGCGGCGGCGTGGAAGACCACGGTGGGCCGGTACTGGCCGAGCACCTCGCGCATCCGCTCCTCCTCCTTGCAGTCGGCCAGCACCGCGACGGCCGTGCGGACGTGGCGGTCCTCTTCGAGCTCGCGGAGGATCTCGAACAGGTTGTCCTCGGCATGGTCGACGAGCACGAGACGGCGGGGGTTCACGCGCGCGATCTGCCGGCACAGCTCGCCGCCGATCGAGCCGCCGGCGCCGGTCACGAGCACGACCTCGTTGGCCAGGTAGGCGCCCACGCGCTCGAGCTCCATGCGGACCGGCTCGCGGCCGAGCATGTCCTCGACCCGCACCGCGCGCAGCTGGCGCGTGACCTGGAGCTGCCCGGAGCCATCCTTGAGCAGCTCGAATACGGTGGGAGTGGTGCGCACGGGAATGCCCCGCTCGCGGCAGGCCGTCACCACGCGGGCGCGGAGCGTCCCCGGCGCGGAGGGGATCGCGATCACCACCTCGTCGGGCTCGATCTCATCGAGGATCCGAGCGAGGTCCTCGGAGGCGGTCGTGCCCAGGACCTTCAGGCCGTGCTCGTCCTTGATGCCCTGCTTGCGCGGATCGTCGTCGATGAAGCCGACCGGACGCATTCGGAGCTGCGGGTTGCGGGCCAGCTCACGGACGACCAGCCGACCGCCATCCCCGCCCCCGACGATCAGCACGTCGCGGGCGCCCAGCTCCGCCCGGAAGCTTCGCATGCGGCCCTCCGACATCAGATGCACGATGAACCGCGCTCCGAGCAGCAGCACGAGCATCAGGAGGAAGAACAGCGCGATCACGCTCCCGGGGAGCGTCACCGCTGACGCCGGACCGGCGACGTTCTTGTATCCGATCGTGGGGTGGTGAGGAGGGTGGTGCACGGGGAACGGGATGCGCTGGGTGGTCGGCGCGATGACCGGGTGCAGGAGCGCGATCGCCCCCACGACCACCAGCGTCGCCACGATCACGCCCTTGACCACCGCCTCGTAGTCGCGCTGGCCCACGAACCTCCACAGCCGCTGGTAGAGCCCGAACGCGGCCAGCACCACGAGTGTGACCGGCACAACCCAGAAGATGGTGTCGTCGAGCAGGTGCTCGTAGCGGGTCGGGACGGCATCCTCGAACCGCAGCCAGAACGCGAGGAAGTAGGCGAGCGCGACCAACACCCCGTCCACCAACAGCTGGGGGATCGAATGGCGGTGAACGGGAAAGGCCGCGGATCTGATCCGCCGGCGCATGCGGCCGAGATTCTAGAGGCGATGGCGGATTTGGCGGGCGAGGGCCGGCCCGGTGTCCGCGTGGGTGGCGGCCCAGCACTCCTGAGCGCCGTGGCACCGCTCGAGCCCGAGCAGCTCGGCGTGCAGCTGCGCGAGCTGCGGCGCGGTCAGTTGGCTGACCACGTTGTGCAGCTCGAACGGATCCGCGCGCAGGTCGTAGAACTCGCGCTCGCGGTCCTTGTACTCGACGTACAGGAAGTCGGCAGTGCGCATCGCTTCGTAGCTCGTCGGATTTCCGCTCGCGGGCTGTTGGAAGTCGGGGTCGTCGGGGCGCAGGACCGGACCGCGGTGCTCGACGAGGATCGTGTTTCGCCAGTCCGGTGGCGCCCCGCCGTCGAACAGGGGCAGCAGGCTGTGGCCGTCGCCCGGCAGAGACGTGCCGCCGAGTTCGCTGAACGTGTCGGCGAGGTCGACATTCTCGGCCATGGCATTCGTGGTGGCCCCGGCTCGGACCCCTGGTCCCGCGATCACCAGCGGCACGTGGATGTCGGTGTCGAATGCCGTCATCTTCCCGGGCATCAGCCGGTACTCACCGGTGTGAAGACCGTTATCGGAGCTGAACACGAGGTACGTATCGCCCGCCACGCCCGCGGCCTGGAGCGCTCCTTCGATACTTCCGATCATCTGGTCGACCGACTCGACGTCCTGCGCGCGCAGCCGGTAGACGGAATCGTTCGTGTCGATCTCGGTCTGGGTCAGCGGATCGCGCCAGGCCAGCCAGGCGGGTGGGTGGGTCGGCAGGACATCGAAGTTGGGAGGCCGTGGCGCCTCGAGGCCGGGGAAGTCGCCGGCGTTGCGCGGCGCGGGTACGTACGGGGCATGGGGGGCGAAGGTGGCCAGCTCGAGGAAGAACGGCTTGCCGGCGGCGGCCGAGCTGTCGATGAACTGCACCCCCTTGCGCGCGAGGACGTCGGTCAGGTAGTCCGCGGGGCGGTGGCCGTAGTGGTGGAGCGTCCCGTTCTCGTTCAGCGTGTAGTCGAACTCGGGGTAGCCCCATCCCGCCACGTCCCACTCCGACCAGCCCTCCGGGACAAACGTGGCCGGTACGTCTGGGTCGCCTCCGCGCTTCTGCAGATAGCCGTTGAGGTACTTGCCCATCAGCGCGGTGCGATAGCCGGCGCGGGCGAGCGCCACCGCGAACGTGTGCCGCTCCTCGCCACGCTCGTGGAAGACGCGGAAGCCTCCGAGCTTGCCGGTGTTGCTGAACACGCCAGTGTCGTGCGGGTACTCGCCGGTGAAGATCGAAGATCGCGACGGGCAGCACAGCGAGTCCGAGACGAAGTAGTCGTTGAACGTGAGGCCCTGCTGCTCCAGCGACTGCACGTGCGGCATGAAACGCAGCAGGTTCATCGAGAGATCGTCGGTGAGGATGAAAACGATGTTCGGACGCTCGGGAGCGACGGGGGGTGTGGAGGCGCCGCCGCTTGCGGCTGCCGTGGATGACCCGGCGACGAGGCTCACGCACAGGCAGACGCACACGCAAACGAGCCCCGCGGCCGCGAGTCGCGGCTTACCCCCGGCGGGCATCCGCTCAGCTGGTCCGGGCCGTCGGGGACTGGGCGAGCACGCGCCCTTTGGCGTCGAGGGCTTCGACCGCCACGTAGGCGTCTCGCCCGCGGACGGGGATCGCGGTCTCGAAGCCCCCCTTTCGAGCAATCCCCGCCCAGTGCAAGGCGGTCGGACCGCTCCCGCCGAACACGCGCCAGGCTGCCACCGCCGTCGCCCCGTCCCAACTTGCGTAGACCACCGTCGAGGAGCCCTTCTTCACCCCCGCCGCCGAGGGCGGGAACAAGGTTGGATCGGGATTCCCGCTCCAAGGAAACCGGTAAGCCCGATAGCTCGCCGTGAAGTCGACGAAGTGCCCATCGAAGACCAGCTTCCCCCTGCGGCCGTACTCGCTGAAGTACGGTTGCTGCCCCCAGCCGACGAAATCGTCGCGATCCGGCAACTGCTGGAGGTTGCCTTCGAAGTTCGCCAGCAGCGATGGGGAGTGGACGTGCGAAGTCACCTGTCGTGCGGTCATGTGCCTGGTGTCGAGGAACAGCTTGATCGCGCGCGAGGGAGCACGAATGGTAGGCGGTCCGGCCTCGTCGTCGAACAGCGTCACGAACATGTCGTTGCCCGCGCGGACGCGCACGTCGTGCTGGAAGGCCCAGTAGACCCCGGGCGCGAGCCTGAAGCTCGAGTGCTTGCCGCCGAGCCTCCACATCACGCCGCCGGTCTGGTGGTTGACCTTGTAGGCGGCCCAGGTGTTGCGCGCCGAGATCACGAGGTTTCCGTCGAAGTCCTGCTGGACCGAGTTCACGTGGAAGTAGTCGAATGGGAAGCGCGTGCCCTTCGGCGGGAGGGCCTCGTAGCTGTCGCCGACCGGGACATGATCGAGGCTGTCCCACTGGAACAGAACCAGGCACGTCGGATCGACCGTGCAGCTGCGGATGTCGATCTCCTGGACCACGCCGTCGAGCACGACCTCCCTCCTCGAGGCGTGGACGCTCGAGGAGTCCCATATGACCGGGTAGTACGCCGTGATCAACGCCGTGCCGCCCGAGGTGAGCTGGAACTCGTGCAGGTCCGCCTGCAGTCCGTTTGCAGCGTTCACGGCCGCGATCTGACGGTATGAGGTGTCATAGATCACGTCCGTCCCGAACCCGGCCCCGGCGGTCACGTACCCCTGCCACCACGTGAGCACGGGCTGGCCCTGGTAGCTCTGCACCCGAAAGTCGGCGGCCGAGGTGTCGCCGCCGAAGGGCCTGAACCAGACCAGATGGCCATTCGGATCGAGAATCTCGAGGCCGTCCTGGACCGGGCCGAACTGAGGCGCGAGAAAGATGTCGCCCGGCGCGGTCCGTGCGTGTTTGGTGATCGCGACCGCCGGCGGGGCGAGGTCGGGGCGCGACCGAAATGTCCACACGTCGCCGGTGGCACGGGCCGCGGCGGGCCAGTGCGTCGGACCGAACCCCCGGGCCGGGGTGGCAACCCTGAACTGAAAGACCCCGCCCGCACCGCCGGCGATGTTCAGCGAGGTGGTGACAGTCACGACCTCGCCAGGCGTGAACGGCTGCGCCGGCACGAAGCTGCCCCCACCGCCGTCGGAATCGGCGTACACGGTTCCGGTGTGAGCACCGCTCTTGGACCCCACGACCGTGATCGGTCCGAGCTGGCTAGCCGGTAGGCCGCGAAACGCGATCTGGGTGCCGGGCGACGCTACCTGGCTGCTCGGGATCGGGAACGTGTTGACGGTGGGCGCGGCCGAGGCGGCACGGGCAGACCGCCCCATAACCACGAAGGCACACGTCGCCACGGCGGCGAGCAGCGCCACGCCGAGCACTGCTCGCCTGGCTGATCTGCTCCCCGCGCCCGTTGCTCGCGGCGCCATCGCCGATTAGTAGAAGCCCGGCGACGTTGACGGCGCCTTGGGTTTCGGGAAGGTCCCGGACGTTCGCAGCACGCGGCCCCTGGCGTCGAGCGCCTGCAGCTTGTAGGCCTTGAAGCTGCCCTTGACCGGGATCGCCGTCTCGAAGCCGCTCTTGGCCTTGCTGGCCACGACGACCGTCAGGTGCTTGCCGTTCGGCCCGGCCAGCACGCGCCAGGCGGCCACCTGGGTTGCGCCATCCCAGCTCGCGTACACCGTGCTCTTTCCGTGCGCCTTGCGCACCCCGCCGCTCGGCCCAAAGAAAGGCGTGCCGACCCAGTTCTGGACGAACGCCCGGTAGCTGAGATCGGGGCCGGGCCAACTCGCGTCGAGCAAGAGCTTGCCCGACTTGCTGTACTCGGAGAAGAACGGCTGCGAGCCCCAGCCGACCGCGACGTTGCCGTTCGGTAGCAGATCGGTGTTACCCAAGAAGGCCGCGTCAACCGCCGGATGGCGGCTGTATTGGGCGTCGAGCGAGGCCGTGTGGTTGCCCATGTTGAGCTTCAGCACGAGCGCCCGTGACGGGCCATTGGGAGCTTGGAACTTGCCCTGCGCGAACACGCAGCAGGCGTCATCGAACACGCTGACGACGTTGCCTGGATGCAGCTCGACGTCGTGCTGCCACTGGAACGAGGCGTTGGGGCCGAATGCGAATGTCTGCACACCAGCAAACGGCTTGCCGCCCAATGCCCACGCGATGTTGCTGGCATCGAGGTTTGCCTGGTTGATGTCGACCAGATACGCGGCCCAATCGCTGCGCATCGAGACCAGGAACTTGCCGGGTCCCAGCAACTGGATCGAGTTGACGTGGTAGGCGTCCCAGGGAATCGCCTGCCCGTTGACGAGCACGGGCGCCGGCGCGGTCTGGGACTGAGACAACGGGATGTGGTGCAGCGCGTCCCAGGTGCCGAGCAGCTTGCCGTTGGTGAGGTCGTACTCCTGCACCGCGGCATCGGTCAGGACGCCAGAGGGCAGGCCGTGGTACGGAGTGAGATCCATGTTGTTGATGTTCTTGTACGCCGTTACCCATGCGTCGTGGCCGCTGATCACGATCTCATGCCCGCTGAGGACCCAGCCGTCTTTGCCGGTCAGAGTCGCCACGGTGCGGTAGTGCTGATCCACGACGACGTCCTCACCGCTGATGGTGGCGCCTACGTTGCTGATCACGCCCTGCCACCAGGTCAGGACTGGCTTGCCCTTATACGTCTGGGCCCTGAGGCCGAACGCCACGACGTTCGTCGGAACCGGATAGAACCACACCGGCTGCAGGTGGCTGTCGAGGATCAACGGTCCGCTCTGACCAACCATCGGCTGCGCCGTCCCGGTCGCCGGCTGCGTCTTGGTCAGGTTGGGGAAGTTCGCGACCATGAAGTACCCGGACGCCAGCTTCTTGGTGTTCGTCGGCCCAAGGGTCCGGAGCTTCGGCGGGTGCAGCTTCGGCGCGGAGACGAACGTGTAGGCACCCTTGGTGGTGAACGTGCCGATCGGCGAGGCCGCTACCGGCGAGGCCGCGAGGAGCGCGGCGCCGGCGCCCGTGGCGAGCGCAATGATGAGTGTCTTTATGTGTTGTAGAGGCATTGGCAACGCAAACGTAACACGGTACGTGGGGGCTTAGTTTCGGGGTTCGGCGAACCAGTTTGCTCGCGGACCGCGCGGTCGCGCTCAGTCCTCGCGGGCAGTTTCCTCAGTCCTCCCGGGCGGTTTCCGCCAGTCCTCGCGGGCGGTTAGGAGCAGGTCGGTCAGGACCCGCGGGTCACGGCGTACCCGCTTTGCGGCGGCGGAACCATCGACGCGCTTGACCAGCTCGAGCTGATCGGGGGAGTGAAGCCGCCTGAGCCGCCCTTCGGCGATCAAGCGCTCGTCGACCGCCCCCAGGCGCGCTTCGAAGACGCTGTACACCGGGGTCCCGAGTGCGACCGCCTCCCGGTTCATGGTGCCGCCGGCGGACACCACGACGTCGGCGTAGGCGATCAGCGACTGGGCATCGACGGCGCCGTCGGGAAGGATGAACCCGCCGCCGCGCTCGAGCTCGGCACGCTGCTGGGCGGTTCGGGGAAGCACGACCGTCTGGGCCTCGCGGAGTCGATCCAGAACGGCCGCGAACAGGTCGTTCTCGAAGCGGTGATAGAGGGAGACCGCGGGCGGAGTGCGAACGACCGCGATCGGCCGCGTCCGGTCGAGTCCGAGCGCGGGGAGCACCGCCGGCTCAGGCTCGAAGTCGGCCAGGTAGTACTCCTCCTTCAGTCCCGGGTAGGCACGGACCTTTCCGGCCGCGCCGTAGCGGTTCAGGCGCGACGGGGGGATCGCGTCGGGAACCACGACCGCCCGGGCCAGGCGACAGTTGACCTGGTGCTGGACGGCCGCCCACTCGTAGTCGAACATCGTCGCGGACGGAATCCTGAGCACCGCCGCCGCGACCGTCACGTCGTTCGAGCCGTGACCGAGAGCGACGTCGAACCTGTGCTTGCGCGCCCAGCGAGCCAGCTCGGTTGAGCGAGCGGCGAGCCCCCACGCCTTGGCCGGAACGCTGCCGCCGCGGTGGCGGCCGATCGGCGTGCACTCGATGCCGAAGCGCTCGCACAGCCCCAGAGTCTGCGCGAAATCCCGGGCCGTGACGTGGACCGTGTGTCCACGCGCCCGGAGGTCGGCGATCACGGGCCGCATCACCAACACGTGCGGTGAATTGGTGAGGTCGATCCAGACGTTCACGCCGCCAGCGCCGCGACCGTGGCCGCAACAACCTCGCGCGCGGCGGCGGCACTCAGGGTGGGGGTCATCGGCAGCGCGACGTTGGTTCGAGCGAGCTCGTCCGTCGCCGGCAGGCTGCGGGAGGGAGCGTAGGGCGCCATGGCGTTCTGACGGTGAACCGGTGTGCGGTAGTAGCCGCGCGCCTGTATGCCGCGATCCACCAGACCGGCGATCAGCTCCTCGGCGCGGGGGTGGCCGACCACGTACAGGTGCCACGCCGGGTCCGCGCCGTCGGGCGCGCCCGGGAGGGTCACGTGGTCGCCGAGACCCGCCGCCGCGTACCCGCGTGCGGCCGCCCGCCGCCCGTCGCACCAGCGGTCAAGCTCGGGCAGGAGGACGCGCAGGACCGCCGCCTGAAGCTCGTCGAGCCGGGAGTTGTAGCCCACGTACTGGAAATCGCTCTTGTCGCGCGAGCCATGGAATCGGAGAGCACGGACGAGCTCGGCCAGAGCGTCGTCGTCGGTGGCGATCGCGCCGCCGTCGCCGAAGCAGCCGAGGTTCTTGGAGGGGTAGAACGAGAACGTCGCCATCTCCCCGAGCGAACCGGCCCTGCGGCCGTTCAGCGACGCCCCGGCGGCTTGGGCCGCGTCCTCGAGCACCGGCAACCCCAGCTCGCTGAGCTCGGGGATCGGCGCCGGCAATCCGAAGAGGTCGACCGCGACGATGGCCCGGGTGCGCGGCGTGATCGCCGCTTGCACGGTGTCCGGGGTGACGTTTCGGGTCTGCGGGTCGACGTCACAGAACACCGGGCGGGCGCCGGCGGTGACGATCGCTTCGGCGGAGGCGTAGAACGTGAAGGAGGGGACGACGACGTCGTCGCCGGGCCTGACGCCCATCGCGCGCAGCGCGATCGTGATCGCGTCGGTACCGTTGGCGACGCCGACGACGTGGCGCACGCCCAGATACGCGGCGAGCTCGCGCTCAAACGCCTCGACCTCCGGCCCGAGGATGAAGGTGCCGCGCTCGATCACCGCGCTGATCCGATCCCGGATCACGTCGCGCAGTGGTGCAAGGTGCGTCGCAGTATCGAAGAGGGGAATCCCCATAAGTGAAAGAACCCTAATTACACGGGAACCGGCGGTTGGCCGGCGCTCGCTAGGCTAGACCGCCGTGTTCGTAGGCATTGCATCCGTGACTGCTCCCCTGGTCAACCTGGCGACCAGCGTGATCGGGAGCCTGGGGTACGCCGGCGTCGCCGCGCTCACGGCGATGACCGCCGTGGTCGGAGTCCCGGGAACCGAGCCGGTGATGCTGTTCGCCGGCTTTGACGTGTACCGGGGCGAGCTGACGCTGGTCGGGATCATCCTCGCCGGGGTGGCCGGGGACATGCTCGGAGCATCGGTCGCGTATGCCATCGGCTACTACGGACGCCGGGAGCTGCTCGAGCGCCAGGGGTCGAAGCTGCATGTCAACCCCCGGCGCCTGGACAGGGCGCACCGCTGGTTCGAGCGCTACGGCGCTCCGGTGATCTTCGTCTCGCGCTGTGTCCCGTTCGCCAGGGCGGCGTTCCCCTACGCGGCCGGCGTTGCCGAGATGCCGTTCGTCCCGTTCTTCGCGTTTGCGGCCCTCGGCTCGATCGTGTGGATCACGGCGCTGGGAGTGCTCGGTCGCGAGGTCGGCCAGAACTGGCAGAGCTGGCGCCATCACCTCGAGTACGTCGACTACGCGGTGGTCGCGATCGTGGTGCTCGGGATCGCGTGGCTGATCGTGCGGCGCGTGCGCTCGGGCAAGACCGAGCGGCCGTCGGTGGATGCCGTCTCGAAATAGCCCGGCGCCACCTTCGGTCGGGCCGAAGGAGCCGGTCCCGCGACCGTCCGTCGGCCCGAAGCTGTCGGTCGCTCAGGCGCTCGCGCTCGGAGCGCTCCACGGACCGGCGGAGCTGCTGCCGATCTCATCCTCCGGCCACGTGGCGACCATTCCATGGCTGCTGGGATGGGACTACGACCAGCTCGACGACGAGCTGCGTAAGTCCTTTGAGGTTGCGCTGCACGCCGGGACGGCGGCCGCGCTCCTGGTCACGCTCCGCGCCGAGGTGGGCGAGGCGGTCCGGGGGGTGGACGGCCGGCGCCTTCAGCTGATCGCGCTGTCGTTCGCGCCGCCGGCGATCGTCGGCTACACGCTCGAGCGGGCGATCGAGCAGCATCTGGGCACGCCGGCGACGGTCGCCTGCGGGCTGGTGGGTGGCGCGCTCGTGATGGCGTGGTCGGACGGCGAACCTCAGACCCGCCGCCACGACGACGCGGGCGCCCGAGACGCCCTCTGGCTCGGGATCGCGCAGGCCCTGGCCCTGGTTCCGGGGGTCTCGCGCAACGGGGCGACGCTCGCCGCCGCTCGCTTTCGCCACTTCACGCGCGAGGACGCAAATCGCCTCTCCCGCCACGTGGCGCTGCCGGTGATCGCGGGCGCCACGTTGCTCAAGGCAATCCGCCTGCGCCGCCGGGGCCTGCCGCCGGGCACGCTGCTCCCGTTCGCCGTCGGGGCGTCATCGGCGTTCGTCTCCACGCTCGGATCGACGTGGCTGATCCGGCAGGTCGAGCGCGACCGCTCGCTGCTGGCCTATGCGGGCTACCGGATGGCGCTCGCCGCCGTCGTTGCGGGAAAGCTATTGGGCGTCTCGGGGTCCGGTCGATCCTCGACAATCTGGCGATGACCGACGCGTATGCCACCGCCGGCGTGGACACGGCGCGGGCCGACCGAGCAGTGCGGGCGCTGGTGGACGTGCTCCGCCAGATTGATCCCGGCCGCGGCTCGCTCGCGGTGCCGCTTCCCGGGCACTACGCGAGCGTTCTGCGGGTCGCACCCGGCCTCGGGATCGCGCTGGCGACCGACAGCGTCGGCTCGAAGGTCATCGTGGCCCAGCAGGCCGAGCGCTTCGACACGATCGGAATCGACTGCGTGGCCATGAACGTCAACGACCTGATCTGCGTGGGCGCCGAGCCGGTGGCGCTCTTGGACTACGTGGCCGTGGAGCGCGCGGACCCCAAACTGCTCGAGCAGCTCGCCGTGGGCCTACGAGCCGGCGCCGAGCTGGCCGGGGTGGAGATCCCGGGCGGAGAGGTTTGCCAGCTGCCCGAGGTGATCCGTGGCCATCCGTCTCCGTACGGATTCGATCTCGTCGGCTCCGCGTTCGGGACCGTGGCGCTCGACGCGATCATCGACGGGCGCGCCTGCGGACCGGGCGATGCTTTGATCGGCCTGCCCTCCTCGGGCGTCCACTCCAACGGAATCACGCTCGCTCGCCGCGCCGTGCTCGAGCAGGGAGGGATGTCGCTCGAGTCGGCGCCGCCCGAGCTGGCGGGACGCACGATCGGCGAGGTGCTGCTCGAGCCGACCACGATCTACGTGCGCGCTGCGCTCGAGCTGGTGCGCAGCAGCATTCCCGTGCACGGCCTGGCCCACATCACCGGCGGCGGGTTGCTGAACCTGCTCCGGATCGGTTCGGGCATCGGCTATGAGATCTCGGCTCCGCTACCGGTGCCGGAGGTGTTCGAGCTGATCGCGCAGGCCGGCGACGTTGCCGCCGCCGAGATGTGGGAGGTGTTCAACATGGGGTGCGGGTTCTGCGCCATCGTCCCGGCGGACCGATCCGCGGCGGCGGTGGCGCTGCTTGCGGGACGCCATCCCGGCACCGCGGTGATCGGGCGGGTCACAGATCAGGCAGGGCGAGTCGAGCTCCCAGGGCTTGGACTGACCCTCACGTAAGGGTCCACAGCTCGCCGCTCCCGAGCCGCTCGGGCTTCGCGCGCCACTCGGTGGCGAGCCGCCAGAGCTCGGCCGGCGCTCGCGGACCGGGCAGTCGACAAACGCTTGAAACCTCGGCGGTCGCCATCGACCCAAACGCTCGCAACGCCTCCTCGACGGACGGCGGTTCGTTCTCGGCGCGCTTCGCGCCGGCGGCCGCCGCGGCCGCGTCGAGCTCGTCATAGGAGGTGTAGCCATAGACGCCGCGGACTCCGCCGTCGCCGGAGTGAAACTCGAGCGAGGGGAGCGTCACGCGCTTCGCACCTTCGGCGTGGTGCTCGGTGGCGACCGCGCGTGCGCGCTCGAGGTCGGCGCCGAAGGCTTCGAGAACCGCATGCGAGCTCAGGTCGATCCGGAAGCGGTCGAGGTCGAGGCCGCCCGTGACCCGCGCCTCCTCGAGCAGCGCTTCCGCCCCGTCCAGCCTGCGCCTCCGGCACAGAAATCCCTCGCGCAGGCGGCGCAGGTGCGGTGCCGGATCCCCCTGCTCCGACGCAGCCTTGACCGCGATGCACGCCGGATACGAGCTCTTCGGGGCCCCCTCGAACCACAGCCTGGGATCGACCGGCATGCCGCTGGCAGCACCAGCCTCGAGCGACTCGCGCACGAGCGATCCCGCGTCGCCGAATTCCCTCGCCATCCCGGCCATCACGTACGTGACGGACAGGCTCTGACCGTAGTCGTGTGCCAGTCGCCGGACCGTGGGCTCGAGCGCCCAGGACCAAGGACAGGCCGGGTCCGTGAAGTAGTAAGTGCGGACGACGCTCACACCGCCTCCACTCACCGTCCGGGGTCGTTTATGTTGTCGGACGTGTGAGTCATCCTGCTGTGGCGCAAAATAGAGGGGTAATCGATGACCACGCTGCTCGGCACGACTCTCAACAGCCGGTATCGACTCGAGGCCAGAATCGGCGCCGGCGGGATGTCGACCGTGTATCGAGCACTCGACGAGACGCTCCAGCGTCAGGTGGCCATCAAGCTCATGAACCGCGAGGTCGCGAGCGACTCCGATCAGCTCGAGCGGTTCCGCCGCGAGGCCCGTGCTGTCGCCCAGCTCTCGCATCCCCACATCGTCGGGGTGATCGACGCCGGCGAGGACGAGGGGCGGCCCTACATCGTGTTCGAGTACGTCGAAGGGGAGACGCTCAAGGAGCGCATCCGCCGGATGGGACGGCTGCCGATCGCCGAGGCCGTCGCCTATGCGATCGAGATCGCCCGCGCGCTCGGCGCCGCGCATGCCCGGCACATCGTCCACCGTGACGTCAAGCCCCAGAACGTCCTGATCGACGAGGAGGGCTCGGCCAAGGTGACGGACTTCGGGATCGCGCGCACCCTCGACGAGGAGGGCCTCACAGCGGACGGTCGCGTGCTCGGAACCACCGACTACGTCTCCCCCGAGCAGGCGCTCGGCCAGCCGGTGACCGGGCAGTCAGACCTCTACTCGCTGGGAGTCGTGCTCTACGAGATGCTGGCCGGCGAGGTCCCGTTCAAGGGCGAGACCCAGGTGTCGGTCGCGATGAAGCACGTTCGCGAGGAGATTCCCGACCTGCAGCGCGTGCGCCCCGAGGCGTCGGCGGCGCTGGCCGCGGTGGTCGACACCGCCACCGCCAAGCGGCGAGAGGATCGCTACGCCGACGACGCCGAGCTCATCGCCGACCTCGAGGAGGTGCTCGCGATCGAAACCGCGCGGGCGGGGAGCGCGACTGGCGAGGTCACGAGCGTGCTGCGCACCCTTCCTTCCGAGACCAAGCGGCGCATCCCGTTTCGGGTTCGCCACCAGGTCATCGCCGTGCTGCTGCTGCTGATCGTGCTGGCGGGCGCGGGCGCGGGTCTCGCCTGGCTGGGCAGCCGCGCCCATCACGGCACCGGCAAACCGGCGGCGAAGCCGCCGGCGCCCAGCCTTCAGCCGGTGGCCCTATGCCAGACGTGCGCCTCCGGCTTCAACCCGCTCGGGAGCCCCACCAACGAGCATCCCGACGCGAGCCTCGCGATCGACAACCAGCTGGGAACGGTCTGGAACACGCAGAACTACTTCGACCGGACGTTGAACAAGGCCGGCGTTGGCCTCTACGTCGACGCCAATCCGGGGACGACGGCGAAGGTACTTCGGATCGTTACGCCGACGCCGGGGTTCACTGCCACCATCTACGCGCGCGAGAGCCCGCCGCCGCTCAAGTGGCCGGATCCTGGATGGGTCAAGGTCTCCGCGCCGACCGACGTCGCCAACAACAGCACCGACATACAGCTGACCGGCGGCTCCACCCGCTACCGCTACTTCCTCGTGTGGATAACGAGCCTCGGCGGGCAGGCCGTCCTGGGGCTCGACGAGGTCACGCTCTACAGGTTGCGCCGTTAGGCCTCGGGCGTGGGCATTACTCGCCCCGGCCGCCGCCTTGTGGGCTGGCGGCCGGGGCGCGCTCGTCAGTGACTGTGCGCGCGCCCTGCCTCATACCGCTCGAGCGCGAGCGTGAGCAGCCTGTCCAGGAGCTCCGCGTATCCGATCCCGCTCGCCTCGAACAGCGACGCGAACACGCTCGTGCTCGTGAAGCCGGGCATTGTGTTGAGCTCATTGACTAGAACCTGCTCTCCGTTCACGAAGAAGTCGACGCGTGCCAGACCGCAGCAGCCGGTCGTCACGAACGCCTCGAGCGCGAGCTCGCGAACGCGCTGCCGGACGTGCGCGGGGACCCGCGCCGGGACGATGAGCTGCATCCCTCCTTCGCTGTACTTGGCCTCGTAGTCGTACCAGCCGGTCTCGCCGCCGGCAAGCAGGATCTCCCCCGGCTCGGACGCGATCGGCTCGCCGTTGCCGATCACCGAACACTCGAGCTCGAGGCCAGGGGCCGCGGCCTCGGCGATCGCGAGCGCGTCGTGCTCGAAGGCCGTCTCGAGCGCGTCGGCCAGTTGGTCGGCCGCGGCCACCCGGGCGATCCCGACCGATGACCCGAGCCGCGCGGGCTTGACGAACATGGGAAATCCGAGCACGGCGAGGCTCGAGCGCACCCCCTGGGGATCTGACCGGTACGGCTCGATCGCGGCGGCCCGGAAGTCGACCTGGGGGAGGCTGGCCTGGGCCATGAGCGTCTTGAACAAGACCTTGTCCATGCACAGGGCGGAGGCGAGAACACCCGCGCCGACGTACGGCACATCGAGACACTCGAGCAGCCCTTGCACGGTTCCGTCCTCGCCATACGGGCCGTGCAGCGCGGGGAAGACGACGTCCACCCCGTCGAGGCCCCGCCCCGGCTCGAGGGCCACGCCGGCGCCGGCGCGCCGCCAGCGGCCGTCGCGGTCCACGTCGATCGGGATCGCCACGTGGCCCGCGAGCTCCAGCCCGGCCCGGACCGAAGCCGCCGAAGCGAGCGATACCTCGTGCTCGGAGGAGCGCCCACCGCCCAGCACCGCGACCCGCAAGCCGCTCACTGCGAGGCCGCCTCGGGCTCGTGCGAGCCGCCATCCAACAGGACCGCCACATGCAAGCCCCTCACGGAGTCGTCGGAGTCGTCGGCGTGGTCGTCGGCGTGGGCGTCGTTTTCGTTTTCTTTGGCTTGGTGGTGGTCGGGGTCGACGTCGTGGGCGTCGTCGTGGTAGTGGTGGGCGGGGTGAACTTGCCGACGGTGATCGTCACGGTGCTGCCCTTGTTGGCCGTGGTGCCCGCGCCCGGGTTCTGGCTCACGACCTTCCCGTCCTCGCTTTGCTGGTTTACGTTCGTGGTCTGCTGGTTGACCTTGAAGCCCGCCGCGGTCAGGGTCCCGCTCGCCGCGTCGGCCGTCTGCCCGGTGACGTTCGGAACGCTCGCGGTCGGCGGCGCCGTGGCGATCACGAGCGCGACCGTCGAGCCCTGAGTCGCCTGGGAGCCTCCGGTCGGGTTCTGGCTGATCACGTTGCCGGCGGACACCGTCGAGGACGTCTGGGTGCTGGTAGCAACGTTGAAATGGTCCGCCTCGAGCACGGTCCGAGCGTTCGCCTCGGTGTCGCCCGTGACGTCGGGCACGGCGATCTGCGGCTTGCCCGAGGATTCGAAGATCGTCACGGCCGTCCCCATGGGAATGCTCTGTCCGGCAGGCGGGTCGGTCCCCGTCACCTGGCCGGCGGAAAGTTGGTTGGAGCTGAACAGCACCACCCTCCCCGGTTTGAGCCCCGCTCTCGTGATCGCCCGCTTGGCCTGGGCGACCGACAGTCCCTCGACAGAGGGAACCGCCACGTTGACGGGCCCCTGCGACACGGTGAGGCTGACGGTCGAGCTCTCGTTGACCCTCGTCCCGCCCTGCGGGACCTGCGCGATTACCGTGCCCACCGGGTTGCTGTTCGGAACGTTGATCACGCTGACCGCGAAGCCGGCGTTCTGGAGCGTGGTCCTCGCCGTGTTGAGCTGCTCGCCGGTCACGCCGGGCACTACCTTCTTGACCGGCCTGGTCAGCAGGTAGGCCGCGACGCCGCCGCCGGCCAGCAGCAGCGCCACGAGAAGCGCGATCCACGGCCACCGACTGGGCTTGCGCTCCGGCTCGGGCGGAGGCCCCGGCTCGGCGAGCACGGCCGCACCATCACCCTCGCCGTACGGCTCCGCGGGAGCCGCGGGTGGCGCGCCGCCGCCGGCGCCCACACCCGCCACGGCCGCTCCTGCCCCGACCCCCACGGCGGCCAATGCGGCCATGCTCGCGGTGCGCTGGCCGCTCTGGCCGGAGACGATCATCTCCCTCGACCGCTCGAGCGCGTTGGTGAACTGATCGGCGTCCGTGGGCCGGTCAGCTGGGTTCTTGTTCAGCGCCCACATCACGACCCACTCGAGCTCGGGCGGCACGCTCGGGTTTACGAACGTCGGCGCGGTCGGCGCCTCCGAGACGTGCTTGAGGGCGATCGTCACCGCGGCGTCGGCGTCGAACGGCACCCGGCCGGTGAGCATCTCGTACAAAACCACGGCGATCGAGTAGAGGTCTGAGGCGGGACTGACGGCGTGCCCCTGCGCCTGCTCCGGAGACAGGTACTGCGCCGTCCCCATGATCGACCCGGTCTCGGTCATGTCGGAGGCTCCCGCGCGCGCAATGCCGAAATCCGTCACCTTCGCCTGGTCGGAGTCATCGACGATGACGTTGTGCGGCTTCAGGTCTCGATGTATCACACCGCGCCGGTGCGCGAACCGGGCGGCCTTGAGGATCTGGAGGGTGATGTCGATCGCTCGCACCGGGTCGAGGGGCGCCTCCTGGCGGATCAGTTGCTTGAGCGAGCGGCCCGGGAGGTACTCCATCGCGATGTAGTACGTGTCGTCGTAGGCGCCCCGGTCGTAGACGCTCACGACGTTGGGGTGTTGGAGCCCCGCCGCCGCCTGGGCCTCGCGCCGGAATCGCTCCACGAACCCGGGGTCCTCGGCGAAGCGGCGGTGGAGCAGCTTCAGCGCGACCTGGCGACCGAGCTGCTGATCCTCGGCCAGGAACACGTCTGCCATGCCGCCGGCGCCGAGCCGCGAGAGGACCCTGTAACGGCCGTCCACCACCGTCCCGGGGGAGAACTCCGCCATCGTCACTGACCCTCCGAGAGCAGCGTCTGAATCACCGTCTTTGCGATCGGGGCGGCGATCGTACCGCCGAAGCCGCCCTGTGTCCGCTCAACGGTTACGGCGACCGCGACCTTGGGATTTTCGATCGGCGCGAAGCCGATGAACCACGGCTGGGTGAGGCCCGATCCGGCCACGCCGACCTCAGCCGTGCCGGTCTTGCCGGCCACGTCGATCCCGCCGAGCTGCGCGGGTGTCCCGGTCCCCTCCTCCACGACCCTCTTCATCATCTGGCCCACCTCCTGGGCCGTCGAGGGCTTCATCACCTGTGAGTAGACCGAGGGGTGGATCGTCTCGACCGTCCGCCCGTCCTGGTCGACCACGCGGTCGGTGAGGCGAGGCGCCATCAGCTTCCCGCCGTTCGCCACCGCGGAGGCGACCATCGCCATCTGTAGCGGCGTGACCCCAAGGCCTCCCTGCCCGATCCCGATCCGGCCGATGTCCTCATTCGGGCTCCCGGGCGGGATCGGCCGGCCCGTGCTCGAGAGCGGACGGCTGATGTTCAGCTCGTCGGATGGGTAGTCGAGCGGCGGCTTCGAGTAGAAGCCGAACCGCTGCATGTACTTCGTCATCGTCGCGCGGCCGAGGTGCTCGGCCACCTGTGCCCAGACCGTGTTGATCGAGAACGTGAGCGCATCGGTCAGCGATGTGTCACCGAAGCTCTGGTTGTTGTCGTTGAACAGCGGGATGCCGGAGATGGTCTTCGGCGAGTTACCGTTGACCAACGAGTTCGGGGTGTACATGCCGCTGTCGATCGCGGCAGCGGCGGTCACCACCTTGAACGTGGAGCCGGGGGGGTACGAGGCCTGCGTGGAGCGGTTGAACTGCGAGACCCCCGGACCGGTTGCGTCAGGGTGGTTGTTGTCATAGCCCGGGTTGGCGATCATCACCTTGACCGCGCCGGTGCGCGGATCGAGGGCGACCACGGATCCGGCTCTGCCGGCGAGCTGCTGCTGCGCCACCTGTTGGGCCTTGGGATCGAGCGTGGTGTACACGTCGTCGCCTACGCGATTGGATGTGAGCGGTCCGAGGATCGAGCTCAGCCCGGTCTGCAGGCCCCGCAGTTCCGGCGCGCGGGACCGCTCGAGTCCGGCCGAGCGGCCCTGTCTGGCCAGCGAGTACCCAACCGGCTGCGAGAACAAGTTTGCCGTCGGATACGCCCGGGTCCAAGTGCCGTCGGCTGCGGGTACCGATCTCGCGAGTACCGTGCCGTCGTCCGCCAGGATCCGTCCCCGCTTGATCTTGAGCTCATCGATCAGGGTGCGCGCGTTCAACGAGTTGTTGTTCAGCGACTTGGCCTCGAACACCGTCCATCGCGACGTCCACAGGACCAGCAACGCGAACAGCACGACGATCACGGCAAACAGACGTGCGATCGGCACGTTCATCGTGGCCTCCGCGCGCGGTCGGAGACCAGCAGGAGCAATGCCAGCAGGACGAAGTTGGCGACGATCGAGGAGCCCCCGTAGGAGATGAACGGAAGCGTCACGCCGGTCAGCGGGATCACGCGCGTGACGCCACCAACGATCACGAACACCTGGAGCGCGAACACCGCGCTGAGGCCGGTAGCCAGGAGCGTCGAGAAAGAGTCGCGCGCCATCTGGGCGGTCTTCAGGCCCCGGGCCACGAACAGCAGGTAGGTGAGGAGCACGGCGCACGCCCCAAACAGGCCGAGCTCGTCGGTGATGACGGCGTAGATCATGTCCGTCTGGGGAGCCGGGAGCAACTGGAAGCTCGTGCCGGGCACGGTGAGCGCCGCCTGGCCGAACCCCTGCCCGAACAGCCCCCCGGCAGCCTGCGCAAACATCGAGTTCGCCAGCTGGAAGCTGCCTCCGGTCTTGTTGTAGAGCGTCACGCTGAGCGGGTGCAGCCACGCGTCGACGCGGTCGTGGACGTGCGGGATGTGCGTGCCCAGGTACCAGGCGCCGACCGCGAAGGCGACGAGGCCGACGGCCACGAACGAAAACCGCGACGTGGCGACATACAGCATCGCGAGCAGCCCGCCGTAGAACATCAGCGATGAGCCGATGTCGTGCAGCAAGATCATGATCAGCATGGCCAGCCCCCAGATCACGATCACGGGACCGAAGTGCTTGACCGGCGGGATCGTCACGCCCAGGATCCGGCGGGCGCCCACGACCATCACCTGGCGGGTGTCGCGCAGGTAGCTGGCGAGGAAGATGACCAGCCCGATCTTGGCGAACTCGGCGGGCTGGAATACGAACAGACCGGGGATGTGCACGCCCAGGTAGGCGCCGTTGGCCGCATACCCGATCCCCGGAAGCCGCGGGAGAATCAGCAGTACGAGCGAGACGAACACGATCGTGTAGCGGTAGCGCTCGAGCTTGCGGTAGTCGCGGAAGATGACGATCGTCGCCGCGAACAGGATCAGGCCGAGGACGAACCACTGGGCCTGCTGGCGGGCGAGCGTCGAGTCGAGCCGGTAGACCACAACGATCCCGAAGCTGGCGAGCACCGCGACCAGCGGGAACATGTACGGGTCGGCGTGCGGGAGCGTCATCCGGATGAAGACGTGTCCCGCTACGCACAGGCCGAGGAAGATCGCGCCGTAGACGAGCGAAACGTTCGAGAGCGCGTTGGAGCGCTGTATGAACACGCCGGCGAAGCCCGCGGTGACCAGGAGCGAGGCCGGGATCAGGCCGACCAGCTCGCGATTGCGCGCGCTCATCGCGACAGGTTCCCTTCCTCCAGGTCCATGACCAGGGAGGTCGCGTCGGACTGCGAGCGGAGGCTGTCGTTGAACACGCTCGCGCGGCGATCCGCGGGCACCAGCGAAGCCGGCACGCCCGACACGTAGTACGTCTCATAGAGACGGATGCCCGCCGGCAGGTCGTAGGGCAGTCCCCGATAAATCGTGACTATCCCCTGCGAGTTGGTGCCGATGAAGTAGAGCTGGCGGGTCGCGAGATAGCCACCGGCGCCGATCAGGAATGCCACCACAGCGACTGCTGCGAGCGCGGCCAGAACCTTCGCGTACCTCGGCATGCGGCGCTCGCCGAGTGGGGCCTTGACCGGAGGTATCCGCCGGGCGGGGATCGTCCTTCGCGGGGAGGCGACCGCCAGCGCACCGGCGCCGCCTTCGGGTGGTCCCGGGGCCGGGCGCGGGGACGAGGGCATCGCGTCGGGGCGGGCGGGGGCGGCGCCGATCATCGTCGGCTGGTCGCCGTCGCCGTCGCCCACCTCCTCGAGCCGGAACAGAACGACCGTGATGTTGTCCCGGCCGCCGGCCTCGTTGGCCTCGTCGACCAGTTCGTCGGCCGCCCGCTGAAGCGACTCGGACGAGGCGATTATCTCCGCCACCCGCTCCTCGGAGACCATCGATGTCAGGCCGTCGCTGCAGAGCAACAAGATGTCGCCGCCCCGTGCCGCATACGTCCAGGTGTCCACCTCGACGTCCGGCTCGGGCCCGAGCGCTCGCGTGATGATCGAGCGCTGAGGGTGTTCCGCCGCCTGCTCGGGCGTCAGCTTCTGCTGGCGCACCAGCTCCTCGACGAGCGAGTGGTCCTGGGTCAGGCGCTCGAGCGATCCGTCGCGGAACCGGTAGGCACGGCTGTCGCCCACGTGCGCGATCGCGAGATGGGCATCGTCCACGTAGGCCGCGGTCAGCGTCGTGCCCATGCCCGCGCGCTCGTGCTCGCTGCGCGAGCGCTCGTAGATGCGGCGGTTGGCCTCGCGAACCCTGTCCGCGAGCCGCTCCTCGGCGCTGCCGCGGTCCGGCAACCCCTGCTCAAAGGCTTCGATCGCGATCCGTGAGGCCACCTCGCCGGCCTGCGCGCCTCCCATACCATCGGCGACGACGAAGATCGGCGCTCGCGCAAAGGCGTTGTCTTCGTTGTCCTTGCGCTGCCGCCCCGTGTCGGTCTTCCACGCCGTTTCCGCCGCGCGCAGCATCGTCAGTTGACAGGCATGTCGGTCATTTGCACGAACGAGAACTCGCTGTCGCCGATCCTGATGCGGTCCCCCCGGTGCAACGGCTGCGGGCCGGTCAGTGGCTCGTCGTTCAGATAGGTGCCGTTCGTCGATCCCAGGTCCTCGATCACCAGCACCTGGCCCTGGCGGGTAATGCGCGCATGGCGCGAGGACGCGAATGGGTCCTCGAGCTGGATCTCCACATCCCCGCGGCCCAGCGTCGCGCCGTGGCCGGGAATTTCATAGGCGGTGCCGGGCTCGTGACCGGGTGCGCGCTCGACCAGCAGGCGGGCGTTCGCGCCGTCGAACTCGGCCAGGGGGAGGGAGGCGGAGTACATGCCCGTGGCGTCCGTGTACTGGACAGGGTCGTGCCGGCCCGCGGCACCTCTGCGGCCGCGGCCGCCGCCGCGTCCACGAAGATCGCGAAGCGAGCTCCATGCGACCCAGAGGAGGAACAGGTACAGGACGACGAGGAAGCCGAACTTCAGTCCTACCGAGACAGGCTCGAGCATGGTTGCTATTGGCTCAACCGGGAATCATTGCCCGATTCGTGAGCGTGGAACCTTCCACACGAGCTTGCGAGTGTCGAGGACGCAGGACCGAAGGTGTAGCAGCGCTACACCGAGGTCCGAGGACGCAGCCGGGCGATGATTCGCAGCCGCGAAGGCGGTGAGGATTCCCGGAATGAGTCACTGTTCCAGCTCGAACGTCGTCACGCAGGTGCCGAGCTCGATCTCGTCGCCGGCCTGGAGCACCTCGGGCCGGTCGATCCGCCGTCCATTCAGGGACACGCCGTTCGTGGAGTTCAGATCGGTCACTACCCAGGAGCCGCCCCGCGGGCGGATCTCCGCGTGCCGGCGCGAGACGTTCGGGTCGCTTATCACGATGTCGCATTGGCGGCTGCGCCCGATGGTGGCGCCGGTCGGTCCAATGACCACCCGCTTACCCTCGAGGAGCAGCAACGCGGTCTGCACCCGCGCCTGCGCGCGCTCTTCCAGGGGCTCCGCGATCCGCCCCGCGCTGCTGTAAACCATGGTCCGTCCGGATTGCTCCTCGGCCGGCTCAGCCTCCTCATCCGGTTGGACCACCCGGGCCTGGATGCCAAATTCGCCCAACCCCAGGCGATCGTCGGTTTCGAACTCAACCACCGGGCGCGACAGCAGCGCGAGGCGCTCGCGGCGCGCGTGCTCGAGCAGGTATCCGGCAAGCTCATCCCCGAGCGCTCCCTCGTAGTCGGCGAACCGCTGCCGGTCGCGCGGAGAGAGATAGACCCGGTACTCGTTTGGCACGTATGTCCTCGAGACCGAGAACGACTTGTGCTCCTCCATCTCGCGGGCGAGCTTGCGAGCGATCTCCACCGGGCGCACCTCGGAGCGGAAGGCCCGACTGAAAGTGCCTTCGATGAGGCCGGCGATCTTGCTCTCGATATTCCTGAGGACACTCATGGTTTGCCCGCGACCCCGCCCGGGGGAGCGTTGATCAGACGGGGTTCAGGCCACGTCCATGCTACGGAACTTGGTGCTCGATGTCGGTCGATCTAGGGCGATCGCGCCAAGCGCTCCTGAGTGCGGGCGCGAGGGCCACGAGCGCGGCTGCCAACGCGCCCACCGCCGCTGTCGAGGTGGCTGGTCGCGCGGCGCTATGTCCCAGAGCAAGCGCTACCCCGGTGGCCGCCACCACCGCGATCGACCAGAGCGCTACGCGCGAGGCATCCAAGGCGAGCGAGCGCCCGCTGCTGATCCAGGGTAACGCCACGGCGGCGGCTCCCCAGACCGCCGCGGCCGCGAGCATGCCCCCGCTGAGAAGGGGCGCGAGCACGTGGTGAACTGCGCCGTGCAGCGACGGACTCCATCCCGATCTGGCGATTGCACCTCCCGGCCGGCTGGTGTAGAGGTCGGTGTCGGCCAGCGACGCTGCGATCGCCAGCCACACCCACCCGGTTATCCCGAAGGCAGCCCGCTGCCAGACGGAGCGCCCGCGCGCGGCCAGGGCCGGCCAGGCGCCGGCCAGTCCGATCGCGCCCAGCGCCGGCGCGCCTGCGGCCAATGGCCAACCGGTGGGGCGGCGAACGTCGAGCACGACCGGCACGAGCGCGGCGATCAGGACCACCAGCCCGGCGCCGGGCTGGCTCTGAAGCGCGAGCGTGGCGGTGAACGCAGAGGCCAGCGTCAGCCAACCCAAGCGCGGCAGGGCCGCCACGAGCACGCCTCCCAGCAACGCCGCCGCCGCGGGCGCCAGTGGCGGCGGCGAGAGGATATGCGCCGACAGCCACCCGGTCGCGCCGGCGGCTGCGGCGCCGGCGAGCGCTCGGCCCGGCCACGCGGGGGGCCAGCTCTCGTCCGCGGCGTCGTCGGCCGGCCGAGCGTCGGCGGCGCGGGCCACCTCGGCGGCGCCGGCTATCTTGGCGGCGCGGGCTACCTGGGCGTCGCGGGCTACCTGGGCGTCGCGGGCTACCTGGCCGTTGCGCGCTACCTGGCCGTCGCGGGCTACCTGGCCGTCGCGGGCTACCTGGGCGGCGGATTCGTGGGCCGCGGGTTCGTGGGCGGCGGTCGGACTCGGCCACGCGCTCGTGACCACTCCGGGCTTGTCGCGCACCTGATCAGCCGAGGTCCAGAGTGCTCGCCTGAGCTCCTGGAGCGTTCCCCGTTCCCTGGGTCGCGGCCGAAGCGCGAGGTCTATGCCTTGTCCAAGCTCCCGAGGCAGATCCCGGCGCTGGCGGCGAAGCGGCGGCAGGTACGCCCCCAGTCGTCGGGCCCGCTGCGCCGCGGTGCCCGTGCGCACCGGATTGACGCCGGTCAGCGCCTCGTAGAGGACCAGCGCGAGCGAGTAGAGGTCAGCGGCGGCGCCGGCCTCGAGCCCTTCGGCCTGCTCGGGGGCCATGTACGCCGCGGTGCCGACCACCTCCCCGGTACGCGTCAGCGAGTCGCCGCCGACCACCCGTGCGACACCAAAGTCGGTGAGCTTCGCGACCTCGGTGGGCGACGCGGGCCGGTCGGGGATGAGGACATTCGATGGCTTGACGTCGCGATGCACGACGCCTTGGGCGTGGGCATACGCGAGAGCGCCGCACAGAGCGATTCCGATCGTGAGGATGTCTCGATCGGACAGCCGTCCGGCGCTCGCCAGCCGGTCCAGCGTCTGGCCGCGCACGAGCTCGGAGATCAGGTATCCGCCCTCGTCATCGATGGCCGCTTCGTGCAGGGTCACGATCCCGGGATGCGCGAGCCGTGCTGCCGCACGCGCCTCTCGCTCGAACCGGCCGCTCATGATCCGCTCGGGCGCGATGATCTTGACCGCGACGTCGCGATCGAGCCGCTCGTCACGCGCCCGCCAGACCGTCCCGAACGCGCCGGCCCCGAGGCGGCGGCGTAGGTGGTAGCGGCCGAGGACGAGCGGCGAATCGGTGCTTGCGTCGGGCAGGGCGGCACCTTCCTCGGTGGGGCGGCGCGCCGTCGGCGACTGGCTCGCGCTCATATGGGCGCTTTTTCCACGCAGCCGCCGGTGTCCCTTTAGGACCGGCGGCCGTCTGGACGGTCGGGAGCCGCCGCAGGGGCTCGGCTGTCTCTGCGGATCCGGAGCCGCTGCAGGAGCTCGGCTGTCTCTGCGGATCGGGAGCCGCTGCAGGAGCGCGACTGTCTCCGCCGGCCGGGAGCCGCCGCAGGGGCTTGGTCGTCCGGAGGACCTGAAGGCCGTCCGGAGGACCGGCCGGCGGTCCGGTGCGGCTTCCCGCCGGGATGGAGGTCATACTCCCGGGTTCCGGACCCAAGGAGCCAGCAGCCGTGTCGTTCTTCGACGAGGCCGACGAGCCCCGCACAGCGAGCACAATCCCCCGTAGAGGCCGCTCTTCGGGCAGCGGCGGTCGCCCGCCCAACGGGCGTCGTCCAGCGACCAGCCGCCGGCCGCCCGGCGGCCGCCGACCCCCAAGCGACCGCCAGGCGATCCAGTTGCGCCGCGCGGCTGCGGCCGTCGTGTTCGTAGTGGTGGTGATCCTGGCCGCCGTGGGCATCCACAGCTGCCAGGTCAGCCAGCGCAACAGCTCGCTCAAGGACTACAACAACAACGTCTCGTCGGTGATCCAGAGCTCCAACCAAACCGGACATCAATTCTTCGGGGTCCTGACCGGCGGCGCGAACTCGGGTAACGCCGTCAACCTCCAGAACCAGATCAACGAAGCGCACCTGATGGCTGCCAATCAGCTGAGTCAGGCCAAGCACTTCGATGTTCCCGACGAAGTCAAGGCTGCGCAGCAGAATCTGTTGCTCGCGCTTCAGATGCGACTCGACGGCATCGCGGCGATCGGCCAGGAGATTCAACCCGCGCTCAACAGCACCACGAGCAAGGACGCGATCAACAGCATCGCCGCCGACATGGCCCGCTTCTACAGCTCTGACGTGATCTATAAGAACTACACCCTGCCCTCGATCGCCGGCGCCCTAAAAGGCGCCGGGATCGCGATCGGAGGCACGAACGGAGAGACGTTCAACGGCGGGCAGTTCCTGCCCGACGTGCAGTGGCTCACCCCGTCCTACGTCGCGACGCAGCTACATGTGACGCTGCCGACGCCGAGCGGGAAGATCGCTCCCGGACTGCACGGCCATGAGCTGAATTCGGTGAGCGTCGGGGGGACCACCCTTCAGACGGGCTCGACCAACACGATCCCGGCCAGTCC
Source organism: Solirubrobacterales bacterium (assembly GCA_019244745.1). Classification (GTDB taxonomy): domain Bacteria; phylum Actinomycetota; class Thermoleophilia; order Solirubrobacterales; family Solirubrobacteraceae; genus Palsa-465. The sequence goes on along the minus strand of JAFASF010000013.1, from coordinate 2,870 downwards.
GCCGGCCACGTTCACCTTGAGCTTCACGAACACCGGTACCAACATCGAGAACAACGTGATTTGCAAGGTGACGGTGAGTGGCTCCAGCGCAGGTAACCAGACCGTGGTCCCGCAGACCAATCCGGGTCAGCAGGTCACCTGTCAGGTCCAGCTGCGCTCATCGCCATCGGCCGGCAGCTACACCGTGACGGCGACCGTGGTACCGGTTCCCGGCGAGAAGCACATCGCCAACAACACGATGACGTTCCCGGTCGCCTTCCAGTAGCTCCGCCTACTCAACGGGCTCGCAGGAAACAATCTCGGCACTGACAGCGGCCTGGATGACCTCGCGGATGCGGCACGATCAACCCTATCCTGTCGCCCGTGCACGATCTCACGAGCACGACAGGGATCGTCGCGATCGCAGCCGGCGCGGTCGCCGTCGTCGCGCTCTGCCTCTCGCTGGCGCTGGCGATCAGGCTCCGCCGCGTACGGGCCGACCAGCGCGCGCTGCTCGGCTCAGGCGGGCAGGACCTGATTGCCCATTCGGCGGACCTGCAGCGCCAGTTCGAGGCCCTCCACGACTACGTAGCCGACATGGCGGCAGCGCTCGAGACCCGGATGGCCACCAGTGAGCAGCGACTCGACGGCGCCGTGGCTTACCGGGCCCTCGTGCGCTACGACGCATACGGTGAGATGTCGGGACTTCAGTCGACCTCCATCGCGTTACTCGACGCGAGGCGCTCGGGCGTCGTGCTGTCCTCGATCAATCATCGGGAGCAGGCGCGTCTCTACGCCAAGCAGGTGCACGAGGGGCAACCCGAGCTCGAACTCTCCCCCGAAGAGCACGAGGCGGTCCGACTCGCGCTGCAGGGCGCCGGCGGCCAGGCGAAGCAGTAGCACGTCGACGGCTTCGATGAGCTCTATGCGCGTCGGTTACCTTGGGCCCGAGGGAACGTTCACCCACGAAGCCCTCACCGACGCGACCGCCGGCACGCAACTCGACCCCGTGCCGTTGCCGACGATCTACGACACCGTGATGGCCGTGCACTCCGGTGTGGTGGAGCGGGCTCTGGTCCCGATCGAGAACTCCCTGGAAGGCTCCGTCAACGCGACGCTCGACGCGTTGGCGATGGAGACCGAGGATGTGGCGATCGTAGGTGAGGTGGTGCGCCCGGTCCGCCACTGCCTCATCGCCCGGTCTCCGCTGGAACTCGACGAGATCGAGACCGTCGTCTCCCACCCGCAGGCGAACGCCCAGTGCGCGCGGTTCATCCGCTCTCGGCTGCCGCAGTCGCGCGTGCTCGCCGCGCCGTCCACCGCGGAGGCGGTGAGGATCGTCGCCGAGCACCGGGGACCTTGGGCCGCGCTCGGAAACCGAGTCGCCGCTGAGCGCTACGGCTGCCAGGTGCTGCGAGCTGGTGTCGAGGACGTTGCCGAAAACGAGACGCGGTTCGTGTGGCTGGCGCCGGCGGTGGGCTCGCACCAGGATCGGGCGCCCGCCTCGCTACGGGACGCCGGGCATGCGCGAACAGGAGGCTCCGCCCAGCGTGCTCGCGAGGCCGGGCCGTCGATCGGTCCCTGGAAGACGGCGATCGTGTTCTGGGGGGTCGGCGCCGAGGCCCCCGGGTGGCTTGTGGGATGCTTGTCCGAGTTCGCCGTGCGGGACGTGAACCTGACGCGGATCGAATCACGGCCACGTAAGCAGGGATTGGGCCGGTACATGTTCTTCGTGGATCTGGAAGGTCGCGATACCGAAGCTCACGTCGCGGACGCGCTGAACGGTCTGCGCTCGCGGGTCGAGGTGCTGCGGGTGCTCGGGTCGTTTCCGGCGGCGTGAAGCGGCTTCTGTTCGATCCCTCGGGCGGCCCTCGACTCTCACCGCCACCCACATTTGGGGGCGGCTGACTCCGCCGGATGCCGCTTAGCGCCTCGCTACACTGCCTGCTGGCATGGCCAGCTCAGTACCAGCGCCAGCGCGGTCCGCGTCGCCTTCTCAGCACCAGCGACGCGGACGTGAGGGTGGCCGGGTGCTCGTCTTGAATGCGACGTATGAGCCGATCAATGTGTGCACAGTTCGGCGTGCCGTCGTCCTGCTGTTGAAGGACAAGGCGGAGGTGATCGAGAAGTCCGAGTGGGCGCTCCATTCCGCCACGCAGACGATCGATCGTCCGGTCGTGATCCGGCTCGTCACGTACGTACGGATCCCGCGCGACACCCATCGCCGCAAGATCACTCGCCGGGCCGTGTTCGCGCGCGATGAGTGGACGTGCCAGTACTGCGGCTCGCGCTCGAATCTCACGGTCGACCACGTCGTCCCGCGCTCCAAGGGGGGCGCGTCCAGCTGGGAGAACATCGTCGCGTCATGCGCGCCGTGCAACCGGCGCAAGGGAGACCTTCTCCCGCGTCAGGTCGGCATGTCGCTGCTCAAGGCCCCGCGCACGCCGAGCCAGGCTGTCTTCATCCACGTGGCGAGCCCCACCATCCCGCCCGCGTGGCAGCAGTACCTGGCCGCCTGACTGCGGCTACGCACACCCAGGTTGGCGGGATACCTCGCCCCCTCACCGGCGGCGCCGACCCGGCCGGCTGACAATCACGCCGGCGGCCGGCGGTCTGTGACTCTTGATCGGCCGGCCGAGAATCGCGCCCGGCGGCCGGTGTCGGTGACTCCTGACCGGTCGGCCGGAATCACCCCGGATCGCACGAAGGGCGCCGTCGACGTCGGCGCCCCTCGAGCACTGCTTTTGACTGCCTGGAACCGCGGATAGCTGCGTGAAAGCCGGAGGGACTAGTCCCGGCGGCCACCACGGCGGTGTCTCGGGGGGACTCCGCTAAGCGGGGTCAGCCTCCGACCTAGCGGCCGGACACCTCCAGGGTCCCACAAGAACTTT
>JAFASF010000040.1 GCA_019244745.1 Solirubrobacterales bacterium | reverse complement strand
TTGACGATCACGCGCTGCTCTTCGAGCAGCGCCAGGCCGTAGATGTATGCCTGTGCCCCGATCTCCCGGGCGCGGCGTTCGTCGGACGGCGAAGGTCGAGCCAGGGCGACCGCCGAGACGTATGCGGTCACGGCGAGTAAACAGGCGAGGATGAGGGCGTGCCGGCGCAAGGCGGCCGCGCATCATAACTGCGCCCGGCGCCGCACCTTGCGGATGACCCGCCCCCGCCCCCGCCCGGCCCCGCACCCCGCAGGTGACCCCCACCCGGCGCCGCCCCCGGACGTGGTTGACCTAGTGATCGTATATCCGCCATCCGATCACGCACGTCCCGATTCAGCACCGGCTCGAAGCTATGCCCACCCTGAGGCCGGGCAGTCGTAACGTTCGCCAAACGCATGCGTCGCATCGCGCTCCTCGCCGGCGCCGGCATCCTGCTCGCGCTACTCGTGATCGCCCAGCTGGTGCTCCCCGGCATCGCCGAGCAGCGGTTGCGGGACCGGCTGGCTCGTTCCGGCGAGGTCCTGAGCGTCAGGGTCAGTGCCTTTCCGGCGATCGAGCTGCTCTGGCATCACGCCGACACCGTCGAGGTCCGGATGGGCAGCTACCGCTCGGACGCCGGTCACCTCAGCGGGCTGCTGAGCGACGCGGGGAACGTGGGCTCGGTCGATGCCTCGGCCTCCGAGGTCGACGCCGGGCTTCTCAGGTTGCGCGAGGCCACGCTGCGCAAGCGGGGCGATCGGCTCACGGGGACCGCGCTCGTCACCGAGGCCGACCTGCGCGCGGCGGTGCCGTTTCTCGATGCGGTGCAGCCGGTCGCGTCTTCGGGCGGCCGGCTCGTCCTGCGGGGGACCGCGACCGTCCTTGGACTGACCGCCGGCGTGGACGCGACCATATTGGCCAGAGAGGGCCGGCTGCTGGTGGAGCCCGACGTGCCGCTCGGCGGCCTCGCCACGCTGACCATCTTTGACAACCCACACGTGCAGGTCCAGAGCGTGAGCGGGACCCCGTCCGTGGGCGGATTCTTGGCCACGGCAGAGGCCACGTTGCATTAGCTTCCGGAAAGGGGACGAGGCCCGCGGCTCGCCGGTATGCCTCGAGCGAGGCCCGCGGCTCGCCGGTATGCCTCGAGCGAGGCCCGCGGGTCACCGGTCAGACTCGAGCGAGGCCACACCGGACACATTTCCGGCGGCGATCATCCGCCGCACCCCGTCTGGCTCTCCCTTCAGGTAGCCGTCGAGGAACGCGATCGTGACCCGCTCAACGATCCCGAGCTGCGGCTGCTCATCGGTGTAAGGGCCGATGTGTCCGGCGCCCAGCAGCTGGAGCAGGTACTTCGGCGCGGGCGCGGCTTCGAAGAACATACGCGTGAAGTTGGGCGGGTTGATCGTGTCGGCGGTTCCTTGCGTCGCGAGCAGCGGCGGGCTTTGAGGTCGGCCCGCCCGCGCAAAGTCGAACCCGCCCACGCCCGGGATCTCCATGCCCGACAGGATCACGGCGGCCCGAACGCGCCGGTCGAGGAAGTAACGGTCGTAGGCGACGGCGAGCGCCGTGTCGCCGCCGTCGGACTGCCCAGCGACCGCCACGCGACGCGGATCAATCAGGCCATGGAAGGCGCCGGCGCGGTCGACATTGGCCTCGATCATCCTCGTGATCACGACGCTCATGTCGCGGGGCTGGTTGGTCAGGTCGCTTTCGTCCGGGCCCCCCGGCGCGTTCTCGTTCTCCAGCGGGAAGATCGGGGCGGCCACGACGTACCCCGCCCGCGCCCAGGCCGCGAGGAGACGGGCGTAGATCGTGGGGGTGACCGTGAATCCATGCCCGAAGATCACGAGCGGGAACGGCCCGGCCGGCCGGTCGGGCACGGCGCCGGCCACGTCGGTCTCCGAAGACGCACCGACCGCCGGGTAGCGAATCACCGTGACGAGCTTGCGAGGCTGTCGCGGCTGACCGGGGAACTGGACCGTGCGGCTCGGGTCGGTGATCGTGATCACCCGCTCGCCGACCGCGAACGGGGCGCGCGCCGCGGGGTGCGACGGGATACCCGCGGGGTGCGCCGGCGCGGCTGCCGGCGCGGCTGCCGGCGCGGCGTGGCCGACGAGCACCGCGAGCGCGGCCGCCAAAGCGCGCAGCGGGGCGTCGAGGCTGACGATCAGGCTGCTCAGGGCGCTCAGTGGCACTTAGACCGCGAAGACGTCGCGGTCGTCCTGTGTCGGATAGCGCTCGGGCGAGCGAACCATCGAGGACAACAGTTTGCCAGGGTCGCCTGCGTACGGACCTCCGTCCAGGTAACGGTCCGGCCTGCGATCGCGACCCGATCTCGATCCGGGCCGGATCGGGGCGTGCCGTCGGCGGGCCGGATACCATGTCCGGCGTCTTGTCTTCCCGAGCGAGCTGGGGGATCTCATCGCATGGATGATCTGCGGCAGCCTGAGGCTGGTCCTGCTGTAAGCGATCCGCCGGACGCGGCTGGCTCACCGCCCGTCGCGGCGCCGCTCACCCCAGAAGCGCGCCGGGAGCGGCGGCGCGACGCTGCGCTCAGGCGCAGGCGGCGTCGCCGGCGCCTGTTGATTGCCGTGCCCTTCCTCGCTGTGCTGGCGTGGGCGATCGTTTCGTATACCGTCTGGATGCTCCAGCCCACGAGCCAGACATGGAACGTGCGCAGCGTCGAGTGGGTGAGACACAAGGTGCCGTTCGGCAACACGATCGTCGATGAGATCGAGCACGTC